>JAPOTI010000113.1 GCA_026709265.1 Paracoccaceae bacterium | reverse complement strand
CCCGCGCCCACATCTCATCCGTCAAAACTGTGCGATCTGCATTCATCTTGTCACCTGCCTCGTCTGCTCGTGCCGCCTTTTTCGACGTGCAATGCCGACAAAAATACACGCCCAGCGCTCAAAACGCAAGGCAATTGTCAACGGGCCTTAGTAATAGGAGAAATGCCGCTCGAGGCGAGTGCCGAGCAGTTCGAGCGCGAAGTTGATCAAGAAATAAACCAACATAGCGAAACCAAAGAACTCAATATACAGGAAGTCCCGCGCCGCGACCTCCCGAATTGTGATAAAGAACTCAGGCACTGATATGAGCGAGAGGAGGGTCGTTCCCTTCACAATTTCAGTAGCAGAAGTTACCCAGGTCGGTATAATCTGGCGGATCGCTTGAGGGAAAATAATAGAGATTTGGATCTGCCAGAAACGCATCCCGATTGCCTTACCAGCTTCGTTCTGACCTTCCGATAGGGCAAGAATTGCGCCACGCGTCATCTCAGCTACCTGTGCGCTGCAATGAAGTGCTAATGCGAAAATTCCGCATGCAATCGCAGACAGCGTGAAAGCGAACAGATCTGCCAGTACCGCGTTCACCAAGTAGAATACGGTAAAGATCTTAACGAGGCCGGGTATACCGCGAATAATATCAACATAGACTTTAACAATCCCACGGAGTGCAAACCCACCATAGGCTGAGGCCAACCCCAACAACAGGCCCAATGAAGTTCCAATCAAAATGGCGAAAATGCTGGTAATCACCGTTAACTGTAATCCAGCCCAAAGAAAGGGTGTTGCTATTTTAAGGCTATCTAAAAACAACTCTGAGCCAAACCTTTCTGTTCTCTAGGGGATCCGGAGATGGCGTTCGATAAAAAGCAGAAATTGGGCAATCAGCAAACAAGCCGCAACATATAACAAGCAAGCCGCAATCCAGCTTTCAAGAACTGCAAAGCTATCGGTGGAGATTTTTCTCGACTGCCAAGTGAGTTCTGTGACCGCAATTCCCGCAGCAAGCGATGTATCCTTAAAAATTGAGATGAATGTGTTCCCGAGGGCCGGAACCGCATTCCGAAACATCACTGGGAGAATAACGAATACGTTCGTACGAGATGGTGTCAGGCCGATCGCAAGACCCGCCTCTGAAATACCCTTTGGTATGTTCGTCAGAGCTGCCCGGAACACTTCGGTTATCTGTGCTCCTGCGTAGAGACCAAGAGCCGCGATGACACTCTCCTCCCGCCCGAACCGGATTCCAATTCGCGGCAGGACAAAAAACACAAAGAAGATTAACAAGAGAGGAGGTTGATTGCGAAGGAAGGCTACATAAACCCGTACCAATGTCCGAAGCCACAACCGCCTTGACACTGTCGCGAAGGCAGCGAAGAGGCCAATGACCAAACCAATCGCAAGAGATGACAGTGCAATATGCAGACCGAGACCGAGACCGATTAGCAATCGGTCCCAGCTCTCGAATATAACAGTCCAGTTAAAGTGATAATCTATCTGCTCTGCCTCCCTCAGTTTTGGTAGCTGCCTCGAAAAGAAGGGCCGCTCAGACCATGCCAGAGTCAGCGCAACTCAATTGGGAATCCAATCTTCGGTGCTGGTGGACGAATGCCAAACCAGGATTCAAAGGAATCGGCATATGCAGCGAAGTCACGACCGTTCATAGATTCACGTAAAACCGTATCGAGAAAATTGAGCCAGATCGGATCTCCTGGCTTGACAGCACAGCCATAGCTTGATGCACGCGTTCCATCACCACCATAGGCGTAACGATCCGGGCTTTGCTTCACCAGCCAAAGTACATTTGACAAGTCAACGACACCACCGTCAGCTCGACCCGTGTCAATCGCTTCAAAGACAAGGCCCTGCTCCTCATATTGATCAACCTTGACATCTTCAATCACGTCAAAGACAGTATCTTCTGCTCCGGCATTCTGCAGCACAGCAACCCGAACTTCATCTCCTTCGGCAATCGCAGCATCAATGGCCTCACGATCTGGATAACGCCCTCCTGCTGAGAGTATAAGGGCGGTGCCTTCACGATAATATGGGATGGTAAATTCGACTTTCTGCGCCCGTGAAGTGTTGATGGTCATGAACTGGCACGTGACATCGGTCTTGTCAGTCAGCAAGTTCGGGATGCGTGCATCCGGTGCCTGACGGACATATTCGATTTTTGTATCATCACCGAAGATTCCACGCGCAATGATCCTGCCCATATCAACATCAAAACCAGCCAGTTCATTCTGATCGTTGACGAAGTGCCAAGGCACGTTTGTCGAGCCAGTGCCAAAAACAAGATAACCCCTGTCCAGAACCTCGTACAGTTTGCTGTCGGTCACTTGGGCTTGCATGGTTGTTGCCATGAGCGACGACAACATGACCGCGATTGCGGTCAACAAACTTTGTTTCATTTTCTTGTCTCCCTATCCAAATTACTGTTCCTGAGCGTAAAGATATTGTGCTTACGCATTTCTGACCAAGACTCTCCCAAGCAGAATTTTGACCGCTCGAACCCTCCAGTTGAATCGGGATCACCTCACTCCATAGTTATAGACTAGCCTGCTTGGTTATGGTATAATTACCTTTGAGTAATGATGATATCAAGCAGAATTTTGGCGAGTTGAGACCCTCTGTCGCAGGTTTTTGCAATTCCAGAGGCCTTTTTATCCTTGACTGCATCCTATTGCAGAATTGGATGATTGCCATTTGCAGCGTGATGACGGCGCGTAAGGGCGTCAGCGCAATGCAGTTGAGCCGGGATCCGTGATCTAAACAGACAAGTCAGGTATTTATAAGGGGATTACAAAGACCAGTTGACAGAATACAGCATGATGCGTTTTTATTGAAAGATTGGCGCAACATAATGCGGTATGTCAATTCATCTTTAAAAGCTCCAAATTTCTATTCGACGATGACAGTGCCGAATTCGCAATGATTGCGTTGCCCGCCTGCCTCAGTAGAGTCCACCCGAAGACAACGAGCCAAATGAGCCACGCCCCTCCTGCGGCTCAGTCTCCTGTTCTTCGTCACCATTGTCACGATCGGCAACTTCCTGTGCCGCATCCGGATCGAAAATTCCCAGATCCGAAGCCATGGCAAATCCCCCGTCCACGATTCGCGTCGTTCCGGCAATCGGCTCACTGCCCAAGCGAAAAAACTCGCGTACGGCGCGCTCTGGCCGTTCAGCCACCTCGACGCTCGAGAGCGGTTCACCCGTCTGTGTATCGATGTCAACAAATATGCCACCATCAGGGGGTTCAAAACTGGAAGAACCATAGCGTTTCACCGCTTCGACGATAAATTCGTTGAAAACCGGTCCACAAAGATTGCTGCCATAGGCATGGCGTCCCAGACTCCGCGGCACATCGAATCCCATATAACATCCGGCGACGATATCCGGCGTGTAACCGACAAACCATGCATCTCGCGAGTCGTTTGTCGTCCCGGTTTTTCCGGCCACCGGAACACCGGGTTTCACCGCATGGCGTGCAGTTCCACGTTGCACCACACCCTGTAACATCTCCGTCATCTGGAAAGCGGTAATCGGATCGATGACCCGTTCGCGATGACTGAAAATCTGGGGGAATGTCCCTTCAACGAGATTGGGAACCGTGCAATCGAGACAATGTCTCTGATCATGTCGGTAAATGGTCCTGCCTTCGCGGTCCTGAACCCGGTCAACCAAAGTCGGCATGACCTGCTCACCACCATTGGCAAACATCGCGTATCCCGCAACCATTTTGAGTAATGTGGTTTCCTGAGCACCGAGGGCATTGGCCAGATAGGGATTCATATCCTCGTAAATACCAAAGGTTTCGGCGTAATCCGCAACCTCCTCCATGCCGACGTCGATCGCCAGACGAATCGTCATCAAATTTCGTGAATATTCAATCCCTGCGCGCAACGGAGATGGACCGTAAAACTGGTCAGATGAGTTTTTGGGTCGCCATAACCCTTCCGGTGTTTCCGTTTCAATCGGTGCATCTATCACGATGGTCGCGGGTGAATATCCGGAATCAAGTGCCGCAGCATATACGAAGGGCTTGAATGCTGATCCCGGCTGGCGAGAGGCCTGTGAAGCACGGTTGAAAACCGAATGCTGGTAGGAAAAACCGCCCTGTAGTGCCAGCACCCGGCCCGTATTCACATCCATCGCCATGAACGATCCGGCAATCTCCGGGATTTGCCTGAGTGTCCACAAATCTCCATCCGCCCGACGGGATGCGAAGACCACATCGCCTTGTTGAATCCTGTCGCTGAAATCGCCACGCGGCGCGCGCACCCAATCCAAATCAGACGTCTCAACGAATCCTCTTTCGCCAAAAGGCGTATTCTCGATTCCGAGCACCGCACCCTCCTCGGTGACATCCAATATGACGGCGCGTTGCCAATCCGGGATATCACGTGGCAAGGTCAGCGCTGTCAGCGCTGTACGCCATCGTGTCTCGTCAACCAAAACCGCCGCATCGATTCGCAATCCAGTCCCACGCCATGTCCCTCCACGTTCACGATCATACTTTTCAAGGCCGTTTCGCAACACCGCAGCCGCGGTCTCCTGCAACTCTTCATCAATTGTCGCGCGAATCGTCAGGCCCCCATTGAAGAACTCGTCTTCGCCAAATTCCCCCGACAACTCACGTCGAATCTCTTCGGTGAAGTAACTCCGCGGTGGGAGACCGCTGCGAAACGAGGCAAAGTCACCACTCATGACTGTTTTCAATTCGGTCTGACGGGCAAGGGCTCCCTCGGCGGACGAAATATAGCCGTTATCAACCATTTCACTGATGACAAAATTTCGTCGCGCCAACGCGAGATCCCGTTCTCGAACCGGGTGATAGCGCGAAGGTGCCTTGGGCAAAGCCGCAAGATAGGCCGCCTCGGCAACTGTCAGATCCTCAAGCGGCTTGTTGAAATAAGTTTGTGCCGCCGCCGTGACACCATAGGAATTCTGCCCGAGAAATATCTCGTTCAGGTAGAGTTCAAGAATATCATCCTTGCTGAGCGTCTGCTCCAAACGACCCGCCAGCAGAATTTCCTTGACCTTTCTCTCAATCGAACGCCCCCCATCAAACAAGAAGTTCTTGAGCACCTGTTGCGTAATTGTCGATGCCCCACGCAGCCTTTCACCGCCGGCCGCTTCAAGTAGAGCCTTGAGCATCCCGACAGGATCATAGCCGGGATGCTGATAGAAATTCTTGTCCTCAGCCGAGATAAATGCATTTCGCACCAGGGGTGGGATTTCCTCGATCGGGCTGAACAAGCGCCGCTGGTTGGCAAATTCGTCAAGCAACCAGCCTTCCCCTGAGAAAATCCGGCTAATCGTTGGGGGGCGATAGCTGGCCAGTTGATCATGATCGGGAAGATCACCGGCAAAAACAAACAACACGGCATTGACGATCAGGAGTCCCGCAGCCAATCCCAATGCCACCCAGCTGAATATGCCAGCCAAGCCATGCAAAAACCATTGCCCGATTCGACCGGGACTGAGAGTGCGGACAAAACTCACACGAATACCCATTTCTCATTTCTGGGGACAGGCAGACATCTACCATTGCCCCATTATGTGCAATTGGAACGATCCCGCAAGTGAGGTGTCATAACGTGACCGAAGGTGATTATCGGGATTGCTGACATCATCTCAGGTTGCAATCACGGATTGCCTCGATATCGACAAATTTTCTTGCCAATTGTTTCAAAATAGTGTATTATTATGAATTACCAACCGTTGGAACATGGCGAAATCGTCATCTGGCGTTGGAAGGAATTCGATTCCTGCCTGTCATTGGCACGACCAAAAAGAATATCGGTCGGGGAATGTCTGATTCGTCGCGGCTCAGCAGCTGCAAGTCGGGCAACGGAATCATCAAGCGAATCCTGACAAACAGGGATCGTAATTATCATTTTGAGCAGATTGGCATCGATGACTGGATCTTATCAATCCCCACCTGAGATTGAATTCTCCGATACGAGGCCAACACTGACTCAAACGAGAGGAATCTGCACACTGCTTGTACCCGGATGGGCTGGCAAGGTGGCAGCAATGACTGAAAAGAATGGCAAAAAAATTACTCATCGATGCCGCGTATCCGGAAGAAACGCGCGTCGCACTTGTTGATGGATCCAAACTGACCGGATACGAATTTGAATCGACTGACAAACAACTCATCACCAGCAATGTCTATTTGGCACGTGTTGTCCGCATCGAAGCCGCGTTGCAGGCCGCGTTCGTTGAATATGGAGGCAACCGACACGGATTCCTGACGTTCCAGGAAATTCATCCCGACTATTTCAATATCCCGGTTGGCGATCAGCATGAAGACGCCGATGGAGTCAATGCCGAAGATGGCGAATTCACCCAGGAAGACGCTGGCGAGGCGACGGACGCGGGGCAGAACAGCGATTCGGAAGAAAATGACAGCGGCCAGCCGAAGGCTGCACCGACCAAACCACGCCACAGATACCGGGTGCAGGAAGTTATCCGCAAAGGTCAGATTCTGCTGGTGCAGGTGACCAAGGAAGAACGCGGCGGCAAAGGTGCGGCCTTGACCACCTATATCAGCCTGGCAGGCCGCTACTGCGTACTGATGCCCAATAGCGACCGCGGGGGCGGAATCAGCCGGAAAATCAGCAACATCGCTGATCGACGCAAGCTTAAAGAGATTGCCGATGACCTCGCCGTGCCGAATGAAGCGGGGCTGATCATCCGAACCGCAGGGTTTAGCCGGACCAAACAGGAAATTCGACGCGACTATAACTTTCTGGTTCGCCAATGGAATGAAATTCGTGAACGAACCCTGAAATCGGTCGCACCAACCAGGATCTATGAGGAAGGCAGTCTGATCCGGCGCGCGATCCGCGATGACTATTCAAAAGATATGGATGAGATTCTGGTCCAGGGTGATGCAGGTTACAAGTCGGCAAAGAATTTCATGAAAATGATCATGCCATCGCATGCCAAGAAAGTGAAACAACATAATCTGACGACACCCATCTTCACGCAACACGGAGTTGAAAGCCAGGTGACTGCTCTGTTTGATCCTGTCGTCAGGCTCAGGTCCGGTGGCTATCTGGTCATCGACAGGACAGAAGCCCTGGTTGCCATCGATGTCAATTCCGGCCGCTCCACGCGTCAGGGATCACTTGAACAAACCGCGCTCAACACAAATCTGGAAGCTGCCGAGGAAGCCGCTCTGCAAATCAAATTGCGTGATCTTGCCGGAATCATTGTGATCGACTTCATCGATATGGACGAGCCAAAGAACAATCAAGCGGTGACGCGTCGATTGCGGGAATGTGTCAAAATGGATCGGTCGCGTATCACTCTAGGGACGATTTCAGAATTTGGTTTGCTGGAAATGAGTCGCCAGCGGCTCAAACCCGGAATCATTGAAACTGCAACCGTCGATTGTCCCGCATGTCGGGGGACAGGCCGCGTCAGGGGAGATGCGGCGCTTGCTGTCGAGATACTCCGGCAAATCGACATCTTGGCAGCTGATGGCCAGGATACCGATATTGAGGTGCGGGTGCCATTGCGTTTCGCAAATGTCCTGGCCAACGACAAGCGACAGGAAATACACGATATCGAATCGCGGACGGATACGACGATCATCATCACCGGCATCGAACCCCTCGTTGATCGCGATATCGAAATCTGCCGTGTCAGTCGCCGCGCTGTTGACCGCAGTGACGAAACACGCAAGGTGCTTTTCACCGTGAAACCCTTCGGAAGTGAAGCCTCTCCATCTTCTGGTGAGCCACAGAATGAGGGACCACGGCGGCGACGCGCAACACGTGGTGGTCAGAAACAACATCATCAAAGAGACGCAGCACGCCGTGAGAAAAATGACATTGAGCCGGTGTCTCCCGATTCAGACAAAGATTCTGATAAGGGAGCAGACAGGAAAAAAGCGAATCGCAGAGGCAATCGAAAACGACGTCAACCACAAGCGGAGCCAGCAACAGCGGCCAGCGATACCGATACCACAACCGCTGATGCGTCAGAGACCCCGGAAAAGTCCCGGTCGCGTTCACCGCGTCGGCGGCAACGCAAAAGAAGTGGTTCTCATCAGGAAGCGGTATCCAAGGAACAACCGACTCGGCAGGAAGACGAATCTTCCAATGAACGTGCGAATAACAGCACGTCAGGAAAGCGTCGCAGGAGGCGGGTAAGGCCACAAGCCGAAGCTCATTCACCTCAAGACAATTCGCCCGCGGACGCACCGACAGAATTGGCGGAAACCTGATGAACGTTAAACAGAAAGGCAAGAATTTGTTGACCACCGAACATATGAGAACGAAGCGATCTGGCTTGATCCGGGCCTTAACACGTTTCGTGAATAAGCTTGTTATCCTGATGGGCCTTGTCACGCTCAGCATGCTGACGCCTGCAGCTTATTCCCATGATTTTGGAAATCTCTCTGAGGACGGACGCGCCCAATTGCGTCAGGAAATCCGGGATTATTTGCTGACCAATCCGGAGATCCTGATAGAGGCTTTCAGCCTGCTCGAATCCCGACAGGCGGCCGCTGAGCTTGAACAAAGTCGCGAGGCGATTCTGGCCAATGCCGAATTGTTGTTCAACAATCCGAACTCCTGGCAGGGGGGCAACCCGGAAGGTGACATAACAATCGTTGAGTTCATTGATTATCGCTGTGGCTACTGCCGCAAAGCGCATACTGAAATCCAGGAATTGCTCGCCACCGACCCGGGAATCCGGATGATTGTCAAAGAATACCCGATCCTGAGCCAGGAATCCTTTGATTCAGCGAAACTCGCACTGGCTGCCCTGCGCAATGGTGGTCAGGACGCCTACAAACTGGCACATGATTTTCTGATTGGTTTCAATGGCGAGATTGATAGCGACCTGTATGCCAATATTTCCACGTTAACGGGAATCGATCAGGATGTGCTCACCGAGGATATCGCGTCTGCTGATATCGAGAATATCATTATCGCCAACCACCAGTTGGCCGGCTCGCTGGGAATCTCGGGAACCCCGGCTTTTGTCATTGGATCAACACTCCACCCCGGTTACGCGCCGCTCGACCAAATGCGCCAAATGATCGCCGAAGAAAGGGCAAGATCGGAATGACGCGATGTTTCACCAGATTGGCTGCAAAAGGCAGAAACAGGTTTTTCGACAATGAGTAAAGATCAGAAAGATCTCGATTTTGTGCGATCGGTCGCCGAACTCCTCAAAGAACTTGATCTTGGGGAAATTGAATTCACCCGGTGCCAACAGGAAGGCGAAGAGCTTTGTGTTCGTGTTTCGGCAATCAATCACGCCGTCGCCCCTGTTCCCGTTACACCTTCTGCCGTTGCCGGCGCGGTGCCAACTGACACAAATCCAGCGCGACATCCGGTGAGAGATCTCGACAGCACCGACACCACGGATCCGGCACATCATCCCGGTGCGGTCACCGCGCCGATGGTCGGTACGGTCTATCTTCAACCTGAACCTGATGCGGCGCCATTCATTGAAATCGGTCAAAAGGTGGAAGCGGGGGATCATTTATTCGTCATTGAAGCAATGAAGACCATGAATCATGTTACGGCACCCCGTGCCGGCACCGTGAGCCGGATTCTCGTGGAAAATTCGTCGATCGTGGAATTCGGGTCGCCACTCGCGATCATTGAGTGAGCAAAGCCGGAATGTTCAGCAAGATCTTGGTCGCGAATCGGGGCGAGATTGCGTTGCGCATTATTCGCGCGTGCAAGGAAATGGGAATCGGTGCAGTCGCCGTCCATTCGACTGCGGATGCCAATGCGATGCATGTCCGTATGGCAGATGAAGCGATCTGTATCGGCCCGCCGCCATCGGCGGACAGCTATCTGTCACAATCTGCAGTGATGTCAGCCTGTATCGTGACCAAGTCCGATGCGGTCCATCCGGGCTATGGATTTCTTTCCGAAAATCCGTCCTTCGCGCAAATGCTGGAAGATCACGGCGTTAACTTCATTGGACCATCTGCCGAACATGTCAGAAGGATGGGGGACAAGATTGAAGCCAAACGGGTGATGCAGTCATTGAATATTGCTGGTGTCCCGGGGTCGGATGGCCCCGTGGAGTCATCCGATGATGCGCAACGAATTGCCAATGACATCGGGTTTCCAGTCATTATCAAGGCTTCCGGTGGCGGTGGTGGACGCGGCATGCGGATCGCGACGGGTCGTGATCAGGTTGAGGGTGCCTTTACCGAAGCTCGCAGCGAGGCACTCGCGGCTTTCGGGAATGACGAAGTCTATATTGAAAAATACCTGGATCGGCCACGCCATATCGAAGTGCAGGTCATTGGAGATGGCAAAGGAAATGGGATTCACCTTGGCGAGCGTGATTGCTCTCTGCAACGCCGTCACCAGAAGATCCTGGAAGAAGCTCCCGGGCCCGCGATTGATCCGACTTTACGCGCAAGAATCGGCATTCAATGTGCCGAAGCTGTTGCCAAAATGGGTTACGCGGGCGCAGGAACAGTGGAATTTCTCTACGCAGACGGTGCGTTCTACTTCATTGAAATGAATACGCGACTGCAGGTTGAACATCCCGTGACCGAGGCCGTCTACGGAGTCGATATCGTCCGCGAGCAGATTCGTGTCGCTGCTGGCCAGGGGTTGAGTATCCAACAGGATCATCTCAACACGCGTGGACATGCGATTGAAGCCCGCATCAATGCCGAAACGGTACCTGAATTTCGGCCAAGTCCAGGCCAAGTCACGACGTTCCATGCCCCGGGGGGACCCGGCGTCAGAATGGACACGGCGGTGTATACTGGCTACGAAATTCCGCCCTGGTATGACAGCCTCGTCGGAAAGGTCATTGTACATTCCGAAGACCGGGCCAGTGCTTTGGCAAAACTCTCGCAAGCACTCGACGAACTCATCATTGATGGCATTGAACATAATGCGCCGCTTTTCCAGAAACTCTGCGCCAACAAAGATATCCAGGATGGCAACTACCATATCCACTGGCTTGAATCCTGGCTCAATGAGACAAGTTGGTAAGTCATCGCACAGATTCGCTTGCCGACGATTCCTCTTCACCTTCTGATCGCTGGATACACAATCGGTTACTTCCCGATGGGAGCGGAGGGAAGCGACGTCGACATTGACTGGCACAATCCAGCACGAAGGGGAATCCTGCCACTTGATACCTTTCGTGTACCGCGTCGACTCAGGCGGGCCGTGCGACGTGGGGAATTTTCCGCAACAATGAATGCCGACTTTTCTGCTGTTATTGTCAATTGCAGTGAGCGGACAAGCACATGGATCAATCGCTCCATCATTACGTCTTATGAACAGTTACATCAGGCAGGACTGGCACATTCCGTGGAAGTCTGGGCATCAGGACAACATGTCGGTGGTCTGTACGGCGTCGCCCTGAATGGTGCTTTTTTTGGCGAGAGCATGTATTCACGCAGTCCCATGGCCTCCCAGGTTGCACTCATTCATCTGGTTGACCATTTGCGTCGCACGGGCTTCCGCCTGCTCGATATCCAATTCATCTCATCGCACTTGCAGCGATTTGGGGCACAAGAAATTTCCCGTCATGCCTTTTTGAACGCATTGCAGGATGCACTGGCTGCCAATTCGCTCCTGACGTCTCAGAAGTTTGACGGGGACTCGGTGTCCGCATTGCAGCGGATCAGCCAAATATCATAACGTGGATGCTCCATGGCAGAAATTGCCGGGGATGCGGCAATCAGCCAAGCCTTGAATATTGGCGATGCATCTTCACCTTCGATGACTTCAACAAATGCAAAAGAGTGGGTTGACGGATTCTCGGGCCAGTATCTACAGGCATGCAACCGGATCGTCAGCCGACCGAATTTCGTCGACTTGCCGACTGCCACCGCCACATTCTGGACAGAACCGGTGATCGTATCCAGCCCACGCAACAAAGCGGCTTGTCCTGCAACTGCGCGGCGTTTCGTATCAACCTCTTCCTCTCTTGCCGTATCAACCTCAGTTTCGTTGACCACAGCGTCGTCTGCCAACGCCCGGTCTCCTGGATTGTCACCTTGACCCCAGGCAATGGAAGACAATGTGATTGCCGTCACAAGCACGGCAAATTTCATTGTACGGAGAAGAAGAAGTTTGTCAGCAACTGGACCAGACCAACATGGCCTTGAGTGTCAATGATCTGGTCACCCTCCTGCAGGTAATCAAATGATCCGCCCGGCACGATTTCGACAAAAAAGCCTCCAAGGAGACCTTCGGAAACAATCGTTGCCGAACTATCTTCGGGGATCATGATTCCTTCATTGAATGATAATTCAAGGTCTGCGACAAAGTTTTCCTGATCAAGATTGATCGCTGATACCGAACCGATACGAACCCCGGCCATCCGGATATCGGTTCCCACCGCCACACCCTGGGCCGAGGTAAAACTGGCTGACACACCGTATCCACTCGAACCCGGCAAGGTTTCGTCTTGCAAAAGATAGGCCAGGAAGAACCCCGCCACCACCAGTACCACAACGCCCACAAAGAGTTCGAGTCGATTTTCACTCAACTCTCCGTCTCCCGCTTGTCTGCGTCTGCCGGGTTCCAGGCGATATAATCGGTTGGGACAGTTGGCGAGCCTGTGCTCAGTGACCCGGGCGGACGGGTAGCCTCCCTCGAACCCGTCAAATTCCTTCGATGCGCTGCTTGCCACGGATAGTGATGGAGAGGTTTCTCGGTCGGTGGATCATGAAACGTGTGATGCAGCCAGCCATGCCATTCGGCTGGCACCCGGCTTGCTTCCATTTCACCATTGTAGATCACCCAGCGGCGGTGACCGTCTCTATCCTGAAAATACAGGTTGCCATCTTCATCTTCGCCAACCCGCTGTCCCTTGCGCAGGGTAAAGATCTGGGTCCCCAATGTCTGGCCATTCCACCAAGTCAACAGCCGTTTGAGCCACATCACGTCAGCCGCCCAGAAAAACGATTTCGGATCTTCGCCATTCATTCACAATGATAATTGCCCGAGGCGACTAGGACGCCTTGGCCGGTTTTTTTGCGACCTCGGAATAAATCAACAAAGGTTCTGACGAAGACATGACGGCTTCTTCGTTAATCACCACCTCACCCACATCGTCTGTGCGCGGCAGATCATACATTGTATTGAGCAGGATTTCCTCGAGAATGGCACGTAGCGATCGGGCACCTGTCTTGCGAATAATCGCCCGTTTCGCAATCGCACGAACCGCTTCATCTGTGAAGGTGAGCTTGACATCGTCCAGTTCAAATAACCGTTCAAACTGTCTGATCAACGCATTTCTTGGCTCTGTCAGTATCTTGACCAGAGCATCTTCATCAAGCTTCTGCAAAGTTGCGACAACCGGCAGTCGGCCAACAAACTCTGGAATGAGTCCGTATTGAAGCAAATCTTCAGGCTCGAGCATGCCATAAAGCTGGTCAAGATTCCGCCGCTCGTCGCCCTCGATTTCCGCGCCAAACCCGATCGCTGACTTGGTGCCGCGCTTTGCAATGATATTTTCAAGACCGGCAAATGCGCCGCCGCAGATAAACAGAATATTAGTGGTGTCGACCTGCAGGAACTCCTGCTGAGGATGCTTTCGCCCCCCTTGCGGCGGGACTGAAGCAATCGTGCCTTCCATCAGTTTCAGCAGTGCCTGCTGCACCCCTTCCCCACTGACATCCCGGGTAATGGACAAATTCTCCGCCTTGCGCGTGATCTTGTCGACTTCGTCGATATAAACAATTCCACGCTGCGCCCGTTCGACATTATATTCAGAGGCCTGCAGCAACTTCAGAATAATGTTTTCGACATCCTCGCCGACATAACCGGCCTCAGTGAGTGTGGTTGCATCAGCCATTGTGAAAGGAACATCAAGGATACGTGCCAGGGTCTGTGCAAACAGCGTTTTTCCACAACCTGTCGGGCCAATCAGCAGAATATTTGATTTAGCCAGTTCAACATCACCCGACCGCGCGGTGGGACGCAGTCGCTTGTAATGATTGTAGACGGCCACCGACAAAACCTTCTTGGCATGTTCCTGACCCACGACATATTCGTCAAGAACCGCATAGATCTCCTTGGGGCTTTTGCTGGATGACTGGTCCGTCCGCGAGTCGTCCTTGGTCTGCTCACGGACAATATCCATGCAGAGCTCAGTACATTCTTCACAGATATAGACTTGGGGGCCGGCAATCAGCTTTTTGACTTCATTCTGGCTCTTACCACAAAATGAGCAGAACAAACCCGAATTTCCGTCCTTTGACTTGCCCATCCTTGCTCCGTTTCACAACCGCCTCTGGACGGTACGCTTCTCTCGTCCCGTGATGAGACAGAATAACCCAACAACCAAGGTTTCACAATTCGGCTGAACTGGTACCAGTTGAATCTTCACCGCGTTCCGCAACAATGCGGTCAATGAGACCCCACTCTCTGGCTTCCTCCGGTGTCATGAAGTTATCCCGGTCCAATGCCGCTGCCACCTGCCCCTCTTGCTGCCCGGTATGTTTGGCGTAAATCCGGTTCAACCGTTCATTCAACTCCAGAATTTCCTTGGCGTGGATTGAAATGTCAGCCGCTTGACCCTGAAACCCTCCACTCGGCTGGTGCAGCATGATTCGGCTGTTGGGTAACGCAAAACGCATTCCCTCCGCCCCGGCAGCGAGCAACAGCGACCCCATTGAAGCCGCTTGTCCGACAGCCAAAGTCGAAACCGGAGGCGAGACATACTGCATTGTGTCATAGATCGACAGTCCGGCAGTGACCATGCCCCCGGGGCTGTTGATATACATCGAAATTTCTTTCTTCGGATTATCCGATTCCAGAAACAGCAATTGTGCAACGATCAATGTCGACATCGCATCATTGATAGTTCCGGATACAAAGATGATGCGCTCCTTGAGCAAGCGCGAGAATATATCAAAGCTGCGTTCACCTCGCGAGGTTTGCTCAACGACGATGGGCACGAGCGTATTCATAAAGGTTTCACCAGGATGTCGCATGGCCAGACTCTCTCAAAACTTCCCAAGATTTCCTCAAGCTGCAAATTCTAAAGTGTCTCGAACCTGGCAGCGGCTTCCAACTCCTGGACAAATTCCACCTTTTCGACTGGCTCATCTTTGATCTGCACACAGCTCAACATATGTTCCATCACGCGGTCCTCAACCATAGCGGTTCGAATTGAATCTCGAAAACGCTGCAGCCCCTTATCACTTGCAAGTCCACGCCGCAGTTGGTTCAAACTCACATTATTGTTCTTGATAAATTGTTGGACCTCTTCACTGCTGAAATCGATTGATAGGTCGTTTTTTCGCCTGTAAACTTCAATAATGAACGATTTGGCGACACGATAACTGGCAACCTCTCTCAAGAGCTCTCTCAAGAGTTGCTCCGGCGTCCCAAGTTGATCGTTTTCGCCGGTCTCATCATTCGTCCCAACGCCATGCTCTGACGACGGGTCTGTGGCAGCGGCTTGTCCACCGTCATCTTCCTCCTGAATCGCGACGCCCTGTTCAAACGTGTCAGGGCAAGATTGATCTGTATCTGGATGAGACGCCAACTCCTCTGATATGGCGTCGCCTGTCCCGGAATCGCCTGGTGCTGGGTGATCTGTCTCAACTTCACCCTCATCACCTGCTTCCATCGCATCTGCCATCAGATCGCCCACTTCCGCTCCAGGTTCCTGCAACTGCCGCAGGAGGAGTGCGGTATGTACACGGTCAACCCGATGCAATGGCGGCGAGAAATCGAGCACGGTCATCAATTCGCCCAGCAAACGCCTTTTGACAATCAATTCAGCCTGTTCCTGGAAACGCCTCTCGAGATTCTTTTTCGCCATATCCTTGAGCTCTTCGGGATTGGCGTAACCCAATTGTTGCGCGGTTTCATCAGTCAATTCAAAATGAACGCGCCGTTCCAGCTGATCAATTTTCACCACGGTCTCTGTCGCATCATTCGGGACATCAGAGAATTCGTTGCCCTCAGAATCATGCACGATCATCGGTAACGTGAATTGATCTCCAACTGAAACACCAACGCATTCTCTTTCAATAATCTCGGCTGAATCGGGATCAGCAATGACTTCCCGCCGGCCATCCCACGTTGTTTTTCCATCGCCACCGCCCGGTTGAAAGGCCAGTTGGCACGTCACCCGATCACCGATAACTGCCTTGTAATCGGCATCTGCCATTTCATAGCGACCCAGCGAATCCAACTGAAGATCCATGTCCTCCTTGACGGCTTCGTCGAGATCAATGATGACAGGGCGTTTGACTTCAATCTCTTTCATGACCTCATTGATCGTCGGAAATTCAGGAAAAACTTCGTATGAGATGACACATTTAAATCCCTGACCGTCGCCATCCTGATAGTCGAAACTGACCTGTGGTTGTTCCACCGGATCATCGCCACCATCTTCGAAATGCTTTTGCAACTCGGAATTGACCAACTCTCGAGTGACCATGTCACGAATTTCAGTTCGTTGTCGTGACTTCAAGATGTGGACGGGAACCTTGCCGGGGCGAAAACCAGGCACATGGGCTTGCGGCGCAATTTCATCGACTTTCTGGTCAATCATTTTTTCGACGTCTTCACCTGGCAGGGTCAGCTCATATTGGCGTGCCAGACCGTCGTTCATGACTTCTTCAAATTTCATTGTGTCTACTCAACCCAATCTGGTGCGGGCGGAGGGACTCGAACCCCCACGCCTTGTCGGCGCCAGATCCTAAATCTGGTGCGTCTACCCATTCCGCCACGCCCGCAGCATAGCGAATAAATCCGGGCTCAGTTATCAAATGACGTCTGCAGTTGCGAGAAAAAAATTGTCCGAATCCGGTCATTTCTTGGCCAGAACAGTTCGTATCACCGATGGAAGCAATTCAGGCAAATCCTCGGCGATCAAACCCGGGCCGAACCTTCGCGCCGCTTCCGTATGTAGCAACACGCCCGCGGAGGCGGCTGTCACAGCATTGGCACCGCGTGCCAGCAAGCCAGCAATCAGTCCGGCCAGCACGTCCCCACTTCCAGCCGTTGCTAACCAAGGCGCCGCAGTTTCTCCGACAGCGGGGACGATCCCGACCCCGCCATCCGGAGCCGCAATGATCGTCACGGCACCCTTTAAAACAACGACTGCACCCGCGCGGCGTGCTGCCGCTTGAACAGCGGTCACCGGACTCGTCCCGGATTCGCTGCGAAGCCAACTTGATTCGTGCGGAAAAAGCCGGGCAAATTCACCGCCATGCGGCGTGAGAACGGCGTTCCGGTGCAACCGATCAAAAAGAGAAGCCGGATGGTTGGAAAATGCCGTCAAGGCGTCTGCGTCCAACACGATCGCAGTTTGCGAATTGAGAGTCTCCAAAACCAGCGCACGGGCCCGGTCATCAGTTCCAAGGGCGGGGCCTATGCAAACCGCGTTGATTCTGCTGTCACGCAGTCGCCGCCGCAATTGCCGTGGATGATCGCAAGCGGTCAACATGATCGCGTTGAGCTGTGCCGCATGTTCGGCCAATGCATTCTGTGGTGACGCGAGCGTGACCAGTCCGGCGCCGACGCGCAACGCGGCGCGCGCCGCCAAACGGGCCGCGCCTCCCTTCGTCGCTGCCCCTGCCATCGTCAACACATGACCATGATGATATTTGTGCGCAAACACCCCTTTTTCGAGGAATTGATGCGGCAGCTCACCCACGCCCCAGATATGCGTCACATCCTCGCTGGCCACAAGACGGGTCAATTCCGCATCCAATCCCAACGGAACAGTCAACAATTTTCCGGTCAATTGACCCCCCATTCCGAAAAAGTGACCGGGTTTGGGGCATTCGAAAGTCACGGTTATCTCCGCTGGTTGCCAATCGGTGCTACCCTCGATGGTCAATCTGCCACTGTCTGAGTGTATCCCGCTCACAATATCGATTGCCGCCAGTCGGCCGCAGCGCATGGCGATGTGCATTGCCCTTGCGGCGGTGCCGCTCAGGGGACGAGACAGTCCGATGCCGAACAACGCATCGACTGTTATGTCCTGCGCATCATTTTCCGTGAAACTCTCAAGCGGAAGACAGGTTCCGTCCCGTCGCCACATCTCACGCATCGCGGCCGCTTCGGAGCCGGACCGGCCTGCCGACATTTCCCAAACCTTGACATCCCACCCGAGCTGAGAGAGGTGGCGCGCCACCACGTAGCCATCGCCACCATTATTTCCAGGGCCACACAGTATGGCGGCACGCGGTGGATTGTCCGCGGGTTTGCGCATTTTATGATCGATAGATTGAGCCGCATTTCTTCCGGCCATCTCCATCAATTGCCTCACCGTGACCCGCCCCGACTCGAAGGCCGATTGTTCCAGGCGCAGCATTTGTTCAGACGTCAGCAACTTGCGCATGAGTCGACTCCTTTCCGTCACAGTACGACAATACCAAAGCCCTGTTTTGATCATAGTGCAGTGACATGCAATTGGCAGCTTTGATGGCCGGATCAGGAAATTGGCACCGCTAAACGGCCTGACACCAGACGAATTCGCATCTCTAACGAATGGTTTCACCAAACCTGGTGATTTCTTGTGCATTTTGCACAAATTTTAGCACTTCATGATCGGTTTCGGCTTTGCCCATGCCGGGTGCGGTGCTGGGCATTGCTTCGAAACAGTGAATTCCCACATGGAATATTCATCCGAAGCGATCATCACAGGAGTGATTGAAGTGAAAAAGATTGAAGCCATCATCAAGCCCTTCAAGCTCGATGAGGTGAAAGAAGCTTTGCAGGAAGCTGGCGTGCAGGGCCTTTCAGTGATCGAAGCCAAGGGATTCGGACGTCAGAAAGGACATACCGAGTTGTATCGTGGAGCTGAGTATGTGGTTGATTTTCTTCCCAAGATCAAAATCGAAGTTGTTCTTCCAGATGATCAGGTTGATGCTGCACTTGAAGCGATTCAGCAATATGCGCGGACTGACAAGATCGGGGATGGCAAGATTTTTGTCTCGACAGTTGAACAAGCAATCCGTATCCGCACGGGCGAGTCTGGGGACGACGCATTATAGTCTTCGGCGATCCCGACCATACTGAATTTTTGTCACCAGAAAGGAATGGATAAATATGGCAGGAATTGATGAGGCCTTGAAGACCATCAAGGATGAAGAGGTCAAATTTGTCGACCTTCGGTTGACTGATCCGCGTGGCAAGCTTCAGCATGTCACAATGATGGCGGAACAGGTCGATGCCGACTTCATTGAAGAAGGTGTCATGTTTGATGGATCTTCCATCGCCGGGTGGAAGTCAATTGAAGTGTCAGATATGAAAATGATGCCTGACCCAAGCTCTATCTACATTGATCCCTTCTATGCAGAAAAAACCGCATGTATCCACTGCTCCATTGTCGAGCCCGATACCGGTGAGCCCTATGGACGGGATCCCCGTGGCACCGCCGAGAAGGCAGAAGCCTACCTGACATCAACGGGTGTCGGCGATGTTGCATATTTCGGCCCGGAAGCAGAATTCTTCATTTTTGATGATGTCCGTTTCGCCAACGAAATGAACAAGGTTTCCTACGAGATTGATGCGATGGACGCATCATGGAATACCGACACCGAATACTCAATGGGGAATAGTGGCTTCCGCCCGGGCGTGAAAGGTGGATATTTCCCCGTCAATCCGGTTGATTCCGGTCAGGATTTGCGATCTGAGATGCTGTCAACGATGAATCTCATGGGAATGTCAGTCGACAAACATCACCATGAAGTGGCGTCATGCCAGCATGAGCTTGGTCTCATCTTTTCGTCATTGACCAATCAGGGTGATCAACTGCAGAAATATAAGTATGTAGTGCAGAATGTGGCCCATTCTTATGGAAAATCCGCAAGTTTCATGCCCAAGCCGATTGCCGGTGACAACGGCACCGGAATGCATGTCAATATGTCCGTCTGGAAAGGCGATACACCCGTCTTTGCCGGAAACAAATATGCTGACCTCAGTGATGAGGCTCTATGGTATATTGGTGGAATCCTCAAACATGCCAAGGCCCTCAATGCCTTTACCAATCCGACGACAAATTCCTACAAACGTCTCATCCCCGGATTTGAAGCCCCGGTCTTGCGCGCCTATTCGGCACGTAATCGTTCGGGTTGTGTTCGCATTCCATGGACTGAAAATCCGAAGGCAAAACGGGTCGAAGCGCGGTTTCCTGACCCCTTGGCCAATCCCTATCTCTGCTTTTCCGCTCTGTTGATGGCTGGCCTTGATGGCGTCCGCAACAAGATCGATCCAGGCGATGCCATGGACAAGAACCTGTATGACCTTCCGCCCGAAGAGCTCGAGGGTATCCCGACGGTTTGCTCGTCATTGCGTGAAGCCATAGGTTGTCTGGAAAGCGACAATGGCTTCCTGACGCAGGGCGACGTCTTCACCCGCGACCAGATTGAGGGCTATTGTGAACTCAAATGGGAAGAGATTTACAAATTTGAGCACACACCCCATCCGGTCGAGTACGAAATGTACTACTCTGCTTGAACGGATCGCACTGACAGTTCCAGGAGGGGCCCGTTCAAAACGGGCCCTTTTCTTATCTCCCGAATTCGATCACCCGCTCTGTAGCGGCGAGCAGATCGACCCGGCCAAACTGCCAGTTGCGGATCAGAAATCCAGGGAGCGCAATTTACGACGAAAGCGAAAAAGCAACCACACAGCGGCGATGGCAAGCCCTGCAATGAACCCGCACCAGATGCCGACTGCACCCCAGCCGATCACAAATCCGGCAACATAGCTGACGGGTAGGCCGACCAGCGAATAGCTGATCGCAGCGATGATCATGGGCATTCTTGTATCACTCAATCCACGGAGCAGCCCAAGAGCCACAACCTGGAAGGCATCGGCGAGTTGAAATGCCGCCCCCATGAAAACAAGTGTGATGCCAATTCTCAGGACCTCGGAGGCTCCTTCGGACTCGGTGTCAAGAAATGCACGCACCAACAATTCCGGGATGGAGATAAATATTATGACGACGACGACGACCGTCAAGCCGGTGAGTGTGAGTACCGCCCGGGTGACTCGGCCCAGCGCCGCACGGCTGCGCGCACCGACTGCAAATCCGGCTTGCGCCGTCGCAGCGTTGGCAAAGCCAAGGTAAATCATGAATACGAAGGCGGCGGTCTCGAGGACAATTCCATGTGCTGCCAGTGAAATTGTGCCAACCCAGCCTGCCATGACCGAACCCGCAGCGAAAAGTCCGATTTCGGAAGTCAGTGTCACACTGACTGGCCAGCCGAGTTGAAAGACAGAGCCCAGAATTTTCCATTCCGGTTTCCACAGGCGTGCAAACAACGAATAGGTGCGGCAGTCGCCATCAATCAACAGGTAGAGCAGCATGACAGATAATGTCAGCCCATGGGCAAAGATGGTGGCGTAGGCAGCACCGGCGATTCCCAGTTCGGGTGCCCCCCAATTTCCGAAAATGAACATGTAATTTGCGGGAACATTGATCAGGGCTCCAAGTAAAGTCGCCCAAAAGATGATCTTGGGTTTTCCGAGTGCCACAAAGAAGCTCTTGAGCACCATGACAGTCATGGCCGGGAAGATGCCCCACACCGCGATTGCCATATATTCACCGGCAAGACGCGCAATCGTTGGTTCCTGTCCAAGCAAGAGAAGGACAGTTTCAATATGATGCAGCGGCATGAACAGCAGCAACCAGTAGGTTGTCGACAACCAGAAACTCATTCGAATAATTCGCCGCAACTTCCAGGTCAGACCGGCACCGCGCGCCTCCGAGGCCAGGGGAATCGCCGCCATTGCAAACCCGGATCCCACCACGAATGTGATCAGAAAAATGGTGCCGGCCAGAACACCGGCCGCCAGTTCGTCAACGCCGTAATGTCCCAACATTGCGGCATCGGTCAGTTGCTTGGATGCCTGTGCCAGATTGCTGCCGATGAGCGGTGCCGAGAAACTCAGCGTCAGCCAAAGCTGTTGTTTAAAATTCTTGCCAATGATTTCCTGCATGCGCCTGAACTAAGAAAAGTTGAAGTGAACAGCAACAAGTGGAATGGGTCTGAGACACACGAACTGACCAGTCAACAACGTATATATGAGCGTCTGCTGGCAGGATATGCGGCTGTACATCCCGGAATGTCTCTTCCACACATGCTTCACTTTACTCTGTTTATGATTGGATCGTGATCAACGGATACGTGGCGACCAATCCTCCCAATCCGGCCCTTGGCTCAATCTGATGGGTCGCGCTACCGGTCGGATGCCAAAGGCCAGGCTTTTTTGTGCTCAACCGGCTGCCCATGAACTCAACACCGGCTCCAGAAGTGCCGCGAAGGGCATTGCCTTGGCGACATGTTCAGGACCAAAATGGTTGTTTTCATGCAACATATTCATGGTTCCGACAGCCCGCAATATCCCTGATGCGTCTGTGCTGGTGACGGGAATGTTCAGACAGGATTGACATCCAAGACTGGCAATCAGCTCATGGTCAAAAAAGGCCCCGCGGATGTCCTCAATCGTCCGGGCGATCCAGGGCTTGCAACTGATCAGTACAATTTCTCCCCAGTCTGTGAGTTCTCCAAGGGCCTTGCGGCCGCCCAATGGATATTCCTTTGGGCGGCTGGAATAGATTCGTTCCGCCTCATTCCTCTTCCAATCGATCGCCATGAGCGTGAAAAGCCTATGGCCGACCACTTGTGCAAGAGCGTCGTCAAGCGCAGGAAAGAGGTCAGGTGATGCCTTGCATCGCGCCAACAACTCAAGCCCACTCATCGTTTTTGCCTTCGAAGAAAGAGATCCAGAGGCCATTCAGCAAGACTCCGTGCGGCCGGCGCTGCATGATCTGTGGTGCGCTGATCCGCCTGTGTGCCGACCATCAGGGGTGAGGACCCCGCGCCAGCGGAACGGGTGACCGACATCATCCGGGCCGCCGTGACCGATGGGACACACCAACTCCGCTATCGGGTCGGGGTCGATGCCAAGATGATCCTGACTCGCCAGAAGGCGGTGGATGACACCACGTTCATCGGCGGCTATTGCGCGTCATCGTACAAGCGCATTTCAGTGGAATCCTCGAGTTTTCCACAGGACATTTTACCTCCAACAACAACGGCCTTCATTTATTGTTCATTCCTGATTCGGAGACATATGAGCGTGAGGCCATTCAGGCCACCATTCGGGTTTTCAGATCGGAACTTCAAGACATTCGCCAACGCAATCCGGAGAGTCCTACAAAGCGTGGAACCCTAGAGTTCTGTGTCATGAAGCCTGGGGCGATGGCAACTGATCCGGATCCAGGCCGCCTCTTGTGATGATATAATTCTGAAAACTGGGGATCGGACAGGTCAGCTGGTCCGTGTCGGGATCGTCCTGCAACGCCCCGCAATGGATGAGATGCGTGACATACGACTCCGAATCATGGCCTTGGGGCAGGCGCCAGCCCGCCCCGTCTTCGGATCCGGCATGTGTTTCAACAAGCGTGACAACGTGATCACGCGAAAGAGACTGACCCAACCGCTGGGCTGCCCCCACCGCGAACATCACGCGTCCCACCAGCTGGCGCGAGACGGCCATGTCGGTGCTGAACTGGGTGGCATAATAGCCGTGCCGGAGGGTATCGCTGCGCGCCTGTACCCGGTCCCAGTCGGTGATCCTGTCGAGATCGCCGTTCACGTCCGGTTCCAGCGCCGCCTCGGCGAGGGCCTGCTGCGCCCAGTGCACATGCCGGGGCCACCCGTCGGTGCTGTCCATCACCGCCAGTGCCCGCGCGCGGCACCTCTCCATCGTCATCCCGAAATGGGCACAAAACCGATCCAGGAGTGTGGTATATTCGCCGCGGGTCAGGCCCCCGAGAGAATGGGCGCGCACCCCATGGGTCAATCCCAGATCGCGCAACCGCGCTGGGGTATCGCCCAGGCCCGCACAGACCAAGGTGAGGGGGAGCGACGTGGCCGCATCATGCACAGTCTGCAGAAAGAGGGCTTGCGGCGTGTCGGTCCCGGGTGGCAATCTCTGGGCTTCATCCACGGCCAGGATCACCGGCCTCTGCCACATCTCTGCCGGAACCTGTTCCTCCAGTGACAACAGATCCTGGGGCGGCTTCGTATCGGGATTGTCCTTAAGACCGACTCCAAACCCAAAGGCGCTGATCTGGTCAATGCGCTTGACCCAACTGTCGCCGTATTGCGACAGGGTGTCCCGCCAGGTCTCCGGGCTGACGGCACCAGCAAAAGCCAGGGCCCGCAAAACATTCGGCAACGCCTGTTGCAAATGGGCGTTCGAGATCACGACGGTGCGCGACGTGCCCTGTGCGTCGGAACGGGATTTCAGCTCCCGCAGGACCGAACTCTTGCCGGCACCGGGCGCGCCCTGGATGATGATGGCGTTCCCTGGCGGCGCGTGTTGTCCGGACCGGACCCGGTCCAGGGTGCGTCGCGACTTGGTCAGAATCTCCCCGAGCAAATCCTCCCGCCCCACGAAGACCGGGGGGTGATCCTTGGCCCCGTCATCGACAAAATCCTGCAACGCGTCCCGTTGAAATGCGGTCATCCTGTCACCTCGCCAGCCACCGGATGGAGGGTTAAAACGCAGCATAAGAAAAGCGCAATCACGATTCAAGGTTGAAGACGCCTGTCGGGAAAGTTGTCCTGAACCGCCATGATGGGGCCACCAGAATCTCTGGAGTCAGATCGTTCTGCCAAGTGACCCTTCGAGTTCCGCAAGTTCCTGAGCGTCGGCCATCATATCCTGCAGTGCACCGGGGTGATCTCACCCCGTTTGACGGTGCCGAGGGTCTTGCCGCGGTTCAGGGCCGTGAACCGATCCCCTGAGGCCAGGGCATGGCGGACAATGTGGGTGATGAAACCACCGCCGTGGCCACTGTCGATCGCCTGTGCCATAAAGCCGTGATCCTGGAGATGAATGCCAAGAGCAGCCGTCGCAAGGAAACGCTCCAACGGCAACGGCAACCTGGACGACCTGCCCAATACGCAGCAGCCAAAAACACACCCACCGACTGATCCCGGTGCCGAAGACTGCGCTGGCGGCGCGCTGCCAGCAGCAAACCAACTCCCCCACAATCCGCTTATAATCGCCGCCAACCTACGGCAGAAGTCACACGTCACAGCATCAAATGGATTCTCATCCTGATCGTCGTACACCTCTCACCCAGATTGACGCGTTAGATCTGAATGCCGCTCAAGACGCACGACACACTGCGAATCTTCCGGATGAACTGCCGGCATCTGAGCATGGCAGACGTGAAACTGAGACTATGATGCCGATACTGACTTTCGACTCTGAGAAGCCATGCAGACGCCAAAACGAAAACCGACCCCCTCTGGGTTCCCCGGGGACGCGTCATGGCCATGGAGGAGAAAATGTGCATCGGATATTCGGGAGAACGCGCAATCAAAGACTGTCTCTGAACCCGCACGAATTCTGGGGGTGCCACTTGAAACGCTGATATGTTGGCGATATACACATCCTCACGGATATTGCGAAAACTTTCTGGCGTTACGGGCGATTGGTATCTTGAAATACCGTTTTTGGTTACTATTTGAATTCGCTTGAACAACCTTTTTTCATCATTTCAGGAGGAATTAAGAATGATGCGATGCTTACGAATGCAGCTGGCCGCTGTCACCCTTGCCGGGGTCACTGTATCCACCGCCATGGCGGCAGAAATTACGATCGCGACAGTGAATAATTCTGACATGATTATCATGCAGGAACTGTCTTCCCAGTGGGAGGACGCGACCGGAAATTCAATCAACTGGGTTGTCCTCGAAGAGAATGTCCTGCGGCAGCGTGTGACCACTGATATTGCCACTGACGGCGGTTCCTTCGACATTATTACGATTGGTGCTTACGAAGCACCGATTTGGGGGGCACAAGATTGGCTTGTCCCGCTCGAAGATCTTGGCGACGCCTATAATTATGCTGATATTTTTGAGCCTGTGCGCAATGGCCTGTCCGCGAACGGCACGCTTTATGCCGTCCCCTTTTACGCTGAAAGTTCCTTTACTTTCTATCGAACGGATATTTTTGAAGCTGCCGGCATCGCCGAACCGCAAGAGCAGATCACCTATGATCAATTCGCGGAAATCATCGCTGCAGTCCACGATCCGAACAATGGTGTGTATGGAACGTGCCAGCGTGGGAAAGCCGGTTGGGGTGAAAATATGGCCTTCGTGGGTCCGTTGGTCAATGCGTTTGGCGGCCAGTGGTTCGATATGGGCTGGAATCCCACCATCGACAGCCCCGAATGGAAGGCGGCAGTCACCTATTATGTGGACCTGATGAACGCGTACGGCCCGCCGGGCGCATCAAGCAACGGCCACAATGAAAACCGTGCGCTCTTTGCGGATGGGAAATGTGCCACTTGGGTCGATGCGACATCTGCCGCTGGCTACATCTTCAATCCTGACGAGAGTTCTGTCCATGATCGAACAGGTTTTTTCCAGGCACCTAAACAGGTGACCGACAAGGGCACCGGCTGGTTCTGGGCGTGGGCATTGTCCATCCCTGCCTCTTCCAAACAGGCAGATGCTGCCAAGGATTTTCTTGCCTGGGCAACAAGCCAAGAATATGTCGAGCTTGTCGGCAATACAAAAGGCTGGGTGGCAGCGCCTCCGGGAACCCGTAAATCGACTTACGATAATCCGGAATATCTTGCAGCCGCTCCATTCGCGCCGACAGTACTGAACTCGATTCTCGCAGCAAATCCGGCTGATGCGACATTGAATCCGGTCCCTTACACGGGTGTTCAATTCGTTGCGATCCCCGAGTTTCAGGGAATCGGCAATTATGTTGGCCAACAGATTTCAGCTGCTTTGGCAGGTCAACAATCTGTCGATCAGGCCCTGGCCAATAGTCAACAATTTGCTGTCCGCGAAATGACCAAAGCGGGCTACATCAAATAAAAGGACCTGTGCGGGCTGACATGATTTTTCAGGTCGGCCCGCCCGCCACCCTGATGATGCCTCTGGCATCAGCATCACACTTGCATTTTTTTCATGGTGGCACCATGATTGGTGACCATTTCTCGTTAGATTAGCAAGCTATGTCGACTCAAGCGTCACGCGCAGCCGCTCGATTCATGATCTCGCCGTCGGTGCTGCTGTTGCTCGGTTGGATGCTTGTGCCACTCTGTATGACGCTCTACTTTTCAACGCTTCGTTACAATCTGATCGTTCCGAGCGACAACCCGTTTGTGGGGTGGGAAAACTACTATTGGTTTGTCACCGATCCGAGTTTCAAAGCGGCGATGTTCAACACGCTGTTGCTCGTCGGGGGAGTGCTCTGCATCACTGTCGTCGGGGGTATCTTATTCGCGCTGCTCCTTGATCAACCGATGTGGGGACAGGGTTTGATCCGGATCATGGTCATCTCTCCATTTTTTGTGATGCCAACTGTGTCTGGATTGGTGTGGAAGAACATGTTCATGAATCCGGTCAACGGTATCTTTGGGCATGTTGCACAGGCCTTGAATCTCGCGCCGGTGGAATTTTTCAGCCAGATCCCACTCCTGTCAATTATTCTCATTGTCAGTTGGCAGTGGTTGCCGTTTGCCACCCTTATCCTTCTGACCGCGCTCCAGTCGCTTGACCGCGACCAGCTTGAAGCCGCCGAGATGGATGGCGCGAAGAGTCTGTCGCGATTCATCTATATCATGATCCCGCACCTGGCACGCGCCATTACTGTCGTAATTCTGATTCAAACAATCTTCCTGTTGTCGATTTTTGCTGAAATCCTCGTCACCACGAATGGTGGCCCGGGTGTCGCGACAACCAATCTGACCTATTTGATCTACGTCTCCTCCCTGTTGCAGTTTGATGTGGGTATGGGAAGTGCGGGGGGCGTTATTGCGATCATCCTGGCCAACATTGTTGCCATCTTTTTGATGCGGCTCATCGGCAAGAATCTGGATGCATGAGGACCAGCGGTCATGGCGCGCCTTGTTTCAATTCCCCGCAAATCATTCAACACCACCCTTGCCGGTTTTCTTGGTTTCCTGATGTTTTTTCCGGTCCTATGGATCGTCATTCTCTCATTCAAGACCGAGGGCGATGCCATCAAGGCACCACTTGAAATCCTGTTCGCTACCGGTTGGACGGTCGAAAGTTACGGTGCGGTACAAGCGAGATCAGACTATTTCAAACATTTCACCAACTCTGTGTTCATCGCGTTCGGTTCAACCTTTCTGGGACTGCTCATCGCTGTTCCGGCGGCTTGGGCCATGGCTTTTGTACCAACGAAGCGGACTAAACATATATTGATGTGGATGTTATCAACAAAAATGCTCCCGCCGGTTGGTGTTCTTGTCCCCATCTATCTGATTTTCCGGGACACCGGCCTGTTGGATTCACGGTTTGGTCTCGCTCTCATCCTGATGATGGTCAATCTGCCGATCATCATCTGGATGTTGTATACTTATTTCCGCGAGATTCCGGGAGAAATCCTCGAGGCGGCACGGATGGACGGGGCCAATTTGAATGCCGAAATCATATTTGTCTTGGCACCGATGGCTCTCCCCGGCATGGCCTCAACCGTTCTCCTGAACATTATTCTGGCGTGGAATGAAGCATTCTGGACATTGAATCTGACAGCAGCAAAGGCCGCACCTCTCACGGCCTTTATTGCTTCCTACTCGAGTCCTGAGGGGCTGTTTTACGCCAAGTTGAGTGCTGCCTCAGTCATGGCAATTGCACCCATTCTCGCACTTGGCTGGCTCAGTCAGAAACAACTGGTGCGCGGCCTGACTTTCGGTGCGGTCAAATAGGAAAAGAGCGATGGGGCAAATTCATCTCAAGAATGTCAGTAAAGACTTCGGGAATGTCACCGTTATACCGCCACTTGATCTTGACATCGAAAATGGCGAATTCGTTGTCTTTGTTGGCCCCTCGGGATGCGGAAAATCAACACTTCTTCGACTCATTGCTGGTCTTGAAGATGTATCGGGAGGACAGGTTCTTATCGACAGCAACGACGTAACTTCGTTGCCACCAGCCAAACGTCGATTGGCCATGGTTTTTCAATCCTATGCGTTGTACCCGCATATGAGTGTTCGAAAGAATATTGCCTTTCCATTGAAGATGGCGAAAATTCCGCCGGATGAACAAAATCAGCGCGTTGAAGATGCTGCCCGTATCCTCAACCTGACCGATTACCTGGAACGGCGTCCGGGACAATTGTCGGGAGGTCAGCGCCAGCGTGTGGCGATCGGAAGAGCCATTGTCCGTGAACCCGGAGCCTTTCTCTTTGATGAGCCATTATCCAATCTGGATGCAGCGTTGCGCGTGGGTATGCGACTGGAGATTGCTGAGCTTCACCAGCGCCTCAACACGACGATGATTTATGTCACTCATGATCAGGTTGAAGCCATGACGATGGCCGACAAGATCGTTGTTCTGCAGAATGGAATGATTGAGCAGGTTGGTACGCCGCTGGAACTCTATCGCACACCAAGTAATCGCTTCGTTGCAGGCTTTATTGGCAGCCCCAGAATGAACTTCATCATCGGCGAAGAAGCGACAAGACATAACGCCGAATGTATCGGAATCCGCCCTGAACATATCGAGGTTGTCAAGTCGGACGGTGCATGGCAAGGAATTGTCGGAGTCTCAGAACATCTCGGTTCAGACACATTTTTCCAGGTCAATGTTCTTGGCTTTGCGGATACACTCACTGTCCGAGCCGGTGGCGAAGTCGATCTCAAATACGGCGACACAATCAACTTGACGCCGAATCTCAACAATCTCCATCGGTTCGACCGGCAGGGACAAAGGATATCATGAAGCGCCTGGCGCACAAGGTCGCCCTGGTCACCGGTGGTGGCCGTGGAATCGGCAGGGCGATTTGCACAACCTACGCCCGCGAGGGTGCCAAAGTCGCGGTTGCAGATCTGAATGAAGCAGCAGCGGACAAAGTTGCTGCCGATATCAATGGTGTCAGTGTTCCAATGGATGTCACCTCACCGGCATCGATCCAGGAAGGAGTCAATGCGGTCGTCAACAAATGGGGACAGATCGATATCCTGGTCAACAATGCTGGCATCTTCAATATGGCATCAATCGAAAGGATTACCTACGAGGATTACCGCCGACAATATGATGTCAATGTTGGTGGGACAATCTTCGCCTGCCAGGCCGTCACACCCGTCATGCAAACTGCAGGAGGAGGTTGCATCATCAACTTTGCTTCACAGGCAGGTCGTCGTGGTGAAGCCAATGTCACAATATACTGTTCCACCAAGGCAGCCGTGATTTCCATCACCCAGTCCTTGGCTCTTGAGCTTGCTGACAGCAATATTCGTGTGAATGCCGTGGCTCCGGGAGTCATTGACACACCAATGTGGACACATGTCGATTCGCAGTTTTCCGAATATGAAAACAAACCTATTGGACAAAAGAAGCGTGAGGTTGGTGAAGCGGTGCCATTAGGTCGCATGGGATGCCCAGAGGATGTCGCGACTCCATGCGTATTTCTTGCCTCAGCAGATGCCCGATACATCACGGCTCAATGCTTGAATGTGGATGGTGGCAATTGGATGAGCTAACGCCGGGATTGCGGCGATTGTCGAATGACAATCTCGGTAGCATGCCTGACAATATACGCGTTCCGTTATTTGACCGTTCAAACCTTTCGGCAGGTATAGTCCATATTGGACTTGGTAATTTCCATCGTGCCCACCAGGCCTGGTATCTGCAACAGTTGATGCAGACCGGGGCTGCACATGACTGGGCGATTATCGGAGCCGGGGTTAAACAGCGAGATAAAGAACAGTGCCAGAAACTTGCTGCACAGGATTACCTGACAACCCTGATTGAATTGGAGACCGGTGGCGGTGCGGTCGAAATTGTCGGCTCAATGATCGGATTTGTTCCGGTCATTGCAAATCACGCCGCCTTGATTGCCCAGATGTCTGACCCTGCCATTCGGATTGTCTCCATGACGATAACCGAGGGTGGTTACTATATGGACATCGCCACCGATGAATTTGATGCGACGCATCCCGACATTCTGCATGATATCACCAACCCCGATCATCCCTGCACAGTTTTTGGTGCCATTGCCGCGGCGCTGGACCGCCGCCGTCGTCTTGGCGCCGGACCGGTAACGCTCCAAAGTTGTGACAATCTGCAAAGCAACGGGGAGGTCTTGCAACACAGTCTGACATCACTGGCACACCTCCAAGATCCGCAACTTGCCGATTGGATTACTGAAAATTGCAGTTTTCCGAACGCGATGGTTGACTGCATCGTGCCCGCGACGGGACCGAATGAACTGAAACTTGTCCGTCAGCTTGGAATTGCCGATGACGTGCCGGTCACACACGAGAGTTTCCGTCAATGGGTGATTGAAGATAAATTCTGTGCCGGACGCCCTGACTGGCAACAAGCGGGAGTCATCTTTTCAAATCAAGTCTGTGACTATGAGTTGATGAAAATAAGACTCTTGAACGGTGGCCATCAATTTCTCTCATCACCCGGAGAGATCCTCGGCATTGGCACGATTTCCGACACCATATCACACCCGCTGATCAACCGTATGTTTCATAAGGTGCTGGTTGAAGATGTTGTTCCGCATGTACGACCGATTTCCGGCATTAACTTGGTTGGCTATGTCAAGCAGGTCGCTACGCGCTTCTCAAATCCACTGCTCGCTGACACCGTCCGGCGTGTTGCGGCTGATGGACTCCACCGGCGCAAACGCTTTGTACAACCAACACTCAGAGAGGCGTTGGCAGAAGGCCGGTCAATTGAAGGTTTGGCATTGGCAGAAGCCCTTTGGTCGCGCATGTGTGCAGGAAAACGCGAAGATGGAAGCATCATCGCACCCAATGATCCCAATTGGGAGCGCCTGCAACCGGTAGCCAATAAAGCCAGGTCGGATTCTTCGATCTGGCTGAAACAGCGCTGGATCTATGGTGATCTTGCCGACAATCCGGAACTCCTGAATGCGTTTTCCCGGTGGCTGCAATATATTTGGAATCATGGAACAGAAGCGGCTCTGGATTCCTATGTCAGGATGTGATGACGATCATTATTTCCCAAAGAGCGCGCAAACCTCATGTGTCGTACAAAATATCGTCCTCGCGCAATGTCTCTCTGAACCGTTCATGTGATGGATCAATGAGAACCACCCTGACGTTTCTCCTTGATGACTTCCTCGGTATCTTGCCTTTCCTGCATCAATTGTGAGTGCGGAGATTGTTGAAACCGGGCCGGCTCTTGTCTTTTTACGACATTTTGTTAAACAAAGAGGAAACAAAAAACATATCGAGGCAAGCAGATGGGAAACGAGCGCAAACGCGAGACCCTCCACCATCCTGACCCGTATGATGCTACCGCCATTGAGGTGCTCGAAGGGTTGGAACCCGTTCGAAAACGACCCGGAATGTATATCGGTGGTACGGATGATACGGCAATGCATCATCTGGTTTCTGAAGTTGTTGACAATGCGATGGACGAAGCCGTCGCGGGTTTCGCGAGTCGTATTGAGGTTGAATTTCATAAGGATTATTCGCTGACGGTCCGTGATAACGGCCGCGGAATCCCGGTTGATCCACATCCGAAATTTCCAGACCGTTCAGCATTGGAAGTCATACTCTGTACACTCCACGCCGGTGGAAAATTCTCCGACAAGGCGTATCAGACTGCGGGGGGTCTCCATGGCGTCGGTGTCTCGGTGGTCAATGCTCTGGCGGAAACAATGAAAGTCGAGGTCGTCCGCAATCGATTGCGTTACGTGCAGAACTTCTCACGCGGCGTCCCGCTTGGCCCTCTGGAGAATTGCGGGGCACTGGCCAATCGTCGAGGAACCAGCGTAACCTTCCGCCCGGACCGTGAGATTTTTGGAGCCCGTGCCAGACTCAGTCCGGCACGGGTTTTTCGTATGATCCGACCCAAGGCTTATCTGTTTTCCGGCGTCGAAATTGACTGGCGTTCCGATATAACGAGCTCGGGGGTTCCGGGTGAAGCCAGATTTCACTTCCCTGATGGCCTCAAAGACTTTCTTGCTGAATCGATGGGTGACACTGAAACCATCGTTGATCCGGCCTTTACCGGACACGTTGATTTTTCAGAGCGGTTCGGCGACGAAACCAAAGGACATGTCGAGTGGGCGATCAATTGGACTGTTGCGCAGGATGGTTTCGTCCGCTCATACTGCAATACGGTGCCAACGCGCGAAGGCGGCACACATGAGGGCGGCTTCTGGGCAGCCATTCTCAAGGGACTGCGCACATACGGGGAGTTTGTCTCAAATCGACGGGCCTCGATGATCACACGAGAAGACATCCAGTCAGATGCCTGCGCTCTGGTTTCCTGCTTCGTCGCTGATCCCGAATTTTCAGGTCAGACCAAGAGCCGCCTGGCAACAAGTGCAGCGCAAAGACTGGTGGAAAACTCGGTGCGAGATCGGTTTGACAACTGGTTGGCAGCTGATCCCGCATCAGCGAGCGTCATTCTCAATCACTTCATTGAGCGTGCCGAAGAGCGACTCAAGCGGCGCGCCGAAAAAGAAACAGCGCGCAAGTCTGCGACACGCAAATTGCGTCTTCCCGGGAAACTGGTCGATTGTTCGATGTCTCAGGCAACAGGAACAGAGTTGTTTATTGTTGAAGGTGATTCTGCAGGCGGATCGGCAAAGATGGCCCGCGACAGAAAGAGTCAGGCATTGCTGCCACTGCGTGGAAAAGTTCTTAACGTCTTGGGGGCTGCATCTGCAAAAATGGACAGCAACAAAGAAATTTCGAGTCTTTGCCTCGCACTTGGAACGAATTGTGGGGCATCTTTCAAGCTCGACGATCTACGCTACGAGAAAATCATCATCATGACAGACGCCGATGTCGACGGGGCCCATATTGCGGCACTACTGATGACGTTTTTCTTCACACAGATGCGGCCAATGATTGAACATGGCCACCTTTTTCTCGCCTGTCCACCTCTCTATCGCATCACCCAGGGTTCGGCTCGTCACTATGCGATGAACGAGGTTGAAAAAGACCGGATATTGGCATCGGGACTGGGCGGAAAGGGGCGAATGGAATTGTCGCGTTTCAAGGGTCTTGGAGAAATGGATGCGAAAGATCTCAAAGGCACCACTATGGATCCTGAGACTCGTCAATTGATCCGTGTCGAAATTAAAAACAACGAGTCGGACGAGACCACAAGTCTGATTTCTCGGCTCATGGGCCGTAAACCCGAAGCCAGAATGCAGTTTTTACAGCAACGCGCACAATTTACCGCGCAACTGGATGTGTAGCACCTGAACGTCGCCCCTATCCGCTGCAGCATCACGGCAGCAACCCGATCAGAAAGATCCCGTGGTCAGAACCCAATTGACCCGCTGCGGCAACAATCGCGGTGAATGTTTGTTTCCGCTCTTTGCATATCGGAAACCTTGACACACAATAAGCAACTCCGCGTGGGTTGACTGTACGACAGAGTTATTGGTGAAATGACCGGAGCTTCATACCTCTGAAAGATTCTGTCGACCCTCCATAGACCTGAAGCTGCTGCTGGTCACGGGTCTCCCCGTCGGCTGGATATCTGTTCCCAGTGCATGCAGGACGAATCATTAGGGCACACGCAGCAGTCGTCGGGGTTAAGAAGAATTTGGCGCGCTCTTATGTCACAGGCGGAACCTCAACCGGATCTCCGCCATGGCTCAGCGCCGTCCCGTTACGCGAGTCAAATAAATGGAGTTCAGCCACCGGGAACGCGATATCGACAGTTGCACCAGTGACAACAGGGACATGTTCATGTGAGACTGAAATCAGGTTGGATCCGGCAAAATGCATCGCCACGTGGGACTGATCTCCCAACCACTGATTTGCATAGACTTTGGCACTGACTCCCTGCTCACCCAGCTTGACCGCATGGGGGCGCACCCCGATTGTCACCTGCTCCAGTTCCAACAGGCGATCACGCAAACCCGTGGCGAAAGCGTCTTCCGGATAACCCAGGACAACGTCTTCTTCGAGATGAAATTTGAGAAGGTTATCCTCAAGTCGTGCCGTGGCATTGAGCGTGTTCATCGGTGGTTCACCAATAAATGTGCCGGTAAACAGATTGGCAGGTCTCGCCTTTATTTCCTCAGGTGTGTCAAACTGCTGCAGTCTGCCCTCTTCCATCACTGCGATGCGATCAGCCAGGGCATTCGCCTCAGTCTGGTCATGCGTGACCAGAATCGCCGTCAATCTCTGCTCCTTGATGAAATGCTTGATTCGTCCTCGTAAAACAGCGCGCAACTGAGGTTCGAGCTGTCCCATCGGCTCGTCCAGCAGATGCAGAGCCGCCTCGCGTATCAACGCCCTTCCAAGACTGACGCGCTGCTGCTGACCAGCTGAAACTGACGAGGGATAACGCCCCAGAATATCCTCAATCTCGAGAAGCTGGGCAATCGTTCTGACTTTCGCTTCATACTGTTCACGCCCAATTCCCTGTGACTTGAGGGCAATCGCAATATTTTCCTTTAAAGTCAGTGGCGGATATAAAGAATAACCCTCAAATGCCATGGCAACGCCTCGCTTGGCCGGCGCAAGTCCATGAATATCCCGCCCACCCAGCCGAATTGCACCCGCTGAAACTTCTTCAAAACCCGCAATCATGCGCAATACAGAGGTCTTTCCGCATCCCGATGAACCCAACAGCGCCACGATCTCTCCTCGATTCACTGTCAGGGAAAAATCGCGTACCGCATGAACCGGCTCCCGTCTCATTGGGCGGTAGACTTTATTGACGTCCTGAAGCTCAAGAATGGAAGCGCTCATGCGGTCTTCTTCCCGCTATCAGACTGCATGTCTATCCGCCGCTCACTTTCTCGGTCAAACAACATGACCCCATCTCCATTGAAAAGGAAGCCCGCTGCTCCCGCGCTCGGCGACGCGACATCTGCCGGGCGTGAGGCAAGAAGTTCGCGACCGCGTTGCGTGATCGCGAGTGAGACAATTTTTTCGTTCAAAGGAGTTTCAGCCTCAATGGAAACTGGTACCGCTGCCGGAACATCCGGCGCAGTAATGGCAATGTCCTCAGGTCGAATACCCAGCATACAGGGTCGCCCGATCACATCATCTGCAGCATGCGGCAACATGATCTGCTGATTGGAAACCTGAACACTGATGGCCTGCTTTTCTCTCTCTGGAACAACCTCGAGGAGATTAATGACAGGATCTCCAAACAGTTTTGCGATGGTGATGTTGGCCGGACGACGATAAATGGCCGCGGCTGAACCAATTTGCACGATACGGCCTTGATCAAGCACCGCGATGCGATCGCCAAGTGCCATCGCCTCTTTATAATCCTGCGTGACATAAACCACCGTCGCCTGACGATCAGCCAACAGTCGTGGGAGTTCCAGGCGCATCTCAAATCGCAGTTTGGCATCAACATTTCTCAATGGATCGTCAAGCAGCAGCAGTCCGGGTTCGGCCGCCAGCGCTCTTGCCAATGCTGTGCGTTGCTTTTGCCCATTCGACAATTCGCGCGGCGCATGATCAAGGACATGATCAATTTTTAGCAGTCGGGCGACTGAATCAACAGTCTCGGCCAGACTCAACCGTGGTTGCCGCTGTGCGCGCAGTGGACTGGCGATATTTTCGAATGCATTCATATGCGGAAAAAGCGCAAAATTCTGGAAGGCCATACCGACTCCGCGCGACTCAGGCGGAACTTGAGTGACATCATCACCATCAATTTGAACTGTCCCCGAATCCGCGTCAACAGCACCGGCGATGCATCGCAACAGAACCGTCTTTCCGGCTCCTGAAGGGCCAAACAGAACAAGCGTCTCACTCTTTGGCACGTCAAAAGTCACCTTGTCGAGGACCTGCAAATCCTTGAAGCTCTTGGACAAGGATGTCACTGACAATCCAGCCGTCACGCTCATCCTTTCACCGCTCCAAGAGATAATCCTTCAACCAGATAGCGTTGGGCATAGAGTGCAAGTGCAAGCGTCGGGGCAATTGACAGGACCACGGCGGCGGCGATTTGTCCGTACTGGATGCCACTTGCTGTCACAAAGGCAAGTGCCCCAACAGTCACCGGTTGTTTGTCTGCGCTGGCCAGCACAAGTGCGAAAATGAAATTATTCCAGGCAAATATGAAGGCCAGCAAACCCGCAGCAGCAATCCCCGGCCGCGCCAGTGGCAACGCGATATTGCGGAATGTCGCAAACCAGCCATGACCGGCAATCCGGTAGGCATGTTCGACATCCGCAGGAATGTCTTCAAAATAGCCGCGCACAATCCACAGGATCAGCGGTAAACAGATCAACTGGTAAACCCAGATCAACCCGAAATAGGTATCGGCAATGCCCAATGTCTGAAAGTAAGACGTCAGCGGAAGCAAAACGAGCAGCGGTGGAGCAAAGCGAAAACTCAACAGTGTAAAGGCAATATCTTCAGATCCACGGAATTTGTAACGGGCAAAGGCATAGGCTGCCGGCACACCAAAAAGGAGTGCGACGCCAACTGAGCCGACCGAAAGAATGATCGAATTCCACAAATTTCCAAGAAATCTGATATCCAGGCTCGCCGCATTGCTGTCGAGGCGTCCCGCGAAAATCGCTTGGTAATTACTCAATGTCGGGGAAAAAACCATTGACGGCGGTGAGCGCAGGATTGTCTCATTGGTTTGTAAACTCATGAGAAGAATCCAAAAAATCGGAAACATGAAGAAGAGTACGATCAGCGCGAGAGCAATCCCGCGCAACCAGTTTTCCAAAACGGATTGATGCTGCATCGCCTAGATCTCGCCCCGCGCACGTTCACGGAGCCTCAGCCAGTTTTTCACAAACATGTTCGACAAAACAAATGTGATGGCCCACAGGATAATCAGCAGGGCCGCCGAACGCCCAATATTCGTCGACTGAAAAAAGTTGAGATAAGCTTCAACCTGGAAAACCATCAAAGTGTCACCCGGCCCGCCTTGAGTCAGGGCGTAAATGATATCGAATTGCTGGATTGAATCCAGGAGTCGAAACAGCGAAGCGGTGAGAACATAGGGCATCAGCATTGGCAATGTGATGCGCCAGAACTGTTGCCATCTCGGCACTCCGTCGAGCGCCGCAGCCTCAAACGGTTGTGGCGGCAGAGAACGCAATCCCGCAAGGAGCAAGATCATCATGAAAGGCGTGTATACCCAGATATCCACCAAGATAACCGTGAACAGGGCCGTCGACGGATCTGAACCCCAGCGGAAATCTTCAAATCCGGCAAGTTGCATGAAATAACTGAGAATACCAAAATTCGGGTTGGTCATCAGTTTGAACATGAGCGCAGCGAGGACTGGTGCCGTCATCAGCGGCATCAGCAGAATGACTGAGATGAAGTTATTGAGTCGGGTGCGGCGACGCAGGAGCAGTGCAATGCCGAGACCCAACAGAAGTTCCAGTACCACCGTTAACCCAGCATAAACCAGACTCACCTGCAACGTATTCCAGAAGTCCGGTTCACTCAGAAAATTGAGATAATTCTCGCCCCAATTCATTCCGCGGTTCCAAGGCTGCGAGAGGCGATAGCGCTGTAAGGAGTACCAGATTGCAGTGCCGAAGGGAATCAAAATCCCGATACAGACGAGCAGTGCCGGGAGACTCAACAGGTAGGGCAGAACCTCACGCGAGATTCGCCCGGCACGAATTCCTTTATGCTGAACTTCAGAAATTTTTTCGAACCGTGGGCTGAGTCCAAAACGGTGGCTTCTCCCGGTCAATACCGGGAGAAGCAGACATTACGATCACTGATCAGCGATGATTAACCGAGACCCGCTTCGTTGAGCTGACGATTGACACTCTCAGCGAGTTGATCAAGCCCTTCGTCAACCGGAACCTCGTTGGCAACCATCTTCTGCAACGACGCCGCCCATTCCGTCGTGAGATCAAAGAACAGGGGCTGTGCCGTAAACTTGATTGCAGCTCCCGGTGCCGAAACATCATGCATTTCCACATATCCTGGATAACTTTGCGCAATACGGTCCCGGAACATCGGATCATCCCATACCGACTGACGGACCGGGTTGACGAAGTCCATGTTTCGGGCGCCGAAGAGTGCATGTTCGGTACCTGTCGCCCACTGCATGAAGTACCAGGTCGCATCAAGATCACGTGAGAATTTCGACATCGACAATGACCAGATCCAGATATTTGGCGTTGGCGCGCCATTACCAGACGCCGCGAAGGGCGCATAAGCCAATTGCCCTGCCATGGCATTTTCGCCACCATTCATGAAGTAGCCAAGGATGTCCGCATCATAGATGATGGCCGATTTTCCGGCACCAAGGTCGGTGCCAACCTGGTACCATGTATGACTCGACCAATCCGCAGCCCCGGAATCCTGAATCATCTTGACCCATTTGGCATGGAATTCCTTGGAAGCATCAGTGTTCATGGCTGCCGACAGTTTGCCATCAGCGGACACATTCAAATCCACCTCTCCAAGATTTGAATAAGCTGACAGGAAACCTGGATGGATCGTGGCCCAACTCCTCGAGCCGCGCACGCCGATACCATAAATTCCCTCGTTGTCGGCCTGCACCTTCGCAGCCGCTTCCATCAGTTCATCAAGATTATTGGGGATACCGATGCCTGAATTCTCGAGCATCGCTGCATTGTAACTGAGATTGTTCTGTTCATATCCCCATGGAACGCACCACTGCATGGCGTCGTCGGAACCGAGTGCGCCACCAGGACGTCCATTCCATGCGCATGACTTGCGAACACCCTCAATCATGTCTGTCCAATTATATGCAGGGTTGGTTTTATCGCTGTCCATGATCCATTCGTTATGATCAACAATCCATCCCGCAGGACCATAGGTCCACGTCATATAGGCGCCGACCATGAACGCATCATATTCACTTGATCGTGATGAGAGCGCTGCTGTGACCTTGTCAAAATAGACATCCTCAGGAAAGATGTCATAAGCGACTTCCATACCGGTCATCGACTTGAAATTGTCGAGATTCGCCAGCAATGCATCGGTATAGGGGTGCTTGTTCAGCAGGATCTTGATGCTCTTTCCGGAATGTTTCATCCAATCAAAATCGGCCGCCATTGCCTTTGTGGCTGCCATATTGAGCAATGTTCCAGCAGTTCCGGCGGTCACGCCAAGGGCACCAAGCCCACGGATCAGTTCACGCCGATCCATCTCGCCGCGCATGAATGCGCTAACAAGATCTCTTTCTTTCTCGTGCATTTTATTCCTCCATGAGATTAAACAAAAATCACTGCATGCAATCAATGCTGTTTCCTGTGACAATGTCAACCTAAAGTCCAAGCAAAAGTGAATTCCCATCGGATACGACGGTGACGAGTCACCGCAATGTCAAGCTGACTTGTGGTTATCACTTGACGGCGCGGCATCAGATCCTGATGGCATCTCGTGACGGTTGGAACCGTACGAGATATCTATCGGCGGGAAGACAATGTCTACAGGATATCGATCAACGAGGCGATCGCATCATGTGACAGGCAACCTGGCTTCGGCGATCTCGACCCACCATGAACATCCATAAGGAATCACTTCGTCACTAAAGTCATAATTGGGATGATGCAGAGGTGCCGTCTCCCCGTTGCCGGTCAAAATATACGCACCGGGTCGCGCGTTCAGCATGAAAGCAAAATCCTCGGCTCCCATCACCATCTCTGCGCAATCGTTAACGACGCCGGTCACTCGTCTCGCCGCCTGTGCTGCATACTGGGTTTCCGCTTCACCATTCACCATGACGGGATATCCTGAATCGATCCTGACATCAGCGACAGTGTTGAAACTGTCTGCAGTCATTGAACTGATCTGGCAAACACGTTCAAAGAGAAGTTGACGGACATCCTCCTCAATACTGCGTATTGTCCCGAGCAACTTGACCCGCTGCGGAATGACATTATGCGCTTCTGTATCGGTTCGAAAAGCACAGATGGAAACCACAGCAGCCTGCAGTGGATCAATGTTGCGTGAGACCACCGATTGAAGTGCGGAAACAATGGAACTGGCAGCGAGAACCGTGTCCGCAGCCTTGTGGGGCATCGCGCCATGACCGCCCTTGCCATTCACAGTTATTGTGACACTGTCTGCAGCGGCAAAGAAAGAGCCGGAACGAATCGCAAATTCACCAACGGCAAGTCCAGGCATATTGTGCATACCATACACTTCCTGGATCCCGAATCTGTCCATCAGATTATCATCCAACATTTCTTTACCGCCGGCACCTCCTTCCTCGGCGGGTTGAAAAATCACCGCCAAGGTTCCATTAAAGTTGCGGGTTTCAGCAAGATATCGGGCTGCACCAAGAAGCATGGCGGTGTGCCCGTCATGCCCGCAGGCATGCATTTTACCGGCAGTCCGAGACGCATACTCCGCCCCGGTCGCTTCATGGATTGGCAATGCGTCCATATCTGCCCTGAGACCAATGACCCTGCCAGACGTCTTGACTTTACCATGAATCACACCAACCACACCGGTCCGCCCAATCCCGGTGACGACCTCATCGCAGCCCATTGCCTGTAAGTTGTCCTTGACAAAGTCCGCTGTTCGATAGGTGTCGAAGCCCAGTTCCGGATGCTGGTGCAGTTCGCGCCGCCATCCCGTGATATCGCGATGTAATTCCGCGAGTCTGTTTCTGACGGCCATTCACAAATCCTCACAATGATGTGATGCGCAGGGCTCCTTCGGAGTTTGCAGGCAACACAGACGAAAACGCATATCTTGCCTGCCTAAAGGTTCGCCACCAAATTTGCGAATCGATTTCGGCTTTCAACAATGATGACGTCAGATATAGGATGCGCATCGATCTGACGCACATCACCAGGGACAAGCAAGGGCAATTTGAAGTGAACCAGCCGTTGATCAGCGATCTACAGGTTGCCGGGTTGAGCCGGCGGGAATTTGTCTGCGCGGGTGGGTGTGTCACGCTGGCCGCCACCATTCCAACACAGCTCAAGGCAGACAATCTGGTGACACTCGGTGGTATTTATTCGGCACCGGTGACGCATCACTGGATCTCTCGGTTGCATCAGGCCGCACTCAATTACGTTGTGCGCGGTGAGGTCGACTACAGGTACGCGGAGGGTGTCCGGGCCGAAGATTTCACCCGTGTCTTTCGATCATTGTCGGGCAGCGGGGTTGAGCTGATTGTCGGAGATATCTTCGCCAATGAGGAAACCGCACGCCTCATTGCCAGAGAATTCCAAAATGTATCCTATTTGATGGGTTCGAACTTTCAACCGTCCAATAATTACAGCAATTTTTTCGTGTTTGATAGCTTTATCCAGGACGCCTCATATTTGTCTGGAATTATTGGCGGAGCTCTCTCAAAAAGTGGCAAGATCGGCATCGTTGGAAGATATTCATATCCATCTATCAATCGCCTGATAAACGCGTTCATCAGTGGTGTGCGAGAGTTGCGTTCTGATCTGGAATTTACTGTTGATTTCCAGAATTCGTGGAATTCACCAGAACGCGCTGCAGAATTAACCTACGCACAAATCGCCAGTGGCGTAGACGTGATTTTTGCTGATGCACCGGGTGTCGCCACGATTGCAAGTGACAGTGACATTCCCGTGATCGGCAGTTTTGATGGTTTGATCAAAGCCGAAACTGACACGATTGTCACATCAGCACGCTGGCATTTTGAACCGACACTGCACGCCGCCCTCGACCAAATTCGGGGACACCATGTGACCGGGATGGATTTCGGAATCTATTCTTATATGCGTCATGGGGGCTGCTCCCTCGCACCGATCAGTGTATCAGCCGATCGCATTCCCGAAGAAGCCATCGAACGGGTTGCACAAAGGGAAGCCGACATGCGGTCCCTTCGTTTTACCGCCAATGTCAACCCGCAAAGACCCTTCTCAGGGCTGTTTCCGGTATTCGAATGACCGGGAAAACGGTCTCACCGCCATGCAGGGCGATTGACGCTCATCATCACCTCTGGAACCTCGATGATGTCCACTATCCATGGCTCATGGCAACGGGCGTCAAACGATTCTTTGGTGACCCAACACCAATTCAACGCCATTATCTGGTTGAAGAGTTCAAATCTGATGCCGCGTCTGCCGGATGTGTCGCCTCCGTTCATATCCAGGTTGGCGCAGCAGACTCACTTTCCGAGGCACGGTGGGTTCAATCGGTCTCAGATTTGACCGAGTCGAAATGGCCCGCAGTGCAGGTCGCCCATTGTGACCTGACCCTTCCGGAAACCAAAGACACACTGGCTGAGCTGTGCCGCCTTCCGAGCGTCAGAGGAATCCGACAGATCATCGCGCGATCACCCGAGGAAGACCTGCAAAGCGGTCCTGGTCATCTCCTCAAAGATACGAATTTCAAATCAGGTTTGCGGCTTGTCGCGGACTGTGGGCTTTCTTTTGACCTCCAACTGATCCCTGAACTCCTGACAGATACAGCCGCGCTTCTTGAAGAAATTCCCGAATTGCCGGTGGCGCTCTGCCATGCCGGTTCACCGCGTGACCTCAGCCCGGACGCTCTTGACGAATGGAAGACAGGAATTCGTCTTTTGTCCAGTCGTCCGCGGACCGTCTGCAAGATATCGGGGTTGGGTATGTTTCATACAGCATGGCGATTGGAAGATGTCACGAAGATTGTCACTGCTTGCCTCGATGCGTTTGGAGCCGACCGATGTATGTTTGGTTCAAACTTCCCGGTGGACAGTCTGAGTGCATCATACAACAAAGTCTTTGATTCCTGTTATCAAGCAGTTCCAGAAGCCATGCAGCATGACGTCTTCTTTGAAACTGCCCGTCAATTCTACGGGATACCGGACCAGTCACTCGGGTTCTGATCGGACAGACCCGGCCTCAGCATTCATCCAGCATTGATGACATGAACCGTTCTTGCGCACGATTGTGGTTGGCCGTCCTCTTCACACATCCGGTGGATCAGGAACAACTCGTTGGTCGGTGAATGATTGCTTAGCCGGGTTTGAGCAGGCTGCAGATTTCCAGCAACACACCGGAAGGAGATACCACGTAGGAAACTGTTTGCCCCCAAGGCTTGTCAACTGGTCCGCGCAACTCCCTGGCACCATGCTCGAGGGCTTTGAGATGTACGGTGTTGACATCATCAGTGACCATTGCAATTTCGACACCCACAGGTCTGTCCTGATTCCCCTTCACGTAGCCCTCGGGAAGATTCATCTCGCCCAATACATGGTTTGCGAATGCCAGGACCGTAGCACCGGTAGCGAGTTCGCCATAGTCACCATCGGGGGTGACAAATCGCCTTTCGATGCCGAAAACTCTCTCAAAGAAGGTCAGTTCATCGTTCACATTGTCGACATAAGCAATGGTGTAACCAAACTTGATCATGTCGCAATGATTCTCCGGGTCGGCAAACGCACATTGGATCGTAGGGCAATAAAGCGAATCGTGTCAAGCACAGGCGACTGCCTGGACCTTGGGATAAACCCAGAAGGACAGTCGTTCCGAATTACTCGAAGACGCGCAACCCCATCCAAATGAGGCCAAACAGAATAGGTTGATGAATCAGGTAATATATCAGGCTACGGCGCCCCAGAGACTGCAAGGCGCGAGCGAGAATAGACTCCGGTTGCCATGACGCAAGCATCTTCAACCAACCCGCCCGATGGCAGAGTTGCGCGACAGCGATACCCAAGACAGAAGGTGCCAGCCACGGCAAAACCGGACGGAAGTCGCTCGCGGCAAACTCATTTCGGCCAAATCCAGTCCAAAACAAGTAAACGGAGTCAGAGCGCCAGCTGACGAACTGGTCAATCGCGATGATCGTCGCGGCTGAAACGGCCGTCACCCACCACGGACTCCGCATAAAGGCCAGACCCAGCACACTGGCAGCAGCGATCATATGCAGGATACCAAAACGAATATATTCCGCTGGTGTCACTATTCGTGTCACCAGTGTAATTGCTGTCGCCGCTACAACCAGAATGGCAAACCGACGCCCCCATCGGGGCCATGGGATCTGCCTGCTATTGGCAAGCCACAAACTGGCACCTGAAACAAAAAGAAACGTACCGGCAATGGTGGCAGCAAAGGATCTCCACAGTGCCATGTCGGTAGTGTGAGGCTCCACGATGCCGAAAAACTCAAGATCCCACACAAAGTGGAAGACCGTCATATTTGTCAGTGCCAGGCCGCGCAGCAAATCGACCAGCGCAATCCGCGGCATCGCATCAACGGCGCGCTGCGGACCGTTGGTCATAACTGCCTGCTTTCCCTGACGGCGCATGAGAATTCAATTCGTCAAGGTGGTTGGTGGCACATCACGTGTCAATTTCATGATGACACATTGATTGGCAGATGTGTGAATGCAATCGCATCTCGCAGGGAAATGGCGCACAGACCACCCATAGCAAGCAACATTGATACGCCTGTGGCGATTCACCGCGCCACATTCACACTTTTACGCCAACGGACACCCGAATCAACATGCATTGAAATGGCAGTCACATCATCGCGTGCGAGTTACTCTGGGTCAGTCAAGTAATGCGAGCACCTGCATCATCGATTCCTTGGCATCACCAAAGAACATCCGCGTATTCTCTTTGTAGAAGAGAGGATTCTCAATTCCCGAATAACCTGTCCCCTGTCCACGTTTAGACACAAAGACCTGCTTTGCTTTCCACACTTCAAGCACCGGCATGCCCGCAATCGGCGAATTTGGGTCATCCTGCGCAGCTGGATTCACGATGTCGTTGGAACCAACGACAATCACGACATCGGTTTCCGGGAAGTCACTGTTGACCTCATCCATTTCCATCACGATGTCATAAGGGACTTTGGCTTCTGCAAGCAGAACATTCATATGCCCGGGTAATCGCCCGGCGACCGGATGAATAGCAAATTGTGCGGACTTGCCAGCTGTGCGGAGCTTGGCAGTTAATTCACTCACTACTCCCTGTGCCTGAGCAACGGCCATACCGTAGCCTGGAACGATAATGACACTATCCGCATCTGCCAAGGCCGATGCCACGCCCTCCGCATCAATGGCAATCTGCTCTCCCGAAACCTCGGCAGCAGCCTCACCCGTGCCACCAAATCCACCGAGAATGACGCTCACAAAATGTCGGTTCATTGCCCGACACATGATATAGGAGAGTATGGCACCCGATGATCCGACAAGAGCGCCCGTGACAATCAACAGGTCATTGCTCAGCGTGAATCCTATAGCCGCCGCTGCCCAACCAGAATAGGAATTCAGCATGGAGACCACGACCGGCATGTCGGCGCCCCCAATTCCCATAATCAGATGCCAACCGATCGCACCGGCGAGGATTGCAACCAGAATGATTGTCCAGATTCCTGCCCCTTCAAGGTACAAATAACCGAGAATCAGGCAAGCCAGAGTCGCTGCTGCGTTCCAGAAATGCCCCCCGAGAAGCTTCTTTGGTTTACCGTCTATTCGTCCCGCAAGTTTTCCAAAAGCCACCACAGAACCGGTAAAAGTGACCGCACCAATAAATATTCCGAGAAATATTTCGACCTTAAGGACGGCAATTTCTTCCGGCGTTTTCTTGGCCAATTGTTGCGCGAAGCCAGCGAGAGATTCGTGGCTTCCCGCGGTTGCAATCCCCGCCAGTTCAATTTGAGCATTCAGGCCAATGAAAACCGCAGCCAAACCGACGAAAGAATGCAAAGCCGCCACCAATTGGGGCATTTCGGTCATTTCGACCCGCTGTGCAACGACGGTTCCGATCACAGCCCCGATCAGGATCATCGCAGCGACGACACCAAGATTGTCAATTCCAGGAGCCATAACGGTCGCCGCAACTGCGAGTGCCATGCCGACGATGCCATACCAGATCGCACGTTTGGCACTCTCTTGATTTGACAATCCGCCGAGGGACAGAACGAAAAGTACCGCTGCACTGACATAAATGGCCAGCAGAACGCCCTCGGGCACAATGGTGCTCATTTCCTAACTCCTTTGGAACATCGCCAGCATGCGACGCGTGACCAGGAATCCGCCAACAATATTGATGCTGGCGATGAGCACAGAGATTGCAGCGAGAATCAGAACAATCCAACCCGAAGAGCCAATCTGCAGGAGGGCACCCAGAATAATAATGCCAGAGATCGCATTGGTCACCGACATCAAAGGTGTATGTAACGCATGATTAACATTCCAGATAACCTGGAAACCGACGAAACAACTCAACACGAAGACAATGAAATGTTGCATGAAGCTGGGAGGTGCAACAAATCCAAGAGCGATGGTGATGATTGCTCCACCGACAAGCATGAAGACCTGATTCCGGGTTGAACGGCGAAACAATGCCAATTCTTCCTGCCGTCGTTCTTCCGCAGTCAGCTCTTTGGGTTGCGGGCGCTTCGGCGGGGCGATTGCCGGGGTTTTTGGCGGTGGTGGCGGAAAGGTGATTTCACCGCCATGAGAGACGGTGACTCCGCGAATCACATCATCTTCCATATCATGGACGACAATTCCGTCCTTCTGGGGCGTGAGATCGGCAATCAGATGAAAGATATTGGTGCTGTACAGCATGGATGCCTGAGCCGCCATGCGGCTGGGAAAATCCGTATAGCCGATAATCGTCACGCCGTTCTCGGTTGTTATCTTGTCATCGGCAACTGTCAGGTCACAATTCCCCCCGCGTTCTGCGGCAAGATCGATGATGACTGAACCCGGCTTCATGGAATGCACCATGTCTTCAAGCCACAGTTTGGGCGCATCCATTCCCGGGATGAGCGCCGTTGTGATCACGATATCAACTTCTGGAGCTTGTTCCCGAAACAATGCCAACTGTTTTTCTCGAAATTCCGGCGACGAAGGTTTGGCATAACCACCACTTCCACCACCGTCTTCTGCGAACTCCAGAAACAGGAATTCGGCTCCCATCGATTGAATTTGCTCCGCCACCTCGGGGCGCACGTCAAATGCCCGCACAACAGCTCCGAGGGAGACACCCGTTCCGATAGAAGACAGCCCGGCGACACCGGCTCCAATAACCAGCATCTTGCAGGGAGGAACTTTTCCCGCCGCTGTGATCTGTCCGGTGAAGAAACGGCCAAAATCATTACCGGCCTCGATCACGGCACGATAACCAGCGATGTTGGCCATGGATGACAGAGCATCCATCTTTTGTGCCCGTGAGATCCGTGGGACCATATCCATCGCCATAATCGTCGCACCGGTGGCATTGGCTTTTTCAAGCAATTCCTGGTTTTGCGCAGGCCAGAAAAAGGAAATCAGCGTCTGTCCCTGCCGCATTGACTGGACATCTTCATCATTCGGCTCGCGCACTTTGACTATGATGTCGGCGTCCGTCCAAACCCGTGCTGCGTCATGTCGAATTTCAGCCCCGGCATTCATATAGGCTTCGTCAGCGAAACCGGAGAGGAGACCCGCGCCTGACTGGAGGATGCAGATATGCCCCAGGCGACCCAGCCGCTTGACCGAATCTGGTGTCATGGCAACGCGTGCCTCACCAACAGTTGTTTCTGTTACAGTTCCAATAATCACTGACTATTCCGTCTTCGGGCTTGATTTCATTCGTGATCTCCTATCATTGACCACGTGTTGACAGCAAGCTTGGAAGATGGGCGCTGAATGCCCCGGTTGCGGCAATGCGCGGTGACAAGAATGTATGAACTCTCGCTGCCATCAAAGCTGTTGATTCACCTCTCGGTAAAAGAGAAGATGTCGGTGGATGGCTGTCGGCGGAGTTTCTCAAAATCTGCTGGTGCCCCTGCGATCACATCGTCATTGAATTGATGCTGTATCAAGGTGTGGAGAAATGTCACTCCATCTGAAATTTTCGTATCTATTGTTGCTTGCAACAATGATTCATTCCCCGTTTTGGTCTGTGCAATGGCCGCAGGTGCGTTTTCGCTGCGTGGCGATTGGGCGCATCGACATTACGTAAGGCAGTGTGGATTCTTCATCTCTCCAAACATCTGACTGCGCGGGATACGATGATCCACCAGCATTGGGTATCCGCAGTCACTTTGCCCACTATGGACAGGGCAGCCCGAACATGCTGGGATGGAATACCTTTAAGAATCACAATGACCTTCCGTTGTTCAATTTTGGCAAACACGACAAGAAAACAATGTGGAATCAGTTCCGTGAAGATCAACCCCGTGAGCGGTATAACCGGCCAGCAGAGATCTCTGCCACCATCAAAAGCCCTCGTTCCTGCTCTCAGACCGCACGGCCACCCGTTTTTCGGATCTTGGCAATTGCTTTCTCGATATCGTCGGGGACAGCGGATTCAAGCTGCTTGATTCAGACAGCAAAATCCGTGGGAAGACGGCCAAAAAACTGCGCAATACAGACCAAATGGCATCAACTGGTTTGCAACTGTTGATTGGTTTCAAGTTATCCGACGGTACTCAACTGATCCGGTTCCGGTTCAACCGGGATGACAATTGATCCCTGACTTCCTATATTGACTGAACAGTGAAACAAAAGAACTGTTCTGTTCCGGGAACCACCCATGAACCAACCTGAGGACAATAAGCCGATCGGTGCTGTCTGGCGGCGGGTGCGTGATCTCGCACCGGAATATCATTCCCTTCGGCACGAAGGTGCCCGCATGGCGGCCGTGCGGTGGAAAACGATCCGGGCACAGCTCGAGGACAGGGACGTTGACCGCAGTTCCATGGAGATCTGGTTGCGGGAGCAACGCCGTGCCTTTGCCATTGAAACCGGACAGATCGAAGGGCTGTATCTGCTGCACCGGGGCGTGACCGAGACGCTGATCACCGAGGGATTCGAGAATGTCCGCGGGGCCCATTCGGTGGGCCATATCGGCGATGAGACATTGAAGGGGCTGCTCACGGACCAGGAAGCCGCGCTGGAGATGATGTTCGCCCATGTGAAGGATGAGCGTCCGCTCACCGCATCGGCCATCAAGGAATGGCATGCGTTGCTCACACGCCATCAGGAGTCCGCCACCGGAATTGATCATTTTGGCCGCCGGGTCGAGATTCCACTGCGCAAGGGCGAATGGAAAATACGTCCCAACAATCCCCGTCGCCAGGACGGGTTTGTCCATGAATATTGTCCCCCCGAACAGGTGCAGTCCGAGATCGACCGGTTTCTTGATTTCCATGCCCGTCATCGGGCGCTGGATCTGGCTCCGGAGACCGCGGCGGCGTGGCTGCATCACGAATTTGTCCGCATCCATCCGTTTCAGGATGGCAATGGCCGCATCTCGCGCCTGTTGATGGCCCATGCCTATGCGAAGGCCGGTGAGTTTCCCCCCATCATCCCGGCCCAGAACAAGCTGGACTACATCACCGCTCTTGAAGCGGCTGATGAAGGAAATTTCCGAACTCTTGTCACGTATTTCGGCGATCTGGCCGCCCCGCGATCCAATGCCGCGGCGGCGCGCGCCGAGAGGATCCTGCACGGGCGAACGCATTACCGGCATGGCAATGGGGGTGTCACCAGGGATGGTGAATACCATCCTCCGATCGAGAGTCAGCCTCTTGCTGAAGGGCCTCTCCCGCTCCATGAAGCGGTGCGCAGCGGTGATCTTGATACATTGCGGCGTCACTTGGATGACGGAGAAGACCCCGACATGCTCGAACGACCGCCACACAGCGCCCGTTTCACCGCCCTTCACTGGGCGGCCATGCAGGAAAATATTGAAGCGGCATCGCTACTGATCGCCGCCCAAGCGCAGATCAACATACCGACCGCGAAGGGAACCACCGCATTGCATCTGGCCGCAGACCACGCCTCTCCAGAGATGGTACAGACGCTTATTGATGCCAAGGCTGACGTGAATGCGCGGGATTCGGAGGGCGAGACGCCGTTGCATGCAGCGGCGCGGCGGAAAGACCCACAGGCAGCGACCGCGATCATTGCGGTCTTGCTTGATGCCAGTGCCGACCCCCGGATCACAAACACGACAGGTCACACGTCGCTGGACGTTGCCCGGGCCAATGAGTCGCTGTCAGGGACCGATGCCTGCGCCTACCTCGAAAGGGAGACGGCACCTCCCCCAAAAACGAAGTCAAGAGACTCCAGTTCCTCCTGCGACGGCCCTCTTCATGGTCAAGCCGCCCAGAATCGCCCCTGATGGGTAATGATCCATGCAATTTGCCCAGAACGTCCCGACAAATTATCCACAAAAGTGAACTGACGGACACCCCATAGCGGCGGCACACCGGTGCACGGTGCAGTGACCCTTCCGAGGCAACATATCACAGTGTGATACGGACTCATCCTGATTGTTACGCACCTCTCACCCAGATCAACGCGCTACACGGGCTGGTTTGGCGGGTTTTTCTGATCAGGAAATTTTATTCCCGTTGGTGAATCTCATTGGATTTTCAGTCAGCCCTCGAGGAGTATCATGCCCTGTTTGAAGCGCATATCTTCGGACAGAGATGTCAAACGTCCCTGCTCCAGGTTGAGTTTCTTGCAAAAGCGATTCGCAGACTGATTTGCACCGGTCGATAACTGGCTCCGATGATCCTTGATTTTGGTGCCCCCAGAGAGACTTGAACTCCCGACCTCCTGATTACAAATCAGATGCTCTGCCAGCTGAGCTATAGGGGCACGCGTGAAGAGTAAGCAACCCATCGTGCAGTTTTCAAGTGTTTCCGGCAAGGTGTCTGCACTCTTGCCGGATTTGTTGCAACTCAATTTCACATTCTCAGCACCTGGCGCGCCTAACGGTTGATCCGTGCCAGCAAAACCGCCCCAAATGCACCCACCAGGGTAACCAGCAATGCTGCCGGTGCGGCCCCGGAGAGATTTTCCAGTGAGGCGCGCTCATAAACGCGTGTTGCCAAGGTGTTGAAGTCAAAGGGGCGCAGGAGCAAAGTCGCCGGCAATTCCTTGACGCAATCGACAAAGACCAGCACAAAACCGGTGAATAGTGAACCCCGCATGATCGGCAGATAGACCCGCATCAGTGCTGCATGTGGTGAACTTCCGAGTGATCGCGCTGCGCTGCGCAATGACGGGGACACCCTGTTCATTGCGGTCTCTGCCGCGCCATGCGCGACAGCAAAAAAACGTACAAGATGCGCGAGCACAATTGCTGCAGCTGATCCGGTCAGGATCAATCCGATATCGTAACCGGTCAGGTATTCGAAACTGTCGGCAATGGCATGATCGACCGCCGCAAGCGGCAGCAGTAAACCCAGACCCAGAACCGCCCCGGGCAGAGCATATCCGAGTACTGAAAGCGGCATGACAACACCCAGTAGAGGTGCTGCTGAAAGCTGTGCTGCATAGGAAAGGACAATGGCCATACCAATCGCCATGAGTGAAGCCACAATCCCAATAAGAAGGGTATTTGCAAGCGACTGGGCCAGTTCATCATCAAACCAGAGGTGCCAACCGCCAAGCGAGTGTCCAACCACGACCCCGACAGGCAGAAGAAATCCAACGCCGACCGGGAGTAAACAAAAGATACACGCCCCCAAAGACGACAAGCCTTGCAACCGAAGACGTCTGGACATTGCAGGACTTCCCACCATGCGGGTAAAACGCATCCGTCGGCGACCCAGTCTTTCGATGCCCACCAGAAACCCCATCAGCACCAGCGCGGCCAAAGCCAACTGGGACGCGCCAGCAATGTTACGACCATCCAACCAGACGGAAAAAATCCCGGTGGTGAGCGTTTGCACAGCAAAATACTCGACTGTGCCAAATTCACTGATTGTCTCCATCATCACGATGGCAGTTCCGATCGCTATACTCGGGCGTGTCATCGAAAGTCCGACTCGGAAAAATCTCCGCATCGGTCCAGCTCCCAAAGTCCGTGCCACATCTTGTGGCAGCACCGACTGTTCCCTGAATGCAATCCGTACGAGCAGATAGACATAAGGATAAAGAGCCGCACTCAGTACCAGAACCGCACCTCCCATTGAGCGAATTTCAGGGAATACGTAATCCTGTGCTGTTGAATACCCGAATGTCGCGCGCATCGCCGTCTGCAACGGACCGGCATATTCAAAAAAATCCACAAGTGCGTAGGCACCGATATATGCGGGGACCGCTAACGGAAGAAACAGGGACCACTCAAAAATTCGTCTGCCTGGAAACTCACACATCGTCACCAGCCACGCCGTCACCGTCCCGAGGACCGCAGCCACCAATCCGACAGATATCGTCAGGATCAGCGTATTGAGAAGGTAACGTGGCAGGACCGTGGCGAGAAGACCCTGCCACAGTCCATCCGCTGGACCCAGCGCCAGAATGACGACCGACATGATCGGAATGGCGATAAAAACGATGAGGAGGACAGACAATGCTGTCGGTACCTGCCGCAACAATATGTGTCGGGCACCGGGCACCGAAATCGTGTTGGGATCCATACTGTTCTGCTACCTCGGGTCCAAAAACACCGCCCATACCCACATTTGACCATAGAGACGATCCACCGCAAGAGCAGGTTGCCAAAAAATCCTCATGTCAAAACATTCTGACAATCACACAGTGATGGCCGAGCTGATATCTTGTATTGTCAGGTCACATCCGGCTCACAGTCCGGGAACAAAGGGCAATGAAAATGCACATGGAGCACATCTTCTTCTTTGGCATTGCACTTGCCGTCGTCGGGTTGGCCGGGATCATTTATTGTATTGGCGCCGCTCAGCGCTGCCGTCAGGCACAGATCAGCGATGGCGAAATGCGCACCCGGCTTGATAAACTGGTCAAGATCAACCTCATTTCCCTGATGATCGCAATGTTGGGCGGTCTCTGTGCCATCGTCGCCGGGCTGCTGGCCTGATCAGCCGATCAGGGAGTCAGAATATCATCTGCAGCGCGTGCAATCAGCAAAAGGCATGCCTCGCTGGAAAAACTATGATCCGCTGCCTTGACCAGCTGTAACTGTATATCCTGACCCACCGCGTGTTCAAGTAGCCGGACAGGAACAGCTGGTGCCACATCTTCATCCGCACATCCCTGTAAAAGGCGCACCGGAAACGGTAACGAAAGTGGTTGATCAAAGACAAAATTCTCCCTGCCATCTTCGAGGAGACGGCGGGTAATGGTCAAGCCGTCGTCAGAATATTCCGATGGCAACACGACTTTTCCTTTGTCCACAAGTTCCCGCAATTGTGAATCGCTCAGGATTCTGTTTTCAAAATCGGCGGTAAAGTCCGGGGCGGCAGCGATTCCAACGATGCCACATACAGATTCGGGGCGCCGCGCTGCCAGAAGCAGTGAGATCCATCCCCCCATGGAAGATCCGATCAACAATTGTGGTCCACGCGTCAAAGATGCAATGACATCCTCGGCATCCCTGTACCAGTCGCTGATGCAACCCTCTTCAAACCGGCCGGACGACTGGCCATGCCCGGTATAATCGAAACGAAGAAAAGCCCGTCCTCGCTGCTGCGCCCACTGCTCCAGATAGGTCGCCTTGGTTCCCGTCATATCTGAGGAAAAACCACCAAGAAATACGATGCCGGGGGATTGGCCCTCAGTTTGGCAAAAGGCGATACGGCGTTTTTCTGCCAACTCTTTTCCTGCCAACTCAAGGAAACGTGCCTGCATGATATACCCCTCACAATATTCGTGCCGGTATACAATCTCACAGCTTATACCAGTCACGCAACCACGCCCTTCAATTGGCACCAGTCAATTGGATTAGACACGCCGGCAACAACCGAAAGTGCGTCCAATGATCGGGCCGGTCTCACAACGAAGCGACAGAGAACAACAAAGTTGCAAACACACTGGCACCATAAGGATCTGTAAACCTGGTCCGCGCAACGCACTTTTCCTGTTGACATATCGCGGGCGATCAACCAAGGGAAGATTGTTCCGCAATCGGGCACATCGTGGGTGCCAAATCGAGGAAATATTGCCATGTCTCCCCCTATCTCCCTGATCTTTCCAGATAGCAGTTGCCGCACATTTCCTGCGGGAATCACAGCAGCGGAAGTCGCTCACGACATCGCGCCATCCCTGGCCAAGAAGGCGATTTCAGCACAGTTCAATGAATCCCATTGGGATCTGACATGGCCGCTGACGACCGATGGAAACATACGTATCCATACGATGTCAGATGAAGCGCCTGCGCTTGAGCTGATCCGTCACAGTCTCGCACATATCATGGCCCGCGCGGTACAGGATATCTGGCCGGAGACACGGGTGACAATCGGTCCGGTCATTGCGCATGGATGGTATTATGACTTTGACCGGGAACAGCCTTTTACGCCCGAAGATCTGACGCAGATCACGGCGCGGATGAAGCAGATCATCAATCTTCGTGACCCCGTCCATAACGAAGTCTGGGAACGCACACGTGCATTGCGCCACTACGAGGAAAAAGGTGAACCCTACAAGATCGAACTGGTACAGGCGATCCCTGACGATGTGCCGATTCGCATGTACTGGCATGGTGACTGGCAGGATCTCTGCCGCGGGCCCCACCTGAAACATACCGGTCAGGTGTCCGCAGATGGATTTTCACTCAGTGGAGTCGCTGGGGCCTATTGGCGGGGCGATTCCCGCAACAAGATGCTGCAGCGTATCTATGGAGTCGGATTCCGTCGTCGCCAGGACCTACAACAGCATTTGCGAATGCTGGAAGAGGCCCGCAAACGTGATCATCGCCGTATCGGCACTGAAATGAAATTATTTCATTTTCAGGAAGAAGCCCCTGGTATGGCATTCTGGCATCCGCATGGCTGGTGTATCTACAAGACTTTACGAGACTATATGGCGCGCCGTCAGACAGAACGCGGATATGTTGAAGTCAATACGCCCGCCTTGGTTGACCGCGCATTATGGGAACAGTCAGGACACTGGGAAAAATTTCGTGAAAATATGTTTGTTGTCGAAGTCGACCGTAATCGGGGCGAGGATGACAAGCATAATGCATTGAAACCAATGAATTGTCCGTGCCATGTTCAGATCTACAACAAGGGGCAGAAGAGCTATCGCGATCTTCCCCTGCGTATGGCGGAATTCGGGTCCTGCAGCCGCTTTGAACCTTCAGGTGCGTTGCATGGTTTGATGCGGGTACGCGGTTTTGTTCAGGATGATGCCCATATCTTTTGTACCGAATCGCAAATTGAGAGCGAAACAACGGCCTTTATCGACATGCTCTCGCAAATCTATGCCGACCTTGGCTTTGATTCCTTCCAAGTCAAGTTCGCAGATCGCCCGCCAAACCGAGCGGGCGCGGATCATGTCTGGGATCGGGCAGAGAGCGCCCTGACATCGGCTGCGGAGACTGCCGGTTGCCAATATGAACTCAATCCCGGTGAAGGCGCCTTCTATGGCCCGAAGCTTGAATTTGTTCTGACTGATGCGATCGGCAGGGATTGGCAATGCGGCACTTTGCAGGTTGATTTTGTGCTGCCCGAACGCCTGAATGCGACCTATATAGGCAGGGATGGCGAAAAACACCGCCCGGTTATGCTGCATCGTGCGATTCTCGGAAGTTTCGAGAGATTCATTGGTATCCTTATCGAAAATTACGCCGGTCGATTCCCGCTATGGCTGGCACCGAACCAAATTGTCGTCGCCACCATTGTGTCGGATGCTGACAGTTATGCACAGGAGGTGACAGACAGACTGCGGGCCGCGGGCCTGCGGGCGACCAAAGATTCCCGTAACGAGAAGATCAACTTCAAGATTCGGGAACATTCGCTGGCCAAGGTGCCAATCATTCTTGCACTCGGAGGGCGCGAAGTTCAGACCGGTGAAGTCAGTGTTCGTCGATTGGGCGATCAACGTGTCGTGAGTCGGGATCTGGATTCGCTCATCAAGGAACTCGTGGCTGAGGCAGCTCCGCCCGATCAGCAAAACCGTGCATCATGATCGCGGATTCAGCTCTTGTTTCTTCTGGAGGTCGCAAAAGCGCACTCTGACATGGCAGGAGAGTAGAAGCAGCACGCCCCTCTCCCGTCATCATCAATCGCAGCTCCACCACCTCTGTTGGGCCGAAATACCGCCCGCACCAAAGTCATGGCAAATTCCTCTCATTGCCGTTTCCAATTGAAAAGCAGGACGGCGATACATATAGATTGCTGAAACGACCCCGAAAAAGGATCAAGAGAGATACCCAGAAGACCCTACAATGCACCGGCCCCACGAGATAATCGCCCGCGGGCCAATGCAAGAATTATTGCCCCTTCTGTCCGCGTGATCGGCCCTGAAGGGGAAAATCATGGCATCATGTCTCCCGATGACGCACGGGAACTGGCCGCAGACGAAGGTTTGGACTTGGTAGAGATCTCTCCAACCGCTGACCCACCAGTCTGCAAGATCACTGACTTTGGAAAATTCAAATATTCCTTGCAGAAGCGCGAGTCTGAGTCTCGACGCAAACAGAAGGTGATTGATGTCAAAGAGGTCAAATTCCGCCCAAATACGGATACGCATGACTATCAGACGAAGTTGAAAAACGTCACGCGCTTTCTCGACAACGGCGACAAGGTCAAAATCACGATGCGTTTTCGTGGTCGCGAGATGGCCCACCAGGAACTTGGACGTGAATTGCTGGACCGCGTGGCCAGTGACATCAGCGAATTCGGCAAAATTGAAGCGAATCCCGCGATGGACGGCAGACAAATGTGTATGGTGATCGCACCTGCCAAGTAATTTGGCCGCCTGATCCCACCTTCGTCAAAATCCCTGTTCAATCACACCCTGCAATCGCCGTGGCATTCTGATGATCCCTTGGCCGTGCGATCCTATCCATCCACGCAGGGCGAACGCAGAGTTTCGCGCGCGTCATTGAATGTCAGTTGGCTCAGATTCGCCAGCGACGATGGACCCAGAACCACTGTTCAGGATATCGATTGACCATCGCCTCAAGACTCCGGGTTAATACTCGAGTCATGTCCTCTTCGGACCCCGAATCCGGTCGGATGGGTTTTTCCACGATGATTCGAAAGTCGAGGCCGTTCGGCTGCCGGATTCCGTAATAGGGAAACAAGAGTGACCTGTTGCGAATGGCAATTCGGGCAGCGGTTACACTCGTCATCGCATCGCGGCCCATGAAAGGGAGTGGAATTCCATTCGGATCATGCTGGTCATGAAGAAACATCACCCATCCACTTGCACGCAAATAGGTGACAAGTGCGCGTAACCCGTGCCGACTCTTCTTGAAGGCGGGTTCGCCAATGTACGAAAACGAAGCCAAATGATGCTTTTCATAAGAAAAATTACTGGCCGGACGATAGAGTCCACCCAGTATCCACCCCTTTTCAATCAACGCATTACGTTGTGTTGATCGGCTTTTGCAACCGCTTCGCTGCCAAACCCTGACCTGATTGATCAGAGCCGCTCGACCCGCTTCAAAGCTGCCAAAATGACCCGTTGCAAAGATCGCAGACTGACCTTCCAGATGAGCCTGACGCAGGTCCTCAATTCCTGGTCCCTCGAGGATGGACTGGCAGGCATGACGTACAAATTCCGGGGCTGAAAAGTATTCAGCGAACATCCGTCCGCAATTATCGAGACAACCATGAAGGATTGCCTGTCGGCGGGGTGTCCCAAGTTCCGGATAAACCCATTCGAGATGCGAAAGGATTCGATCATCATAATCGGTAAAATGGACCGCCAGACGGCGCATGAACCAGCCACCTAAATTCACGCGCAGAGGGTACGGCAACAAACGCCCGATTTGCACCCAAAGGCGGAGCGGAAAATTGGCAATGGCATCCTTGATCCGGCGATTCATGATTCGGCTGTGTGGATAAAGTGACTGGACATCATTGTTCCGCCTTGCCCTGTGATTCACGATACCAGACCAGCAGACCCGAACCAACGACGATCATTGCCCCCACAATCGTCATGAGATTGGGAAAATCACCAAAAATGATTGCGCCATAAATGGTTGCAAATATCAACGAGGAATATGTGAAAGGTGCGAGGACCGTGGCATCAACGCGAAAATGCGCCATGATCAGAAACAGATGCCCACATGCACCGCAGACGGAAGCCAAGACAAAAAACGGAATATCAGTGACTGCCGGCGTCTTCCAGAACAAGGGCGCGAAAAGAGTGCTGATGATGGCGCCGGCAAGACTGGTAAAAAGCAAGCTGTTCCAGACGCTTTCGTCACGGCTCAACAATCGCGTGAGAACCGAGTAGCTCGCGTAACAGAGGGCCGCACCGAGCGTAATGATCGAATAGGGAGAAAACACTTCCGTGCCCGGGCGAATAATGATGAGAGTGCCAACGAGTCCGAAGCCGATTCCCAGCAAGCGGACCCAACCTATTCGCTCGCTCAGAACAAAGACTGCGAGCAGAGCAACAAAGAGAGGAGACGTCTGCAAGATGGTTGTCGCCGAAACCAGATCGACATTGATAAATCCAATAAAGAAACAAACCGTTCCGCCAAAAAGGCAAAGTGAACGCAGCGATTGCAGCCATGGATGTCTGGTTGATGTAATCTGCGGGAGGCGCCGCCAAAACAAGCCGACAATCAGAACCGTTTGACCGACATACCTGACCCAGACGAGTTGCATGACTGAATAATCAGATGACAGAAACTTGACGGTCGCATCCATCGACGTCAGGCAAAACATCGAAGCAATCGTCAATAGAATTCCTGTTTGAACAGCCGACATGCCGGTGAGCCGGTACAATAAACGCATGGATCAACCGTTCCGCAAATACAGGATTAGGATGTACCACATCGTCCTGTCGCGGCAAAGGCGCGTTGAATCGCCGGTTGCCTTGATCTCTCAGGTGACTGCGATGGCGGGGAGATGAACAAATCAGTACTGTCAGCGACTGTGCGCTGATACGCCGTCAATGAAGTGATGCGCCGGAAAAGGGAACGTGTGGCGGAGCCATGTCTGCTCCGCTCGATTTTACCGACCGTGCGCTGGCACGGGCAACCACTGGCCCCGCAAGACAACGTATGAGGCCTGTAATGACCGCCTTGGCTTCATTCCCGGAGCTGAATGATCAGGTCGCCGTCGCAAGATTGCGGAGGACAAAATGCAGGACACCGCCATTGCGAACATAATCAGCCTCAACTTCGGTATCGACCCGACAGACGAGATCAAGCTGACGTTCAATACCGTCCGCATAGGTGATCGTGCAAGGGACCTGCATTGATGGACGGAATGCGTCCTCAAGACTCGTGATATCAATCCGCTCATCACCTTTCAGCTTTAAATCCAAACGACTGACTCCCGCGGGAAGCTCGAGCGGAATGACGCCCATGCCCACCAGATTGGAGCGATGAATCCGCTCAAAACTTTCCGCAATGACGGCTTTGACGCCAAGCAGACAGGTGCCTTTTGCTGCCCAGTCGCGCGATGAACCGGTACCATAAAGCTTTCCTCCGAACACAACCAAGGGCACATTCAGTGCACGAAAAGCCATCGCCGCTTCAAAAATACTGACCTGTTCGCCGTCCGGGCCGAGCGTAAACCCACCCTCAACATTATCCAGTAACTCATTGCGAATCCGGATATTGGCAAATGTACCCCGCATCATGACTTCATGATTGCCTCGACGCGAACCATAGGAATTAAAGTCGCGAGCTCCGACCTGACGGGACTGCAAATACTTTCCGGCCGGCGATGTCTGCGGAAATGATCCTGCCGGTGAAATATGATCAGTCGTCACCATGTCACCGAGAACGGCAAGAATCCGTGCATTCCGGATGTCGGTGACTCCCGGTGGCTCTTGCGAAAGCCCCTCAAAATACGGGGGATTCTGCACATATGTTGACGTGGAAGGCCAGTCATAAGTCAATGAGTCGACCGCCTCGACCGCCTGCCAGTCCTCATCGCCAGCAAATACATCGGCATACTTGCTCACGAACGCGTCACGGGTCACGGTTGCCGCGACCAATGCAGCCACCTCTTCTGAAGTCGGCCAGATATCTCTCAGATAGATCTTTCGCCCCTCGGGATTAATTGCAATCGGGTCATTGACCAGGTCAATATTCATATCGCCGGCAAGTGCATAGGCCACCACGAGCGGTGGTGAGGCCAGGTAATTCGCCCTGACATCAGGACTGATCCGCCCTTCAAAATTCCGGTTCCCCGAAAGAACCGACACGGCGATCAGATCACCCTTGGCGATTGACGTTGAAATCTCCTCCTGCAAGGGGCCGGAATTGCCGATACAGGTTGTGCAGCCATAACCCACAAGATGAAATCCAATCGCATCGAGATCATCCTGCAAATTGGCTGCGCGCAAATATTCAGTCACAACCTTGGAGCCCGGTGCCAATGACGTCTTGACCCAGGGTTTTCGTGTCAGGCCCAATTGGCGCGCTTTACGGGCGACCAGACCTGCCCCCAACATGACCTGCGGGTTGGACGTGTTGGTACAGGATGTGATGGAAGCGATCACGATTGAACCATCTTTCAACGTAAAAGACTCGCCTTCCACTTCCTGCGGGCCTCTTGAGACTCCACCCCGCTCCATCACGACTTTCTGGAAAGACTCCTTGGCTGCCGTCAAGGGTGTATGATCCTGCGGTCGTTTCGGGCCCGAAATCGCTGGTACGACTTCGGTCATATCGAGCGATAGCGTATCCGTATAGGTCGGACGATACGAATCGTCGCGCCACAATCTGTTTTCTTTGGCATAACTTTCGACCAAACTGATTCGGCTCTCCTCCCGGCCCGTTTGCCGCAGATAGTCGAGAACCGTGGAGTCGATAGGGAAAAAGCCGCAGGTCGCGCCATATTCCGGAGCCATATTGGCAATCGTAGCGCGGTCAGCAATTGAAAGCAAAGACAGGCCTTCGCCGAAAAATTCGACGAATTTCCCAACGACTCCTGTGTCCCGCAACATTTTTACGACTTTCAGGACTAGGTCTGTTGCCGTCGTCCCTTCCGCCATTTCACCCGTCAGTTCAAAACCGACCACTTCGGGTATGAGCATTGAAACAGGCTGTCCCAACATCGCCGCTTCCGCCTCGATTCCGCCAACTCCCCAACCGAGAACTGCAAGCCCATTGACCATGGTTGTATGGCTGTCGGTTCCCACCAGAGTATCGGGATAAGCAACTGTTACGCCGTTGCCGTCTTTCCCGCTGAGCACAACCTGGCTCAAATATTCAAGATTGACCTGATGACATATTCCGGTTCCGGGAGGGACGACCCGGAAATTCTCAAAGGCACCCTGCCCCCATTTCAGGAACTTGTAGCGCTCCAAATTGCGCTCATATTCGCGTTTGACATTATGCTGAAAAGCACGCGGCGTACCGAACTCATCCACCATCACCGAATGATCAACCACAAGGTCAACCGGAACCAATGGATTGATGCGCTGCGGATTGCCGCCGAGAGCCGCAATACCGTCTCGCATTGCCGCCAAGTCAACAACGGCCGGCACACCGGTAAAATCCTGCATCAGCACACGACCGGGTCGAAATCCAATTTCCGCAGATTCCCGGCCACCGTTCTTTATCCAGGCGGAAAAAGCGGAAATATCCGCATCATTGACTGACTTTCCATCCCGTGCACGCAGCAAATTCTCCAGGAGAACCGCCAAACATGCCGGCAGACTGGTAAAATCTCCCAGCCCCTCAGCCTCAGCCGCAGAAATGGAAAAATACTCGTAGTCAATACCGTTTGCAGTGAGGCCCTTTCGCACGGAGGCCGATTGGCTACCCGTCGTGACTATCATTGTGAAATTCCATACCAAATATCACTGGCCATGACAGGACGAGCAACAATCCCGCACGCCAGCGATCGTTCAACCAAACGCAAAGCCGCGTATCCTTGACAATCAAATTCAATATTCAGCCCGCAAGAATATTGCTATATCGAGCGTGGTCAGAGGTCAATATGAACCGTGACATGCAGTCCACCATCATGCCACAATAGCCGTCAATCGGATAATCAATTGGGGGCTGATAAAGACCCGTTGACAGAATACAACATGAGGCGTTTTTATTGAAAGGCTGGCGCAACATCATGCGGTATGTCAACCCATCTTGATAAGCCTCATGAATTGACTCCCTGCGCGCTGCCATCAACAAGAGACGTCTGACCGGAAAAATGGACCCGCCCCATGTCACAGAAACTTGCAGTTCGCGATCCCGCGCATTCGGTTCATTTCCAACCTCGGCGGCTGGCACAATCGGCCCGAGATCGTCGTACCAGACGGTCATGAGACTCCTGTTATGAGCCCTGGCCCTTTGGCATGACTGTCGTGCATGCACCATCTGCAACGATCAGCGCTGACCGCATCACCTGCAGGCGCGGGGCACGGGTTATTCTTTCCGGCCTGTCCTTCACGGCGGGTCCGCACGATTTCATCACCTTCATCGGTGCCAACGGCATTGGCAAGAGCACGCTCCTGCGGGCCATGACTGGACTTGGACGAATTACCAGCGGTCACTTGATGGTTCCCGCCGAACGTTGCGTTTTCCTTGGACATCGCCGCGGTCTCAAACCGGAATTGACGGCCGCCGAGAATCTGTCTTTTTGGCTGCGGTGTTTTGGCCGCCCAGTGTCCGAAAAACCAAGCCTTCCTCTGGGGGTGGAGAGGTTTCTTGATCGTGAAATCCGCCACTTGTCATCGGGGCAGGCGCAACGGGTGGCTCTTGTTTCAGCGATGCTCGCAGGGCGCCCGATCTGGATTCTCGATGAACCGATCGCCGGACTGGACAGAGAGACATCACTTGAATTTGCAGGCCTTGCTGAAACGCACTGCCGGGCCGGTGGGACAGTCATCACAACGGCTCATAACACTTTTTCCAGTGATCTATGCCGCTATATCGATTTGACACCATATTCTCCGAATATGACAGAATCAGGCCACAAACGATGAAGGAAATCCTGTTTCAGGAAATCCGCCTGTCGCTACGCGATGGCGGCAGGTTTGGCATGTCTCTCATGCTGTTTTTTGCCATCGCATTTCTGATACCGTTGGGTATCGGCCCAGACATCACCATTCATCGATTGATTGCACCGGGGGTTCTATGGGTGGGCGTCCTGCTGTCGAGCCTGCTCGCATTGGACACATTGCTGGCACGTGACCACGAAGATGGGACAGTCGAAAGACTTGTATCGGCTCCGATTCCGACCGAAGCTGTCATTTTATCCAAGATCATTGCGCATTGGCTCCTGATCTGCTTCCCCCTTTGTCTTGCTTCACCATTTGCAGGTCTCGTGATGAATCTACAATTTACCGATGGTGTTGTTGCAGCCACGACCCTGTTGCTCGGCACCCCGGCGATCAGTGCCATCGGCGCCATCGTCGCCGCACTGACAGTTGGAGTCAAACGCGGTCATCTCCTGCAAGCCGTCCTGATTGTTCCTGCCTGCATTCCCACTTTGATCTTCGGCAGCGTCGCTGCCAGCCAGTTGATTCTCGCTCAGTCAGCTTCACAATCTTTCGCGGCGCTTGCGGCAATGACTCTGGCAACGCTCGCGACGGCACCATTTGCTGCTGGCGCATTGCTGCGGTTGAACCTTGCGCAGTGATCTCTAAATTCTTCGTAACTTCAAGAATCGACGACGGCGTCATGAATAAGACTGAAACGCTTTGGGCCTTGGCCAATCCACACCGATTTATCCGTCTGACAAACGCATTACTCCCGTTTGTCTGGGCATCGTCGCTGATCCTCCTCGTGGTCGGCCTGGTCTGGGGATTCGCTTTCACGCCGCTTGATTTCAAGCAAGGATCAACGGTCAAAATCATCTTTCTGCATGTGCCCACGGCGTTGATGGCCATCAATGTCTGGCTGATGATGCTGGCGGCTTCGCTCATCTGGTATATCCGCCGGCACCATGTTTCTGCACTGGCGGCCAAGGCAGCAGCGCCGGTGGGCGCGATGATGGCTGTGGCGGCAATCGCCACTGGTGCCCTTTGGGGAGAACCGATGTGGGGAACCTGGTGGGCCTGGGATCCACGTCTGACCTCTTTCTTTATCCTGTTGCTCTGCTATGTCGGTTACATCGCCCTCTGGAGCACTTTTGAGGATGCGGAATGGGCCGCAGATGCGACGGCTGGACTTTGTCTATTGGGATCGGTCTTTGCTCTCCTGTCCCGCTACGCCGTCAATTTCTGGAATCAGGGGCTGCATCAAGGGGCGACCCTGTCGCTGGATCCAGAAACCAATATTCACAATGACTTTTACCTGCCTTTGCTGGTCAGCATTGCAGGATTTGTTTTGCTGTCGATCGCCCTGATTCTTTATCGCACCCGCACGGAAATCCGGCGGCGACGGATTGAGCAACTGTTGGCAGCAAAACAGCAAGCATGATGATTGACCTCGGTGCATATTGGCGCGAAGTGATCCTGGCCTATGCCATGACTTTGCTGATCCTGGCGCTGCTCATCGGATGGTCCTATCGCACATCGATTCGGACCGAAGCCAGACTGCGCGCATTGGAGCGCGAGACTCATGACTCATAGACGCCCACCTTTCCTGCTGCTTTTGCCTCTGGTTGTTTTTGCCGCTTTGGCCACGTTATTTTACGTTGGCTTGCAAGACGATGACGCGGGAGGCCTCGCATCGGCCCTGCTCGGAAAAGCAGCCCCTGCTCTCGATCTTGATCCGTTGGGTGACGAACTCGTGCCCGATAATGACGACTTACGGGCAAACCACGTCAAGCTGGTCAATTTTTGGGCCAGCTGGTGTGCACCGTGTCGCGCCGAACACCCCAATCTGCAGAGTTTGAATGAGCAGGGCCTCACGATTCTTGGTGTCAACTACAAGGATCAACCGCAGCATGCACTTGATTTTCTTGATGAACTGGGCAATCCATTCAACCGAATTGGTGCCGACGACAGCGGCAGGACGGCAATCAATTGGGGCGTGTACGGCGTACCGGAGACATTTGTTGTGGACAGCAACGGGATCATCAGGTTGCGCTGGGCAGGCCCGATCACATCACGCGCGCTCAGTGAGCATATTTTGCCGGCCCTGGAGAATGCCGAGTGACAACAGCAACAGCGCCGCGCCAGATCTGTAGACAACTGAAGATTCGCCGTGCGGATGACTTTCACCTGCATCTCCGTGATGGCGAGATCATGCGGGCCGTACTGCCCGCGAGCACCGAATCATGCGCACGGGCCTTGATCATGCCCAACCTCATCCCCCCGATCACCAATCTTGCGGCGGCATCGGCATACCGCAGTCAGATCGTTGCCGCCGTGCCGTCGGGTTGCGATTTTACCCCCTTGATGACCTTGTACCTGACCGAAGATACCCACCCCCGGGACATTCAGGATGCCGTACAGTCAGACATCGTCCAGGCCGTGAAGCTCTACCCGGCGGGAGCCACCACCAACTCCTCCTCGGGAGTCCGCGATATCAGCGCCATACGCGCGGTTCTCGACGTCATGGAAGCGACGGACATGCCACTCTGCGTTCATGGTGAAGCGGTGGGAGAGCAGATCGATATCTTTGATCGTGAGTTTGTCTTCATAGAGAAGACGCTCAATGTCATTCGGTCAACCAACCCCGAACTGCGCATTGTCTTTGAACATATCACCACGGAACAGGCCGCTGAGTTTGTCCGGGCCAACCAACCCCATGTTGCGGCAACGATTACAGTCCACCATCTTGTTCTCAACCGCAGCCATCTGTTTGCGGGTGGACTGCGTCCCCATCGTTATTGTTTGCCCGTCGCCAAACGCGAAATCCACCGACAGGCACTCCTGCAAGCGGCGATGGGGGGTGAAACATGTTTTTTTCTGGGGACTGACTCGGCGCCGCATACCAACCGTGCCAAACTCAGCGCTTGTGGCTGCGCCGGAATCTACTCGGCACCAATCGCCCTGCCCTGCCTTGCACAATTGTTTGAACAGCACGATTCGCTTGATCAGCTGCAGGGATTTACTTCGGAATTCGGCGCCCGTTTTTACAACCTGCCGTTGAATTCAGGGACACAGACTCTCAGCAAATGGGACACACCCCTCAGTGCAAGGAAACCCCTCCAGATCGATCATGACCAGATTGAGGTTTTCGATCCCGGTTTTCCACTTTACTGGTCGATAGACTGAGGCCCGATCGATCAGGTTCGGGACCACGAGGTCTTGTCAATATAGGGGCTTATATACTTAACTGCCCGAACCACTACATATTCTATTATAGATTACTCGTGACCACTACTTATAGGACGATGGGTAGTCAGGTATATAATACTTCAATATAGTCACTATCAGTTTCCGTAGCCTGGAAAAGGATTGAATACCAATGGGCAGGCGTTGACGGGTCATGGGGTGTCTCCAGGCAGGCAATCCACACAAACGTTGGTTTTAGGGAGAGGGCGGTCGAGGTTCACCGTTGCGCATCCTGTATGATCAGCAGCGGTCAAAGATGCACTCCTTCAGTTCCTGGAAGACCGGCATGCTATGAACGACATGCTTGGAAAGAGCAATCTTGAATGTGGCGGCGCTGATACTGGATTTTATGCCGCAAAACTTCTTGATCCAGCCCGTGCTGTCTTTGAGGGGGTTATGCCCGAATCTGGGTGATGGCCAGATCAGGCGGCGTCCTGAAACTGTCTGATTCCGTCCTGGAATTCAACGCCTTTGATGATGTCGGCGAGATGCT
>JAPOTI010000014.1 GCA_026709265.1 Paracoccaceae bacterium | reverse complement strand
AAAAGGCCGTTGACTGCCTCTACGAAGGTAGCTGATAACGGGGGCAAGTAGTTACATACCATCAATTGTTGCCCAAACTGGGCACAGCACGAGAACAAGCGGCATATTGGGCTGACTTGGAAGGCCGCGCCGCACGTGCAGTTTTGAGTCCTTGATCCAGGCGGTTATCTCGGGTGCGACGCCGGGTGCAGGCGTTTGCAGAATGGTTTGCGCAGGGCTCTTCTTAAGGAACCTAATGTTGCTTTGAACGGCCGGATGACAATGCCAAGAAATCGCCGTTTGAACCGTTTGTTTCGCAGCCGAATCTTGTCTCGCATACCCGCTTTGTCGATGGTTGAATCATACTGATCCGCCAGTGTGATCAGAGGAGGATGGACAACCCGGCAGTGACGTTGAGCGACCAGTGTTTCAATGCAGTCTGGCCAGTCGGCTTCCTTGTCAACGGGTAGCGCATGCGCAATAAAATGTCTGGCAGCTTGATACGACACGACAGTGGCCACAGTCCCGTCAATGCTCATCTCCGGTACCCGTAAATAAGATGTATAACCCGCAAACAGATTCTTTGCCTGCCTTCTCCAGACATAAACGCGGATGCCGCCGGCATAAAGTTGCGTAAGCCATGCGTCCTCATAGTGTTTTCCCGCCAGATACTCTGCCAGCTCCGGCTTGGGGATCAGATCGTCTTCCAGAACCAGCGCATAGGCGATCTTCTCCGCCGCAATGCGGCGGTACACATTGATGTGCGATAAGGCGCATGCATATTCGGCATCCAGCAGGTGTCGCCCCGCTCTTCTTGCTGCCACTCGGTCAATCTGACTCTCGTATTCCGGTGGCAAACCGTGGCGGCCATCAATGGCGTCAATGAACTCAAACGGCAGCCCGATCCGCGTCAACGATTCAGACATGCCCGCGCGGCGGTCATGACAATCCGTTAGCGACAAAACAAAGATGGGGATCATGCCGGTGGCTGACTATAAAACCTTGAGTCCGGTTGTGGCCTCAAATTCTTTGAGCAGCGGCGCATAGTCCCGGAACGCCGGGCGGCGCTGCACATATCCCCACAGTTTTTTCCACGGTTTCTTCCCGCCCATATAGTGCCAGAGATGGGGACTTTCTGCAGCCTCATCCATCTGCGCCAGGAAGGTCGTCGATGCGTATCTGAACTTGCGCCGCCGCCGGCCGACATCGGCGTGGACGCCTGGCCGGACATTCCATTTCAGAGGAAGCTTCGCCCAGCGGCCGCGAAAGGCTTCATTCAACCGATCCTGATCGGGCATGAAATGGAAATGCGGTCGCAATCGTTCGATGTCAGAGAGACTCTCAAAGGAAGGGTCCGATCGGATGGCAGCACAATCCATCAACAAGACACCGGAATTGAAATAATCCTCGCCGGGTAGAAATCCGAGATTCAGGACACGGTTGAACTGAGCTTCCCGTTTACGCCGGGCATAGGTCGGGCGAAAGATATCGGACATGCGCACCCGCAGGAACCGATCGTCGAGCAAGGTTGTCTGCCCGATATCGGGGCAGGCACCCAGCGGCAGGCCGCCGAGGTCAAACGACAGCAGTTCGTGTACATCACCGAGCACCAGCGTGTCGGCATCAAGAAACAAACAGCGACCATCCACCAGGCGCGGCAGAACTAGGGGTACCAGGCTGGCAGCCGGGAAGCCGGTTCGGGTGGCGGTGGTATATTCGCTGAAGGCGCTGGGATCAAAATCCCGTACAGAAATCGCCAGCCCCCCCCCCCCGCACGCATCGCGCACCCGCTGGATATGGCCGCGGTCTTGATCGTTGAGCCTGTCGCCAAAGATCGTGATGTCAAGCGGGTGGCTGGCATGGCAATGGGCCGAATAGGCCGACACCAGGGCCGGCAGCACATAGCGTGAATCAACGCCGTAGATCACCTGCATATGCGGCCTCCGTTGCTTGCGACAAGAACTGCCCAAAGCAGCCCCGTATCCTATTACCAAACCTCATTTTCCGCAGAAAGCGCAAAAGTTAAAGGAATTGAATGTTGTGTACGAAGCCAGGGTGATAACTGTCGTTTGATGACCGTCAGCAGGTCGCTTTCGAGAACTTGTCCGCTGGCAACAGAAAGGCCGTGTTATAAAAAATGGGGACTTATACGGTGTGCCTGACCAGTTGCCAGAACACCAACCTTTTGCCGGGGTACCCTTGAGACCCCATCCAATCCCTGGGCATCTCTGCATCGATCTCGTCCAACTCCTGATCTCCCCGTGGCACAGTGACAATCAGTTTGATGGGATGAATCCAGACAAGACGCACTGATCTCACGCTTTATCAGAAATTTGAAATTTTCCCGGCAACCGCATATTGTCATTGCTTCAACATCAACGGCATGGCTCCATACAACCGGACGTCTTGCAGAATGATCTTTGGCAACGGGCCTTGACGGTCAATTCGCCATCACGGAACATTCGGGCTGACAGTATCGATGCCCCCACATGGAATGACTGACATGACCAAGTTTGTTCTCATCGGCGCGGGAAGTTTGCAGTTTGGCACCGGAATGCTCGGTGATATTTTCAGTTCCCCATCACTCAGCGATGCGGAAATCATTCTTCACGACATCAACGAAACAGCTGCCAAGCGCGTCTTGGCAATCGCCCAACAGCATATTGAATCGAAACACTATCGCCATCAAGTGCGGGTCGAACCTGATTTGGGACGGGCTCTACAAGGCGCCGAGTTCATCGTGATCTCCATTGAGGTCGGAGACCGTTTCAAATTGTGGGACCTCGATTGGAAATTACCCCAACAATATGGTGTCACCCAGATCTTCGGCGAGAACGGGGGTGCCGGCGGGCTCTTTCACGCATTGCGTATCATTCCACCAATTCTCGATATCTGCGGCAAAGTCATGGAGATGGCCCCGACGGCGACAGTTTTCAATTTCTCCAACCCGATGAGCCGAATTTGCACCGCGGTGCACCGCAAATTTCCTAACCTTAAATTTATCGGGATGTGCCATGAAGTCGCAAGCCTCGAGCGTCATCTGCCCCCGATGCTCGGCGTGGCGAGATCCGATATTCATTACCGTGCAGGTGGGCTCAACCACTTTTCGGTCCTGACAGAAGTGACCTATTGCAAATCCGGCAAATCGGCATTGGAAGATGTCATGGCGGCAGCGCCTGACTATTTTCGTCGGTTGGTGGGCTATTCGGAACTTTTGAGCGCCTCGCAGTTGACCGGAAAAATCGTTGACACCGAAGGCTGGATGGCAATCGATACCAGTCATGTCGACACGTTGCGTGAATGGTCGGATCGATTTCTGTTTCGTGAGATGATCAGGAAATTCGGTGCCTTGCCGATTACCTCTGACAGTCATTTTGGAGAATATATTCAGTGGGCACACGATTGCGCCGATCACCGTGGCATTCTCGATTTCTATCAGTATTATCGCGAGAGTTTAAGCCATCGAGAGGCCCGCATTCGAGAGGGTGTGCATGAACGTGCAGTACCAATCATCGAAGCCATTCTCACCGGAACAGCCTACGAAGAGGCCGCAGTGAATATACCGAACGGTGGATTTATCGCTGACCTGCCGCCGTGGATGGTGGTCGAAGTGCCCGCCATGATCGACGCAGCCGGCATCCATGGTCTGGCGGTCGAGGTGCCCTCCGGGATTCGTGGGTTGTTGACCAACCAGATCGGAGTCCATGACCTGACGGTGCAGGCGGTCCTCGAGAAAAGTCGAGAAATGGCCGTGCAGGCATTGCTTGTCGACCCGGTGATCACGGTTTCACGAGGTCTCACAGATCTCGTTGATCACATGATTGCCGTGCAATCACCATATCTTGATTACCTGTCATGAATCCACGCAATGATGCGTGATCCTGCCGTTACCACATCATCACCGCAGCATCGGCGAGGCCAGGCCGTCTCCGCATGTCCCCGTTCACCGGAACGGGCGCGTCAACAGGGCGACTTTCGACGTCGGAACAACTCGGGTGGCATCGGGAGATGGCGGCTGTCGAAGTCCTCACGCAACACGATTGTCGATTCCCGATTGGACCAGACCACCCCGTATTGACCCGGTCCTTCAAATCGCGGGGCCTTGTGCCTGCCTTCAGATCGCCGTGGCGCGATATTGTAGTGACATCCCGCAAGTGCGGTGAAGAGAATTCCACAACATGTTCCTGACGCATCAAGATGCACATGACCAAAAATAATATGTCGAAGATCGGTTGCGGTTTGCAATGTCTTGAAAAATGCTGTGCGACGGCGCAGGCGATGCGCATCAGTTGAAATCTGAAGATCGCAGATATGGTGATGCAGGACGAGAACAGTTGCCTGATTTCTGGCGTCCCGCAGTTTTGCCTCCAGCCAATCCAGTTGAGTCTGAACCAGCAAACCGGAATCCTGATCCGAATCCAGTGAATCCATGACAAGGACGCGATGATCTCCGATGTCGATGCAATGATCATAGTAACCACTCGGCGCGGGCGGCGTATCACTGAACACCTTGCCGAATGCTTCCCGGCAATCGTGATTGCCCAGTGTCGCAATCACAGGCATCCGCAGTTGCTGACATTCCTCGTGCAATCGTTGATAGGCCGCCCCATCGCCAGCGTCAGCCAAATCACCGGCAGCAACACAAAATTCCGCATCGGCGTGATATTGATTGACATGCGCAATCAGGGAGCGCAACCGTTGCGTGGTGTCAACGCCTTGCGCAAGTTGCCCTTGTGGGACCAGATGCAAGTCCGAAATCACAATGAACTTGAGCATGATCAGTCTCTCATACCACGTCAGGAACTGCCGTTGCCTGATCTTGATCTGCAGCAACCCGCCCCGGCTGTCGCCGCCATGCCTGCCAGATCGAGTCCCCGTCAAGTCGCTTTGCCAATTGTTCACGCACGTCGTTCCAACGAAAACGTACCGAATTCATCACGATTTCCCGATCCAGTTTTTTGAATTCATCCGAGACGGGAGAACATTCTGCGAGCGCAACAGGGCTGCGTGAAAAAGCCCCCTCTCCGATCCCGATATTACCCCAGACAACGTGTCGGCAACGCTGTTGAAATTCTGTCAGAATATCGTCCTTGAGATCCTCGGCAATGTTGCCGATAAAGGTGTCATCGACGCAACAACGGTGGCAGTGAACCGCGAATTGCGCCCGATCATCCGGAGCCCCGCTCCCAACTTTCTCAGCGGCGTAAACCGTCAGGTCTGACAGACAGGCCGCATAGACCTGCCACTTTGCCTGATTCAACGCCGGCGCAAATTTCTCATCCTTGAAGATCATCACATAGTCGCGCCCCATCCGGGTCTTGAGATAGCCGTATAAAGCGGTCTGAGCGACGTAAGCCGCGCGCGTCTGCAAAAACTCGACAAGCGATTCGACTGAATCAATTGTCGAAGAATCGAACCGAATACGAAAGATACGGATGAGCCTTGCCAGGAATTCCTTCCCCCAATCTATCCATTCGCTTCCGGACCTGTCTGCTATCATGTTCCTGTCACATGGCTGAAAGCGCCGCCTGATAATTTTGTTGCACGAACCTCGGGGCAGCAATATACATCACGCACAGGCGCGGCAAGCTTGGCGGATATGCTAGGATTGCCCCAGAAGGCGGGCCATCAGGGCCACTACAGCAGGAGGTATCATGGCTGAAAAATCCCATCAACGGGCGGAACACTGGCGCAAAACAAGGCGACTCACGATTTGGGTACTTGTTCTTTGGGTCGTCTTCGCCTTTGTCGTGCACTGGTTTGCAAAAGATTTGAACGGTGCAAGTTTTCTTGGATTTCCTTTGGGCTACTACTTTGCTGTCCAAGGGTCACTGGCAATCTTCGTGATTCTTATCTTCGGTCAAAACTGGATCCAGGATATGATTGACGAAGAGGCCGGATTGTCGGACTAAGGAGGAGTCATAGTCATGGCAACAATGTCCAAAGACGAATTTCTGAACAATCTTCCGAAAGTGTATGGCTTATACACCGGGGGATTCATTGTTTTTATCATTCTGATGGCAATTTTGGAGCGACTTGGTGTTGCCGCCTATACCATCGGAATTCTCTTCGTGATCTTTACCGTAGTGATTTATGCGGTGATTGGCTTCATCTCCCGAACGATGCAGGTGGATGCCTACTATGTCGCAGGACGCGAGGTCCCACCGGTCTTCAACGGCATGGCCACAGCAGCTGACTGGATGTCAGGTGCTTCTTTCGTGGCGTTGGCAGGTGGGATCTACTTCGGTGGTCACGGTTATCTCGCCTTCGTGGTGGGATGGACCGGGGGATACGTGCTCGTCAACTCTCTCATGGCGCCCTATTTACGAAAATTTGGCTGCTACACCGTCCCTGACTTCATCGGAACGCGTTACGGAGGAAATCTGGCACGTTTTGTGGCCGTGGTCATACTGGTGGTTGCCTCATTCACCTATGTGACAGCCCAGATCAATGCCAGCGGCACGATTGCCGCGCGCGCCTTGCTCATACCCTTTGAAGTCGGCGTTTGGTTCGGGTTGCTCGGCATCCTGTTATGCTCAATGCTCGGCGGTATGAGAGCAGTCACTTGGACACAGGTGGCACAGTATATCGTGTTGATCATTGCTTATCTGGCTCCCGTTATCTGGATGTCCAACGTGCAGAATTTCGGAATCATTCCGCATTTCACTTATGGCGATGCCGTTGCCCGGATTGCCGAGCTTGAGACACTTCTCGGTGTTGGCACGGCCGCAGGTGGAGATGCCCCGATTGGTGGTGTCCGAATATTGACCAACTTGCATAATGATCCGGGGACAGGACTGGCCAGTTGGAAATTTGTTACACTGGCCTTCTGCATGATGGCGGGAACAGCATCTCTTCCGCATATCCTGATGCGGTATTTCACCACGCCCTCCGTGCGTGACGCACGGAAGTCGGTTTCGTGGTCGCTGCTCTTTATTTTCCTGTTGTATTTCACGGCTCCCGCCTTGGCGACATTAACCAAACTTCAGGTTCTGGACCCGGAACTGGCGACTGGAATCATTGGCAAGAGTATTGAAGACGTGCAGGCGCTGTCCTGGGTGCAGAACTGGACTGCGGTTAATTTCCTGGCGATTGCCGACTTCAACTCGGATGGCATCTTGCAAATCAATGAGTTCTTCATGCGACCCGACATCGTTGTTCTCGCGACACCGGAGATCGCGGGACTGCCCTATGTGATTTCAGGACTCGTTGCTGCGGGTGGGATGGCGGCAGCCATGTCAACAGCTGATGGTTTGCTCCTGGCGATTGCCAACGCGCTCAGCCATGATCTGTACTACAAGATCATCGATCCCAACGCCGACACGAAGAAGCGTTTGATCGTGGCACGAGTCCTGTTGATCTTGATTGGTGCAGCCGCCGCATTTGTTGCGAGTTTGAGATTAACGGGTATTCTTGGAGCCGTTGCCTGGGCCTTCGGGTTTGCCGCATCGGGACTCTTCTTCCCGCTTGTCCTCGGAGTCTGGTGGAAACGCGCCAACCGCGCTGGTGCGATCGCTGGCATGGTTTTTGGCTTCTCAGCCGGAACCCTCTACCTGTACCATGTGTATTTCGCTGGCGGCACACCGTGGCTCGGCATTGACCATCTACGCTTTGCCATGATCGGGATGCCAGTCAGTCTGGTCGCCATGGTCGCCGTGAGTCTGATGACGGCGGAGCCAGATGCCGAGACACAGGCGATGGTTGACGAAGTTCGTGATCCGACTGGAAAGACGATACTCGGCTAGTTTGGCCGGCACGTTTTTCAGACAACAGATTTGTTGATAAATCTGTGAAGGGGCGGGAATTCTCGCCCCTTCCTGTTTGTCGCAAGCGAGAAACGAAAATGCCGTGCCAGAGAAATAAGGAGAGCCGGAGAACATGACTGGCGGCATTGCAGCTTTTCCCTGGTGGGTGCTTCTTGTTGACTATGCCCTCGGCATGATCATGTGGACCTTGATTGGCCGTTTCGGAATGAATCTGTTTCTACCGCTGAACAGTGAATTCTTTTTCATGAAAATCTTTGTACGGCTGACCGATCCCATCCTCAAAGTTTTTCGACCTGTGACCCCGGGTTTTCTGTTTGAACCGATGATCCCTTTATTCGTCGCCTGGTTTTTCTTTTTGCTGCGTTTCTACGCGATGCCGTTACTGCTCGGCTATTCGGTTATGGGTATGTTGTCGTTTCCATTGGAAAGTGAAATCGCAGCCGGTCTCTACGCCATTTTCGGTCGATGATGCGACCTTGCCATGAGTTGACTGTCTCCCCGACACAGGCCTGATTGCCTGTTGCACCACAATTCCCAATTCATATGTTCGAATTTCTTTCGGCAAGACGCGCTTCGATCACACGCAACCGCTGCAGCACTTCTTCCCTGTAATCATCCGTTGCACCGGCCTCTTCTTCATAATGTGACTGTTGCATGGCACTGACGATTAATCCCACAACAAGGTTCATAACGGCAAAAGTGGTCACCACAATGAATGGAATAAAGAACGCCCAGGCATAGGGATATTCCACCATGACAAATCGAACGATTCCCATCGACCAGCTCTCAAGGGTCATGATTTGAAACAATGAGTAAGCTGATCTGCCCAATGTTCCAAACCATTGTGGAAAATCATCGCCAAAGAGTTTCGTGGTCATCACCGCCCCCATATAGAATATCAACCCACAGAGACCGAGAACCGACCCCATTCCGGGGAGAGCATTGATCAGACCCTCCATGACACGACGAAGACTTGGAACCGCAGAGACAAGCCGCAGGACACGCAAAATGCGCAATGCCCTCAGGACCGAAAATGTATGTGCAGCCGGGACCAACGATACCGCGACAATCACAAAGTCCATGATGTTCCAGCCGTCGCGAAAGAAGCGCCTGCGATAGGCGTAAAGTTTGGCGATGATTTCAATCGTAAAGATCGCAAGACAAAGCTTGTCCAGAGTGACAACCAGGTTGCCGGCCAACTCCATGATCCGCACTGATGTTTCCATCCCCAGCAGGATGGCATTGAAGATGATGACGCCGATAATGAAACGTTGAAAGCCCGGTCGCTCCAACCCCCGAATTAACCATGCGCGCATATTTTCCACCACCTGTTGATCAGTTCGTTTCACACAATACCAGCTTGTCAGGCCGCGACACTTGATCCGGGATCGGACAAACGACGACCAATCCTGCAGGGAGATCCGCCGCAATCGGTTTGGAAGATGGATTGGCTGCCAAACTCCGCCCGAACCCTCTCCTGATGATTGAATTTGAATCCGCATGTTTCGTGTGCTCTTCACGATCAATCGTCGACATGCAGATCAGCCCAATTGATGATTACACGCCAAGATGTCGCATCGTCAATTCACGATTCAGGGCGCTGATATCCCCTTGCCAGACCGTCGCGCCGCGCTGCAGGATATAGGCATAATCGGCAATTTCCCGCAATTCACGTAGAGACTTGTCAACCACCAGGATCGCAAGGTTGTTTTCCTGTTTCAGGGTCGTGATTGCCGCCCAGATTTCGTGTCTTATGACGGGTGCAAGACCTTCGGTGGCCTCATCAAGCAGCAAGAGACGCGGATTGGTCATCAGTGCACGGCCGATGGCAAGCATTTGCTGTTCACCTCCCGAAAGTGAAATGGCCAACTGATCACGTCTCTCACCAAGACGTGGAAACAAATCCGTCACTTTGGCACATGTCCATATCCCCGGGCGGGATGCGACCAGCAGATTCTCCTCCACCGTCAGATTTGGAAAACAGCGCCGACCTTCGGGGACAAGACCGATTCCCAATCGCGCGACAGCATGGCGTGGTCGGGAAGCCATATCCTGCCCATCAAAATGGATTGTCCCCGAACCGATATTCAGCAATCCACAGATTGTCCTGATGGTCGTCGTCTTGCCCATACCGTTGCGCCCCATCAGCGCGACCAATTGCCCCGCATGAACCTTGAGACTGATGTCAAAAAGAGCCTGGCTGTCGCCGTAGAAGGCTGTCACATGTGCCATTTCTAGAAGTTGTCGCCCCAACCATCATCTCCGAGATAAGCTTCACGAACAGCTGCAACGGCACGAACGTCCTTTGCGGTGCCGGTCGCGATGATCTTGCCATAGACGAGCACAGATATACGATCAGCAATTGCAAAGACGATATCCATATCGTGTTCGATCAACAGGATCGGCGCTTCGTGGCAGAGACTCCGCAAAAAAGCTGTCATTTTTGCCGCGCCGCTGGCTCCCAATCCCGCCATCGGCTCGTCCATGAGAAAAAGACGCGGCCGTAGCGTGAGAGCCACCGCAACTTCCAACTGACGTTTTTCACCATGAGAGAGTTCAGCTGCCAACATCTCAGCGCGTTCCAAAAGCCCGACTCTTTGCAAGGCCAGCTCGGCGACCTCACGTAATTGCCTGTTCGCGGTCACGTTGCGAAAAAACCGGTAGGGACTCCCCTGCGCACCAATCGCCCCCAACAGAACATTCTGCAGAACCGTATCCTCCAGTGCCAACGCTGAAATCTGAAAGGTGCGCGCCAGTCCAAGCCGGACACGATCCGCAGTCTGAAGTTGTGTGACATCCTGACCGGCAATGAGAATCTTCCCACTTTCCGGTTTCAGAGTGCCGCATACCTGCTCAATGAGTGTTGATTTTCCAGCACCATTGGGTCCGATCAGGGCATGAATTTCTCCCCGTCGCAAGTCAAGCGTGACATGGTCAGAGGCGCGAAGCGCACCAAAGTTCTTGCAAATGTCCCGAACCGAGAGAACCGTTTCAGCCATGACGCCGAACCCTCTCTCCGGCCAACCAACTGACAAGTCCACCCTGCGCAAACAAGACCACGACAAGCAACAGCAATCCAAGAAAGATAAGCCAGTAGTCAGAGATTCCGCCCAGCAGATGCTCAAGGATAATAAACATCCCGGCTCCTGCAACGGGCCCGCATAAACGCGCTGTTCCACCGAGGATCACAAAAATCATGATCTCTCCGGACGTCTGCCAACTGAACATGGAGGGACTCACGAACCGATTGAGATCAGCAAACAGAGCTCCTGCCAGACCGGTGATCATTCCTGACAAAACGAAAGCCGTCAGCCGCAGGCGAAAAGTTGCGATCCCGACCATCTCCACGCGTCTCGCCGATTGACGCACTGCGTTCAAGGCAAGCCCGAAAGCAGAATCCTGGAGTCGCGAGATCAAAAAAATGGTGACGCAAAGAACCGCATAGGCGATCAGGAAAAATTGGAAGGGGTCCAGACTGTTCAAGCCGGGAAACTCGTTGCGGATCGCAATCGGCAGCCCATCCTCACCGCCATAAGCAGGCCAACTGATTGAAAAATAGTACATCATCTGACCGAAAGCCAGTGTGATCATGATGAAATAGACGCCGGTGGTTCGAACGGAGAGTGCGCCAATGAGCAAGGCAAGACATGCCGATACAATCAATGTCGTAACCCAGATGACAGGCATTGACCGGCTGCCATTGATCACGATAATCCCATCGATCAAAGGCGCGTAGTTCAGCGCATGGCTTGCCAGAATACCCGCGGTGTAGCCACCGATTCCAAAAAACGCAGCATGCCCGAGACTGACCAGCCCACCCAGGCCAAGTGCAAGATTCAGTCCAACGCCCGCGAGAGCAAAAATCGCCACGCGCGTTGACAATGTTATCAAGAACGGATCGTCGACTGCGCGGGCATAGACCGGAACGATCAGCAGGCTCCCCAACAACACCAAATTGACCACAGTTTCACGGCTCACGTTGCGGCTCCATAGAGGCCGGTCGACCGCCATACCAAGACTGCCGCCATCAGGATATAGATCAGCATTGAGGCCAGTGCCGATCCCATCAAAGTCGCGTCGGCCGTGGAAAGAAACAGCTTGAAGATCGATGGCAACAGCACACTTCCGAGTTTCTCAGTCAACCCCACCAGAATCGATGCAACAAGCGCACCCTTGACCGAACCAATGCCGCCGATCACGATCACGACAAAAGCCAGGATCAGGATCGGTTCACCCATGCCCACCTGCACCGACTGCAGTGCGCCGAGCAGGCCACCGGCAAGGCCCGCCAACCCGGCCCCAAGCGCAAAAAGCAGTGTATACAAAACAGAGATATTCACACCGAGGGCGGCAATCATCTCCCGGTCACTCTGGCCAGCGCGAATTTGCATGCCAATGCGCGTTTTCAGGATCAGAAGCCGTAAGCCAAATGCGAGACCCAGGCCGATGACGATAATTGTCAGACGATACAGCGGGTATTGAATGCCGCCCGGCAATGTCACCGGTCCGGAAAGATAGGCGGGAACATTGAGATAGAGCGGGAAAGATCCAAAAACCCAGCGCGTTCCCTCGGAGAAAATGAGAATCAAGGCAAAGGTTGCGAGAACCTGATCGAGATGATCACGATTATATAAGCGACGCAGTATTGTGATCTCAACAAGTGCCCCGGCTGCCGCTGCCGCTGCCAGACTCGCGACAAGTGCCAGGACAAAGTTCCCTGTCCATCCCGCAACCGTCGCGGCGGCAAAAGCGCCAATCATGAAGAGTGAACCATGCGCGAGATTGATCAGCCCCATGACACCAAAGACCAGCGTCAGACCGGCGGCGGCCAGAAAGAGCATGATTCCAAACTGGACGCCGTTGAGAATCTGCTCAATCAGAAGTACGAAATCCACAGAAACGCGCTCGCCGGCGGTGCGGAAACGGGTTCCGCGTCAACTGTCCTTACATCTTACAGTCGGGAGCGTGAACGTCGGCATGGTCTGTCAGAACCCGGTCAATCACGCGGTTGGTGTAGATGCCGTCCTCAAGAACCACTTCACGTACATAGATATCCTGAACCGGATGATGGTTGGGTCCAAAGGTAAAATCGCCACGCACGGATTCAAAATCCGCGGCGCGCAGGGCTGCGCGAAACACATCCTGATCCGAGATATCAGCTGTCGCCATTGCGCTCAGCAACAGATTTGCCGTGTCAAACCCTTGTGATGCGAAAATCGATGGCAGCCGACCGTATTCGGCCTTGAATGCCGCGACAAAGGCCCTATTCGCTGGATTATCCAGATCCTTGTTCCACTGACTGGTATTGCGGACCCCCAGGGCCGCGTCGGCAACGGCGGCGAGCATATCCTGATCAAAACTGAAACCCGGCCCGACCATCGGAATGGTAATTCCGCTGTCGGCATATTGTTTCACAAAAGAAATCCCCATGCCGCCCGGCAGAAAGAAAAATACACTGTCGGCACCAGACGCACGAATCTGTGCGAGCTCGGCGGCGTAATCGGTCTGTCCCAATTTGGTGAGGAGTTCACCGGATATTTCACCATCATACAAACGCTTATATCCCGCGAGTGCATCATGTCCTGCGGGATAATTTGGGGCGAGGATGAAAGAGTTCCTGTAGCCGGCACGATTGGCATAACCGCCGGCAGCTTCATGCAGGTTGTCGTTCTGCCAGGCGACGTTAAAGTAGTTTTCGTGGCATCCCTTTCCTGCCAAAGCGGAGGGACCGGCGTTGGGTGACAAATAGAATTTTCCCTGCGCCGTTACTGACGGTACGACGGCCAGTGCAAGATTTGACCAGACGATTCCCGTCAGGACATCGACCTTGTCAGATTGAACCATCCGATCAGCCAACTGAACGGCCAGATCGGGCTTGCGCTGATCATCCTCGATGATCACTTCGATATCCCTGTTTTCGGAAAGCTTGACCGCGAGCATGAACCCGTCGCGAATTGCCGTCCCCAGTGACGCACCGCCACCGGACAGCGTCGTGATCATTCCAACCTTGACCGGTTCCGCACCGACGGCCGACAGCGAAATCGCGCTGGTCATTGCCAAGACTGACATCAGTTTCTTCATGAAGGTCTCCTTGATTGATGAAGTTCAAGAGCGCCGGGCAGCCCAACGGTGACGTGCTATTGCCTCACACGCAAGCTGAATCGCGCCCCTCCGTCTTACTGTCTCTTCGTTCCTTTGACAGTCCCAGTCTTAGACTGAATTGACCGGGATTTGAACCTCCTGCTGTCCCGCCGGGAGTGATTCCCCTATGGCTGGGTTTGAACCACGGTTGATTCCTGATG
>JAPOTI010000052.1 GCA_026709265.1 Paracoccaceae bacterium | reverse complement strand
CCCGCGCCTGCGGGCGGCCCGGCATCAGGACGGAATCATGGGGGTGAGCAGTTACCTTCGGAGATTAAAAACTCTGCTCCTGTGTCCAAACTGCCCCTCAGCGCAATCCCTGACCTAGATCCTGGGATCTGAGTGTACCTGATCAAACACATGTGAGATTCTGAGCGGCGGCGGTCCAGTCCCGGGTCCCCGGGACTGGACCGCCGAGAATGTCTTGCCGGATCAGGCGTTGGACGGGTGGCTATGGCGCGTCAACCAACCTGAGAATTGGCACCATCACGTGAGCAAAGGATTGGTTGACGCGCCATACTGTTGCCACGCATTTGGGATACGTCTTTTTTCGCGCCGCGCAAAAATCTCAAAAGTCGAGAGCCTGAACGGCCGGGAATTTCAAGTGATCAACTTCACCATGAATTGGCCAATTCACGTTGTTGTGAGGGCAGTAACGATCCTATTGGATTCGACATTAGAACTCATGCGTTTTAATTTGATACATCTGTTGAGCCGATTGCGGGGAGGATGTGTGGATGGAAATGCCGGCACCTTGTAACGAGATCATTGGTCGAAAGGACTCGATTGTCCACAAGTTGAAGTTTGCTGTGCCAGAGGCGTTGGTGATCGATAACCCCGATGAAGTCAAGGGTTATGAATGCGATGCTCTGACGGCCTATACCTGCCCCCCATTGGCCGTTGTCCTGCCAACCTCCACTGAAGACGTGGCTGCTGTCATGCGTGTGTGCAGCACCGAGAATGTTCCCGTCGTGCCGCGCGGCTCTGGAACCTCGCTGGCTGGCGGCGCATTGCCGACAGCGGATAGCGTTATCCTTGGGATTGCGAAAATGAATCGGGTTCTGGAGACAGATTTCGACAATCGATTCATTCGTGTCCAGGCTGGGCGCACCAATCTGTCGGTGACCCAGGAAGTGGAGGGCGAGGGGTTTTTTTATGCCCCGGATCCCTCAAGCCAACTGGCCTGTGCCATTGCCGGAAATATCGCGATGAATTCTGGCGGCGCCCATTGTCTTAAGTATGGAGTGACGACCAACAATCTATTGGGTGTGAGAATGGTGACGGTTGCTGGCGAGATTGTGGATATCGGCGGTGGGTATCTTGATGCTGGTGGCTTGGATCTATTGGGTGTGATTTGTGGTTCGGAAGGCCAGCTCGGCGTTGTCACCGAGGCGACTCTGCGCATTCTTCCCAAACCTGAAGGTGCCCGCCCTGTCTTGTTCGGCTTTGAATCATGTGAAACCGCCGGTGCCTGTGTGGCCGACATCATTCGTGCCGGTGTCCTTCCGGTGGCGATTGAATATATGGATCGACCTTGCATACGCGCATGTGAAGACTTCGTTGGGGCGGGTTATCCGGATGTTGAGGCGCTGTTGATCGTGGAGGTTGAAGGCTCCGACGCAGAAATCGACATGCAACTGGGTCTCATCAAGCAGGTGGCCGCCAAACACAAGCCCGAGGTCGTGCGCGAAAGCAGTAACAGTGAGGAGTCGGCAAAGATCTGGGCCGGGCGCAAGGCGGCTTTCGGGGCCATGGGGCGGCTTGCTGACTATATCTGTCTCGATGGCACCATACCGCTTTCTGAATTACCCCGTGTATTGACCAGGATTACTGAACTGTCGAAAAAATATGATTTGAAAGTTGCCAATGTCTTCCATGCGGGCGATGGCAACCTCCATCCTCTCATCATGTTTGACGCCAATTCGGATGATGAACTCGCACGGTGCGAAGCCATGGGTGCGGATGTCCTGAAACTTTGCGTTGAGGTGGGAGGATGTTTGACCGGCGAACATGGAATTGGCATTGAGAAACGTGATTTGATGACATGTCAATATAGTGAGAATGATCTCGAAGCACAGATGCGAGTGAAGGACGTCTTTGATCCGGGATGGATCCTGAACCCTGCCAAAGTGTTTCCGCTGGATGTCTCGCGTTCCCGCAGGGCGGCATGACACCGGCCGACGAAAATGAACTGGCGGCGGCAATTGCATCATCTCGTGAACCGCTTGTCATTCACGGGGGTGGGACAAAAGATGTGGGTCGACCGGTGGAAGGCAAGACGCTATCGACGTCATGTCTGACCGGTATCAGCCGCTATGAACCCGAATCTCTGACACTGGTCGTGGCTGCCGGGACAAGCTTGCAGGAAATCGAGCACAGCCTGTCTGAGTATCGCCAGCAACTGGCTTTTGAACCGATGGATTATCGTCATCTGCTTGGCACTGAAGGGGACCCCACAATCGGCGGTGTCGTCGCGTCCAATTCGAGTGGCCCGAGACGCATACAGGCCGGTGCTTGCCGTGATTATTTGCTGGGAGTTCGTTTCGTGGATGGCAATGGTGCGATTGTTGCCAATGGCGGTCGCGTTATGAAGAATGTCACCGGTTATGATCTGGTGCGATTGATGGCGGGAAGTCATGGGACACTCGGTGTATTGACCGAGATTGCCTTGAAGGTCCTTCCAGATAGCGAGAGCCGTGCCTGTCTGCTGCTGCACGGTCTTAGAGATGACGACGCAATCAAGGCCTTAACACGGGCATTATGCTCTCCCTTCGAAGTGACCGCAGCAGCACATATTCCTGTTGGAATGGATGGTGATCCGGTGACCATGATTCGCGTTGAGGGATTCATCGACTCGGTGTGCTACCGAGCGAAGCGGATCAAGGAGTTGCTCAAACCATTCGGTGAAGCCGAAATTGAGACCGATCCAGCACGAGTCGCTTCTGGCTGGAAGTGGGTACGCGATGTGGAGAAATTCCATGGACAGGATGGAAATGTATGGCGGGTGTCAATCAAACCCAGCGATGCGCCCCATGTGACAGCACAAATTCGTGCGCAACTCGACGCAGATTTTATCTATGACTGGGGCGGCGGCTTGATCTGGGCGCTCATTCCCGAAGGTGTCGATTTGCGCGCTGTCTGTGAGTTGACCAATGGTCATGCGACATTGGTCAGGGCCGATCAGGAAACACGCCGGGCCATTTCTCCTTTTCATCCACAGCCGGCATCTCTCAGTCCATTCGTTGAAGGCTTACAACGAAAATTTGACCCGCGACGGATTCTGAATCCTGGTCTGATGAACTGACAGAGCAAGGATTTTGATATCAAATGCAGACTCTATTCACTGAGAAGCAGCTCAAAGATCCATCAACCGCGCGGTCAAACGAGGTTCTCCGGACGTGCGTCCATTGCGGTTTCTGCACCGCGACCTGTCCGACTTACCAGCTTCTCGGTGATGAACTCGACTCTCCGCGCGGACGAATCTACCTGATCAAGCAAATGCTGGAATCAGGTCGTCCGGCAGACAAGAAAACCGTTCTCCATATCGATCGCTGTCTCTCTTGTCTGGCTTGTATGACGACCTGTCCGTCAGGTGTGCATTATATGCATTTGGTTGATCACGCCCGTTCCTATATTGAGCAGACCTACAAACGTCCCCTGTATGATCGACTGCTGCGACGGATGCTCGCGGAGATACTTCCCTATCCAATGCGGTTCCGTCTGTCACTGGTCGCAGCGAAACTGGCTGCGCCTTTTGCTTCTCTTGTTCCCGAACCACGTCTGCGTGCGATGCTACGACTCGCACCCAAAGAGGTTCCACCGGTGAGTTGGCGTGATGATCCGCAATGTTTCCCGGCAGCCGGATCGCGCAAGCGCCGCGTGGTCCTGGCAACCGGATGTGCCCAGAAAGCACTCAATACCGACATCAACACGTCCACGATTCGCCTGCTGCAGCGGCTGGGTTGCGATGTTGTGGTCGCGGATGGTGCCGGCTGCTGTGGAGCTCTCTCGCATCATATGGGACGCGAGGTTGAAAGCCACCGTTTTGCTGCTGATTGTATCAATGCATGGAGCCGTGAGCTTGAGGCGGGTGCCGATGCCGTGGTGATCAATGCCAGCGGTTGTGGCACCACCGTCAAGGATTATGGTCACATGTTCCGCAACGAACCGTTGGCTCCGAAGGCCGAGATGGTCTCGGCGAAGACTCAGGATATTTCAGAATTTCTCACCGACCTGGGGTTTCCCAGCTGTCCGGACAAGGAAATAAGGGTGGGATACCATTCTGCCTGTTCGCTGCAGCATGGCCAAAAGGTCACGGCATTGCCCGCACAGCTTTTGAAAAAAGCCGGATTCAAGGTTGTATTGCCAGCAGAGGGACATCTTTGTTGTGGCTCGGCCGGTACCTACAACATTTTGCAACCGCAGATCGCTGAACAGCTGAAGGAGCGGAAAGTCCAAAATTTTGAGGCAATTTCTCCCGATGTGATCGCCGCTGGCAATATTGGTTGCATGATGCAGATTGACGCAGGGACGGACATTCCAATCGTCCATACGGTCGAATTGCTCGATTGGGCAACTGGTGGTCCCTCGCCAAGGCCAATTTCACGGCTGGAAACTTTCCCGGCGGCATAAGGGCTTTGCCCAAATTTCCCAATTTTTGGGGATTATATAGTGCCCGCCAGAAAACCCCCGGTTTTCCAGCAAATTCCGTCACGAATTGATCAATGACATCGCGCGTCGTGGTGCGTCAGGCATATTGCTGCGATCTCGTATTTTTGTCCAGGATTGCATACAGCTTGCAGCACCAATCGTCATAGCCCTGCCTACGGCACCAATTGCGCGCCTTGCTTTTCGTTACGGCCAGTGTCATTTCTTCCAAAACCTTGCGCTCCGCATTGATGGGCACCCTTCACCGCGCAATTAAGGCCAGATGCGGTTATCTCCTACGCTCTTCGATAACTTGAATTTTACAGACTTTGTCTTACACTGTCTGTATATGAGACAAACATAAGGAGAAACCATGACAACCACCAGTTTTACCACCCGACTTGATACAGACCTCAAGCAAAGTCTTGAGCGTATTGCTAAGTTTGACGATCGCTCAGCCTCATGGGTGGCTAATCGTGCCATCCGTTCCTTTGTTGAAGAACGTGAAGCCACCCGTCAACTGGTTGAGACTGGTCTGGACCTGGTATCACAGGAAACTCAAGGAATAACCCCTTCAGCTGTTCACCAGTGGCTCAAGGGAGATGGACAAACAGAGTTTCCAAAGTCTGGTGATTAATATCATCTGACATGATGGAGATTACCTATCTTGAAACGTCCGAGCCAGGCTTGCGATGGATGCACAGCTATTACCGTCAAAACCCGCAACTTGATTACGGTAAGGCAGTGGCGTCTTTAGTGAAGGCTGAGGCAGTTTTAAAAGACCGGCCCTTCAGTGGAAGGGTGTTTGAAGATTATGAACAGGTCCGCCAATATCAGATTGGTAATACAGCCTTTGCTATACTCTATACCGTAGAGCGCGAAACCATTTGGATCATTGACATACGTGATACACGAGGAAGGCGGAGTGCTGACGCCCTACGGGTCTTTAATGACACGATACGCAACACCTACGGACTATAGCTGACCCATAGCATACTCCGACCAGAGAGCGTGAAACTCACGCCGTTTTTCCATCCGATCTGATCGTTGATAAGCAGCTATCACGCCTGTATCCACCTTGTGACCCCAAAGCGTGTGGCGCGTCAATCAACCTGAGAATTTACGACAAACAGGATGAGAATCCTGGGGAGTGGCGGATGCTGATCTCTGTCCTTGCCTATCAGGTCGTTCATGTCCTGCGCACGCGCATGAAAGATCACGGGACCCACGACAGCGGGTCCACCCTCCGTGATATCCTCGGCGATCTCCGCTACGCAAAGTCCGTATCACCGCGGTCTGAAGACCCGACATTCTCCCCCAACGCACCGCGGTTTCCAGCCGCCAGGCCCACTTGTCGTGCCACGACGAAAATTTGGCCCTTTATGGATTGACGCAAATGCACACAACGTTAAAGATGGGTTAGAAGCTCTGCGGAGGGCATCAAAGAGTTATGTGTTACTTTATGACGCTGTTTACCCATGAGGGCACGCGCTTTCAGGGAAAGATTATGCTCTTTGTTGTGGGCAACTATAAACAGATTGCCCGGTAGGGTCAGGACGCACTACTCACAACTTCACAGAGTTTATGAAAAAGGTATTTTCGCAAACAACTCATCCCATTGAAATCACAGTATAAAATCAATAAGCGGGAATTGCTGTATATACCGTCTGGCTTGTTGACTGGTGACGAGCAAATGTTTAGCTTGCGGAAATGAGTGAGGAACCCATGCAACACGATTGGGCCGCAGTTGTTTGCACGATGTTCCGCACATGCAAGGGACAGTGTGATGACACGACCACTTGACATATTTTTGCCTGCTCTGGTGCTGGCTCTCGCACTAGGGGGGGGGCGTCTGGACCGGTATCGGCGCAGAATCCGTTCCAAACGTTCGTCCCGCTTGTCATCCAGGAAATCCAGAATGAAATCGATAAGAATCAACGGGATAATGATCCCAGTCAGAGATCATCAGGCCTGAATGGTGGGGCACCACGCCCCGCTGATTCTGTTCAGGTCTCCAGCGATGACTGGCGACAGATTCAGCAGAGGCTAAACGAACTCGGTTATAACACCGGCACCCCGGATGGCAAACCCGGCAAGAGGACCCGGGCGGCCATACGGTCGTTTGAACAGGATCGCGGTCTTGAGCCCGACGGCAGTCTTGATGTTCAACTTCTCCAACTTCTGCTCGCGGATCCCACATCGCCTCCCCCGCCCGTTCAGGTGGGAGAGACACCTCTCCCATCGGTGTCGTCCCCGTCGGATGCTCCTCTGCTCGCGGCCATTGAACGCGGCGAATTCGGGAATTGGGGAGAGTCAGAAACTCTTGACGATTTGGAGTTTCGAGCCATCTTCGGTGCCGTCGACTCGCAGGGCAACACACTGCTGCATGCCATTGCCCGGTCTCTTGGGTTCATCTGGGACGGAACAGCCACCGGAGAATATGTTTTGCCTCTGAGCCGACAAGCCATACCCTCTGTTGATGCCGATATCTGGATGAGGAACATGGAGGATATGATTGTCGAGATTTCGCAACAGTCGCAACGGCGTTTCCCCGAAGGCCCACCGGTGCTTGACGGGAACCAAAAGAACAGGGCGGGCGATACGCCGTTGCATCTGGCGGCGCGGTTCGGCAATTGGCGGGCGGTCAATATCATCGCATCTCCGGAGTTGGATGTCGACCTGCAGGCTCCTGACGGGGAGGGACGCACCGCTCTCGACATCGCGATTGCGGTCGAACATGTTCCTTTTGTCAGAGCTCTTCTGGATGCGGGGGTTGCCCAAGGTGACGATGATTGGCTGCTCTTGGCGATCGCAGAGGGAGATGCGGAGACGGCTGCGGGGATCGTCGATGCTTCCATGATCAACCTTCCATACAGAATCATTCCATCCCCGGGGTTGCCGGCAGAGCTGTTTCAAAGGGTCCGATGGTCTGAAAATCCGTTATCGACTATCAGAACTGATCAGTTCGACACGCCGTTGCATCTGGCGGCGCGCAATGGGCAGACAGAAATCGTCATAAAACTGCTGGCGGCTGAAATGGAAATGGGAGGACTCAACGAACAACTGACCGCAGTGAATCTCGAGGAACAGACACCGTTGCATCTGGCCGCCTTGGGAGGAGACGTCGCCTCTTTCGAAGCACTGATAGCTGCTGGCGCTGATTTGTTTGCACTGGACGCAGCGGGGGAGACACCACTGCATCTGGCCGCCGCCGCGGGGCACAAGGGTATCGTCGAATGGTTGCTGGAAGCGGGCGCCAAACTGGATACAGGGGAGATCAGTGAATTCGCGGGGATCAGCAAACCAGAGGAGCTGCCGCTGGAGTTGGTCATGTCCGACGACGATCATTCGTTGATTGAGATCTTGATTTCGGTTGTGAACGGGCGAGGCTTTACACCCTTGCATATGGCGGCTCTTGGTGGCGATGTGTCGACAGTGGAGGATTTGCTCGCCGCCGGGGCCAACATCTCCGCGCGGGCGATGGCGGGAGAGACCCCGCTGCATCTGGCATCCTCTGAAAGCGTTGTCAGATCACTGGTTGCGGCGGGAGCCGCTCTCGAAGCACGGACCAATGACTGGAAAACACCGATGCATTTTGCGGCCAAGACCGGGACTCTTGGCGCGGTCAAGGCCTTGCTGGGGGCGGGCGCAGATATTGAGCCGCGTGACCATGCGGGTAGCGCGCCACTGCATGAAGCAGCCCGTTGGGGGCATGCCGAGGTGCTTGTCGCCTTGGTCAACGCTGGCGCCGATCCGGAAATCTGGCAGAAAGACGGGCGTGCGCCCGTCCATCATGCGGCTACAGGCGGTCATGTCGGTGTCCTTCGGAACCTTGTCAACGCCGGCGCGGATATTGAAGCGCGTGACAAACACGGATTCGGGCCGCTGCATCTGGCGGCAGAGTCGGGTCACGGCGTCGCCATCCGGTCTCTTCTGGGTTTCGGTGCCGATCCGGAAATACGAAATAAGTTCGGTGAAAGGCCGCTTCACCGCGCTGCGGGTGCGGGTCAAGCCGGCGTGATTGACACGTTGTCGAAAGGAGGCGCTCAGACCGGAACAAGAGATATTCACGGAAACACCGCGTTGACCCACGCCGCTCGTCAGGGACAGGTTCCCGCCATTGAGGCCTTGGTGAAGGCGGGTGCGGATGTCGGGGATCAAAACACAGCCGGGGACTCGCCGCTGCACTTGGCTGCCGTCGCCGGACATCTCGGGGCAATTGACGCACTGCTGGGTTTTGGTGCTGATTTGCGTGCGCCAGGGCAGGGCGGGCTGACCGCGCTAGAAGCGGCGGCGCATAACGGTCAAACAGCAGCGATCCAGACACTGGTCGGCGGTGGCGCGGACATCGAAGCCCGCGACAGCCGCGGTTGGACGCCGTTGACGCGGGCCGCCGATCGAGAGGATCCTGTCGCCATCACAACCCTTCTCGAGGCCGGCGCCAATCTCAACCACCCGGACAGGACAGGAATCCCCGCGCTGATCAAGGTCGCAGAGGAGAGTCGTGCGGGTGCGGTGGCGATGCTGCTCCGCGCGGACGCTGATCCCAACGCGTCGGGACTGGCTGGTGCGACCGCGCTGCATGCGGCTGCAATGCAGGGTCAGAGTGATGTGATCGACATGCTCGCGTCTGCGGGGGCTAATATGAATGCCGCCGACAAAGATGGGTGGACGCCGCTGCATCTGGCGGCGCAAAGGGATCATCTGACCGCCGTTCAGACGCTTGTTCGGCGGGGAGCTGATCCGACTGCCACCGACAAAGACGGCGCGACCGCGCTGCATGCTGCGGTCCGGGAGGGTGCCATTGATGCCGTCAAGGCACTCGTGAATTCCGGTGCCGACCCAGATGCCGAAGATATCAACGGTTTGAGCCCGATAGCGTTGGCTCGTCAAACAGCACGTTTTCACTTGCTCGGGGCGATGTTGTCTGCGTTAACAGAGGAAGAACTGCCCCCGCTGCATGCCGCCTCCGCCGCCGGACGTCATGATATTGTCACCACGCTGCTGGATTCGGGATCTGAGGTCAACGCCAGACATCAAAACGGGGATACGCCGTTGCACACGGCCGCCCGCCACAACGCGGTGGATACTGTGCGGCTGCTGATTGAGGCCGGTGCCGATATTGGTGCCTGGAATTATCGGGGATTTTCAGCGCTGCATGTTGCGTCCGCGGCGGGATCCAGTGCTGTCATTGATCTGCTGATTGAGGCCGGTGCCCCGGTTGACAGCCCGAGCAGCCGGGATGATCTGCCTCTCCACTGGGCCGCTGCTGCGGTCGCTCCAGTCCATACGGATGCGGCCAATGCGAACCCAGAGACCTTTGATGGTTCAGACGCGGTTGAGGTACTGCTCCGGCGGGGGACTCGTGTCCATGAGACCGCCCGGCACGGTCGGACCGCTCTCCATGTGGCCGGAATTCACGGAAAGATTGCGGTGATCAGGGTGCTTGCACAGGCCGAGGCAGACGTGCATGCATTGGATTCCGACCATCTGACGGCTCTGGAGTTGGCAGCACGCAACGGACACGGGCACGCCGTCAGGGCACTTTATGCCGTCGGCGGGAATCTCCATGATCGTGGTCATGACGAATGGACACCGCTGCTCCGGGCGGCGCACGAATCCAGCGACCGGGCGGTAACCACCTTGATTGCTACTGGCGTGAATCTTGATGGCCCGGGCCCCGAAGGCGGATTGATCCCGCTTCATGGGGCTGTTCTCAAGGGGAGTCCAGAAGCCCTGAGGACGCTTCTTAAGGCAGGTGCCTTTGTTAATCAGACCAATGAGGACGGTAGGGCGGCACTACATGTCGCGGCCGCCGAAGGGCGGACAGATTTGGTTGATCTATTGGTCGAAAACAGGGCGTTCATCGATGCATCTGATAAGAATGGCATGACGGCATTACATGTTGCGGCCATGGCGGGTCATGACGAGGTTGTCCGGTTGTTGCGCAACCGGGGTGCCGATCCCGAACTCAAGACGATCGCGGGTAAGACGCCGCGCGATCTTGCCGCGAATTAAGTTCCAATCGTCATGGGTTCCTGAACACAATCGAAAGGAGAGGATATGAAGAAATATTCACTGACATTTGCACTGGCACTCTTGACGCCCGTCACCTGGATCTCCGTGCCCGTCTTTGGAGAAGAGTCTGATCAAGCCTGCACGTTTATCGCCTCGACAGAAATAACGCGGAAAAACGGACTCGGGGCACAGGTTCTTTTTGTGAGCAAGAACCAGGAGGCCAAGGAGCTTGTTGCGAGCGTAATTCTTGACAATCAAGGTGAGCAAGATCTCTACATCGCGCTCATCCCACCCGCCCCTCAGGCATTCGACAATCAGGGCGCCAGCTACACTTTCCACGATGACAAACTGGGAATTGGAAGTTGCGAATGGATCGACAACAGGCGTGATGAGTGCCTTGAGAACAAACAGGACGCGTTACAGCCCGGTGAGTTTACAAAATTAGAAAGCGGTTCCGCAGTCCTGACTCCGCTTGTCTTCCAGAATAACGTCGGCGGAAAGTTGAAACAAATCTCAGAGACGGGGTTGCTGGCTTTATCCTTCAATCTTGCCGTGAGTGAAGGGGCTCCACCGGTTGATGAGGATCCCGCTGACGTCAACCGGGGTCTGGACACTGTGAACATCTCCTTTCCGCTGATTCCGCTTGATTCCGCTTTTGATCAGCAGAACGAGATCTGCATCAAGCACGAGTGACTTGGGAATGGACGGTAGCCCGCTGATTTCGGTGAGTCGGACGATCGGGTTCGGTCTCGTGAAGATCGTCGGGCAGTTGACAACGAGCGCAGTAAGACCAACCCATGAATATGCATAAAACTCTGGAGATCCCGGGTGAAATATCCTCCTGTTGAACACCACGGTCTGCGGCCTCTGCCTTGGGACTTCGTGTTCAAGAACGAATTTTCACGTCCTGTTGAGCGCCTCGGTCTGCGGCCTCTGCGCTGGATGTTGCTCTACGTCGTACTATTCTCGTTGTTACCTTTGATTATTGATCTCGCCCCCGACGGGACGAATCCATTCCTTTTCAACTTATGCATTGTGCTTGGACAGATCATGGGCATCTTCCTCTTTATAGCATTTTATGCGCCTGGACTTATATTCAATCGCACCGTCTGGAGCACGATTCGTCAGCATGTGATGAGAACGACATTGCTGTTCGGATCACTGGCTCATATCGCTTTTGCGTTTTTTTCCTGGTCAACCCACTGGGTCGACACGGCGGTCTCCACGATTGTTTTTGAACTCTGGCCCATTTTTTTCATAGTTTTCACTATTCTGTTCATGCGGCGGGGACGCTATAGGCCTCCTACATGGCTTGACGGCGTGATTATTCTGCTGGCTTTTTCTGGAATGGTCTGTCTGGTTCTGAGCACACAGGAACCGGACGGAAATCGCTTTGGAGCCGGTCCAGTTTTTGGAATGGGACTGGCTCTTCTGGCCGCGTTTTCAACCGCGCTGAATATATTGCCTGTGCGCTGGGGCATGGACCTTCGCCAGTCACTGCCCGAAAGTGTTGCACCACCGGGTGTTACAGCAGATCGTCCCGAATTGGTCTGCACGATGCTCGGCTTTGCGCTTTCTTGTGTTTTTTCTTTGCCACTCAATGCAGGAATGACCTTTGTCTCAGTTATTGGGGGTACTGGGGGTGCTGAGTTTTCCATGACTGCGGCTCTTCTGAGTGTCTTGACCGGGGTGACGATTCTGCCTGTCGTCGTATTCTGCTTTCGCCGAGCCAATCTCGAAACTGATGACCCGAGAATCAATACCGTCGCTTATGCAACCCCGGTCCTGGCGCTGATATGGCTGTCTCTGGCCACCGAGATTACGATTCCACACCCGTCATTGCTCGTCATCGGCACCGCCGCAATATTGGCGGCCAATGTCCTTTTGCAGACTGATCCGGAGAGCCGGATCGCAGGCACGGCCCGCCTGGGGTTTCGGGCATTGGTCGTCGCACTCTGGAGTTGTGGTGCTATCACCTTGACGCGTGACGACTGGTTCCTGCCAGATGCCCTCAAATGGTCTGGCAGTTCCTGGTGGGAAATCCAAGCTCTATCAACCACCTTGTTCGCCTTTCTTCTGTCGTTTCGGATTGCTCGTCTGGACAACCGTGCCCAGAAAGAAGACGATCTGGCTATTCACATCCTGCATAGGCTGGAGGAAGCGCGGAGCAAGGAGCAGCTTGGCGCAGAGTCAGTCAAAATCTTTCTGTCAGTCACGTGCAGAGGGGCTCGCGCGGACCTCCCTGCAGCATACGCACGTCTGCGCACCGCCCTGCAAAAATCCAAAACAGCGATGGGGAGTCATGTGTTGTCCTCACTGGAAACACAAATTGACATGTTCTTCTGGTCCCGTCAGCGTGGGCGGGACTTTGGCGAGTTTGTGGCGATCGTCGCGCTGGCTGTTATCACCGTCACGATCGCTCTCCTATCCCGCCCAACTGTCAACGGATGGGTCGGATTTTTGACCGAAATCTTTGTGATGATTTTCTGTGCGAATCTTATTTATCTCGTAGTGACTCTTGCTGATCGCCGCCGCGCGCGGTTTTCCGGCCTCTTCGAACAATCTTCAATGTCGGACAATCATGGCATTCCTGTCGCATTGGATTCGGAGGAGCGAATTGGCTTCCATTCCTTCATCGCTCTCCTCATGAGTTTTCTGGTCGTGGTGGCCTTCGGTTATGCTTTCTTCGAAAAATGGATTGGACTCTAGCGGCAAGAGATGACGGGGCGTACAGACATGTTGATGAACATTGAACGCATCGACGATGCCGCAGAAAAGGCAGTCCTGGATACCAAAGGGAAATTCCCACCAGACCGGATTGTCCGCCGGGGTCTCGGGGCATTGCGGGCCGCTCAGGACGGTCGCCGGGATCTGGCCAATGTGATTGGGGCATTGAAAGGATCAACGGACACCACAGGCCGCACAGACCGTGATCTCACAGGACGAGCAATGAGGGCGGCCGCGGTGGCCCACGCAAAGCAAGTGCGCAAGGAGGGCGGGGTGCCCTATATTGCCCATCCGCTGGCCGTGGCTTTGCATCTGGCCTGGAGCGGGTATCATCGGGATTGTCTCGCCGCCGCCCTTGTGCATGATGTCATTGAAGATACCGATTGGAACGAGACGCGGCTCGCTAAAGCACTGGGGGCAGAAAGTGATCGCTGCCTGGCACTTGTGCGATTCGCCACCGAGATGCCAAAGGATGTGTCCTGGCATGACCGCAAGGCGGCAGTGGTCGCCAAACTCGTTGGCGCAGATCGTGACGCACGGGCCCTGGTCATTGCGGATAAAGGCCACAACCTGCGCAGTCTGCTGCACGCCCTGCGTCAGCGCGGGAATGCGGCGTGGGCAGTCCTGCGGCATGGGCAGTCCGAGCAGTCCTGGTTCACCCATGCCTTGGCACGAGCGGTACGGGATGAACCCGGCGAACCCTTCGCCAGTTTCCGGGCTACGGTGGCGGGTGCAGTCCATGCGGGGTGGTTGAATGCACCGGCAAACTCAGAAAATATCGGATAATTGGAGAGTCGGGTTTCCGTTCGATTTCGCCCCTGAGACTTGATTTGCAGATAGGCCCCATGCGGCCAAGTCAATCCGCGCCCTCGCCTCTCTGTGTGTCTGCAGAGTATGGAAATGCCGTAACTACTTGCCCCCGTTATCAGCTACCTTCGTAGAGGCAGTCAACGGCCTTTT
>JAPOTI010000109.1 GCA_026709265.1 Paracoccaceae bacterium | reverse complement strand
CGAAAGCGCAATCTCCTGCCGTGTCGATTTCCTGCCCATTCGCCTGTCTCCTGTTTGCGCGGGCCGCGTGACCGCGGCGGCAGGATCATACCATGATTCGACAACGAATGGAATCTTTTGTTTTGCATCAACCACTAGGCAGACAAATCTACCATGATATGCATAGGATAAATTGCAACAGTGCTTAGACATCATGGATTGACCTGTCCTGATCCTGGCTTTGTTACCAGGATCGAGCGTCTGGCTCTGGACAGGGTCACATCATGGAGGATATGTCAATGTCAGAAGACAGTACCGATGTGGGTTTGGATGTCCACATGGATTCGCTTGCGGTGGCCATCGGCCCGGCCGGGCCGGAGTGACCGGGAACGATTGCGCACTCTCGGCCCGCACGTCTGCGCCTGATCAAGCGCCTGAGTCCGGATGGGTTGGCTCTCAGCGTCTGAGATGAAGCCGGCCCCTGCGGTGAGGGTCTCTTTCGGGAGATCATGGAGACCGGCCACCACTGCGTGGTCGTCGCCCCTGGACGTGTGCCGCGGGGCGCCACGGATCGCGTCAAGACAGACCGGCGGGATGCGACGATGCGGGCGCGTGAGCACCGTGCCGGGAGTCTCACGTCCGTCTGGGTTCCCGACCCGGACCCGGAGGCAATGCGGGACCTGACCCGGGCCCGGGAGGACATGAAGGCCATCTAGACGAAGGCCCGTCAGTGCCCCGCCGCGTTCCGCCTCCGGCACGACCGCATTGATGCGGATCGGTGTCGCTGGACACAGGCCCAGAACTTCGCGACGGCCGTCGCGGCTGACGCCAAGGGCCACGTAAACCGCCTTGTTCTTGACGGTGCGGCTTTCGGTGTCCCGGATCTTCACCCTGAGCGCGTCGAAGATCACGATGGGGTACATCCGATCAAGCACTCGGCTTTGCCATTCGCGCACCTCATCCAGCACGGCATCGGTCACACGGCTGATCAGATCAGGGGAAACCTTCAGACTACAGCAGAACTGTACCCCGCACGAAGCACACCAGAAAAAAGTGAGTGATCCCAATATGTTCACGAGAAAAATGGCGGTGTATTGACCCCCTTTGGGTTCGAATCCTCTACACTCACCATTGAGTTGCAACAAATAATCTCCCTGAAAACAACGAAAAGCAAGTTTTATGTTACAACGCCCTGTGCAGGTTTGATTTCTGCTCTTGGCATGGCTTCAATCATAGTAACGAAAGTACCGCACCAATTGTGCGTTCGAATCCCTGTTTGGGATTCATTGGAAACGTATCATTCTTCACGGTCTGGCAGCCTGTAACTGGTGCTACGTCCACCCCCGGGGTTCTGGATAAGGATACCGCGTTCTTTTAGCTCTTGAATATCCCGCAAGGCCGTATCATTCGAACATTTCGCCAGCTTGGCGTATCTGGAGGTATTCATGAAGCCCTCAAAATTATCCTCGAGCATACGGTTGATAATCAAGCGCTGGCGATCATTGACAGGCTTTTGATTAATCATGTTCCAAAGCTGTGCTTTGAACAGCACATTGCCGAGCGTGATTTCTGCATTGCTGATGGCGCGGCCAAGGCAATCCAAGAACCATGACAGCCAATCTGTTATATCAGGCGTTGCGCGTTGTTGCGCTTCAAGCTGATCGTAATACTGCTTGCGCTCAGCCTCGATTTGGGATGACAGGCTATAAAAACGGTCTGGTGTGCCATCGGCACGAGCGAGTGCCATGTCGCCAATAGCTCTGGCAATACGTCCATTACCGTCTTCAAACGGATGGATCGTCACAAACCATAAATGAGCAATGCCTGCTCTGATCACAGGGTCGGTATTATCTTCTCCTGCCAGCCACGCAAGCAATACTTCCATTTCTTGATCTAGGCGCTCCGCAGCAGGAGCTTCAAAATGCACCTTTTCTTTTCCAATAGGACCGGAAACAACCTGCATAGGACCAGCCTCAACAGTCCGCCAACCCCCAACGGTGATTTTGTGCATACCGCTGCGCCCCGTCGGAAACAAAGCAGCATGCCAGTCAAACAATCGGTCTTTTGTCAAAGGTTTGGAAAACTGTTGTGTGGCATCCAGCATCACCTCAACGATACCTTCAACATCACAGCTTGCGGGGATAAGCCCTGCAATATCAATTGCAAGTCTACGGGCAATGGATGAGCGGACTTCCTCTGGGTTCAGATTCTCACCTTCAATGGCCGATGATTTAACGACATCATTGGTGAGTGTACCAAGAGTCGCTTCTTGCTTTAGCTCAAAGCCAAACCCCTCCATGCGACCCAACAAACGACCTTGGCGATGGCGTATATCAGCCAGCTTGGATGCAAGTGTTTCCGCATTCCATGTCAAGTTTGGCCAGTTTTGATGTTCATAAATCCACATATTAATCACCGCATTATTTAAGTTGATTATAAGGTTCATTCACCGCAAGGTCAAGATAAATCACCGCGTAAGATGCGGTGATTGAGTCGATTATTCACCGCATACTGGCTGTCTGACCATTTTGCCGAAGTCAGCAATATGGTCAGACAGATGCTTGAGCATATTCATCCAGCCAGCAGAATGTGTTGACTAAGGCCCGTTGACAATCGCCTGGCGTCTTGAGCGCATGGCGTGTCTTGTTGTGAGGATTGCACGCCGAAGGTGGCGGCACGAGCCGACGTGGCCGATGATATGATGAATGCTGATCAGAGAGTTTTGACGGATGAGATGTGGGCGCGGGTGGCGCCGCTGTGTCCGGGCCAGGTGACGGATCCGGGGCGCACGGCGGTGGACAATCGCCTTTGTCTGGAGGGGGTTCTCTGGTGGTTCCGGACAGGAACGCCCTGGCAGCCCCGGCGTGACAGTCGGGAAGAACCTGAACAGTTACAGTTCGTTTTAGGTTATTGGCGGAGAGACAGGGATTCGAACCCTGGGTACCCGCAAAGGCACAACGGTTTTCGAGACCGCCCCGTTCGACCGCTCCGGCACCTCTCCACGGGATCGGTGCATACCACGAATTGCGGGAACTGCAATGCGTGAGAGGCGCTGAACTTGCAGGCAACGCTGCTTGATTCCATCCCGATACATATCTTGGCTGGAGTGAGCGACGATTTTGCTCGCTTTGATTTCCAGATTGAACGGGCACTGCATCTCAGATGGGCGATGAAGTTGCCCGTCACCATTTGTGGTCGCAGTCAACGACAGCGAATCGCTCGGATGCGCCCAATGCCAAGACAGGTGTCATGACGCCATCGGTCAAACGTTCACAATTTTGTAACAATTATGTCGTGCTCTCATCATACTCATATTGCATGTGCCACCGCATCAATTTGCTCAATTGCAGCTCGAAAGGATAATTTATGTTGCTTCTCAATGAATGCGCCAAGGCTGGCGTGATCGGTTTGGCCGCCGCAGCGGTCGGTGCCGTTGCAGCTTCTGCCCGGGATCAGATTCAGATTGTCGGTTCCTCGACAGTGTTTCCGTATACCCAAGCCGTTTCCGAACAGTTTTCGAATATGTCAGGGGCCGCATCGCCCGTTGTCGAATCAACGGGGACTGGCGGCGGAATGAAGCTCTTCTGCGCCGGGATCGGTGAGTCGCACCCGGACCTGACGGGTGCCTCTCGGTCGATGAAATCCTCGGAGTACGAACTGTGTCAGTCGAATGGCGTCACTGACGTTACAGAGGCTCTGATCGGTTTCGATGGGCTGTCAATTGCGATCTCGCGTGACAACAGCGCGGATTGGGATCTGACGCTGGAAGAGATCTTTCTGGCTCTTGCGGCCCAGATTCCCGTTGATGGCAAGATGCAGGATAATCCCCACCAGAAATGGTCTGACATCAACCCTGATTTACCCGATAGTCCTATCCTGGCTTTCGGTCCTCCACCGACCAGCGGAACCCGCGACGCATTTGTTGAACTCGCGATGCATGTCGGGTGTGAGAGTCATCCTTGGATCAAGGAACAGGGGCTGGCAGAGGACAGTGGCTGGGTGAAGGAAAATTGCAGCCGGATGCGTCAGGATGGTCCATTCGTCGAAGCAGGAGAAAATGACAACCTGATTGTTCAGCGACTTAATGCCGACACCACTGCTATGGGAATTTTCGGCTACTCATTCCTTTACGAAAATCTGGATACGCTGAAACCCGTCAAGATCAATGGTGTGAGTCCGGATGTTGAGACGATCGGTGATAATTCATATCCAATCTCACGTCCGCTCTATTTCTACACCAAGAATGCACATCGTGGTGTCATTCAAGGCTTACAGGAATTCATCGAAGAATATATGTCAGAAGAAGCCCTCGCTCCCGGTGGCTATCTCTCCGAACGCGGTCTTGTGGCGTTGAACGATTCAGATCGGGCAGCACTTCAAGAAGCCGTCATTACTGGTCAAACCATGAATGCCAAATAAATTGAAAAAACAGGTTGAATGTGAGGCGGTGCTGGTTAACAACAGGGCCGCCTCCACTTTTTGGAACTTTACACATGGTCGCTGCTGCCTTTTCAGTGCTCCTCATTCTGGCCGTCGGCTCCTACATGGTGAATCTGCGGGCCGCGCAGTTGCTCCGAAACAGCGGTGAGCGATTGCGTGCGGTCGCTCATTATCATGGACTTTATGGTTTTCTGATTGTCGGATTGCCCATACTCGCCGGTTTGCTGGTTTGGTTACTGATCAAAGGTGAAGTGATTCAGTGGCTGGTTGTTCGTGCCATAGATCCCATTCATCTGACTGATCTCACCACGGGGGAGCGACAACTTGCTCTGGCAGAAATCCGCTCAGTCGCAGGCGGGCGCATTTTTGGTGAGCCGGCTCCCTGGATTCTCGAAGCCGCTTCGCATCTCAATCGTTTCAACGACAGCGTCGCCAATGCACTCGTTCCTGTGACTGCAGGGATTGCCCTCATTCTTGCGTTCGTCGCCCGTCGGCGGGTTGGCACTGAGTTTCATGCACGTGAAAAATCTGAGCGCATCGTGATGTTGCTGATGATCCTGTGTGCCACAGTCGCTGTCATGGCAACAGCGGGAATTATTGCTTCCCTGCTGTTTGAGTCGATTCGCTTTTTTACACAGGTCCCGCTCACTGAGTTTCTGTTTGGCCTGAGATGGGAACCTCAGATTCCACTTCGTGAAGATCAGATTGCTGCTGAAGGTGCATTTGGATGGATTCCCGTTATCGTCGGCACCCTGTTGGTGATGACCGTCGCCATCCTGTTTGCAGTGCCCGTTGGCCTATTCTCAGCAATCTATCTCAATGAATTCGCCTCGAGGCAAGCACGTGCTGTCGCCAAGCCGGTTCTGGAAATTCTTGCGGGTGTTCCAACAGTTGTATACGGATTTTTTGCGGTCTTGGTGATTGCTCCGGCATTTCGCAGCACCGGGTCCACATTGGGCATTGATATCGCACCCAACACGGCGCTCGCCGCAGGTGGTGTGATGGGAATCATGCTGATCCCGTTCATCTCCTCTTTTGCCGATGATGCACTCAACGCCGTGCCGGCGGATCTTCGAAACGGTGCGCTGGCGCTTGGTGCGACACGCGCCGAGGCGATGCTGCAGGTGCTCTTTCCCGCCGCCCTTCCGGGGATTGCCGGCGGTATACTTTTGGCGGTCAGCCGGGCAATCGGGGAGACCATGATCGTCGTCATGGCTGCCGGTCTCATCGCCAGACTGACTTTCAATCCCCTCGATTCAGTGACCACGGTCACCGTGCAGATCGTGACATTGCTGATAGGGGACACGTCCTTTGACAATCCGAAGACCCTTGCGGCTTTTGCACTTGGTTTGATGCTCTTCATCGTGACGCTGGCAATCAATGTCTATGCGCTGCGTATCGTGCGAAAATATCGCGAAGTCTATGAGTAGGGGGGATCGCGTGGTAGCCGACAAAATAGGTCACACCGCGATATCGGATATTGTCGCGGCTAACCTTCCTCGCAGAAAGCGCAAACAGGGAATCCTAGTGATCTTGGGAATCGGTGCCATCCTGACCGCTTTCCTGATGTTATTCATTCTTGTCAGTTCATTGTTTTTTTCGGGTTATCACGCCTTTACCCAAACCCACGCAGAGATTGATGTTTTTGTCGACCCGGAGGTTATCGATGCCAACAAACTTCCACGTGGAAATTTCCGGGAATTACTGACCAATGCCCTCATTGAGATCTTTCCGGAGGTGGAGTCACGTAGCGAGAAAACCGAATTATACCGAATGTTAAGTCATGGCACCCAGTTTCAGCTACGCGACATGATTGTTAGTGATTTATCAGTGATCGGTACAACGGTAACGATGAAAGTGCCGTTGTCGGATCCCTTTGATCAACTCAACAAGGGATTGATTGATCGTAAGACACCTGAGGAACAACGACGGGTAAATAACCAGCAGATTTCCCAATTTGATCGTCTCAGCGCGACCGGCGTGATATCCGCGCCATTCAATTGGAACCTGTTGACAAATCCAGACAGCCGGTTTCCCGAACTGGCCGGGCTGCGTGGGGCCCTGATTGGTTCGTTTTGGGCTCTTCTGATCTGTTTCCTGCTTTCGTTCCCAGTGGGTATCGGCGCGGCAATTTATCTTGAGGAATTTGCCCCGAAAAACCGTATCAGTGATCTGATCGAGGTCAGTATCAACAATCTGGCTGCTGTGCCCTCAGTTGTTTTTGGATTGTTGGCACTTGCCGTATTTATCGGCTGGTTCGGGATGCCGCGCTCCGCCCCATTTGTTGGTGGAATGACTCTGGCTCTGATGACGATGCCAACCGTGATTATTGCGGCGCGCGCGGCAATGAAGTCGATACCAAATTCCATCCGCGAAGCGGCTCTCGGTGTTGGTGCTTCGCGCCAGCAGGTGGTATTTGGACATGTCCTGCCCTTGGCGATGCCCGGTATACTGACCGGTACGATCATTGGATTGGCGCAAGCGCTCGGCGAAACAGCCCCCCTGCTGTTGATTGGAATGAATGCCTTCATCACATCGGCTCCTGCGGGGCCCTTTGACAGTTCAACCGCGCTCCCTACGCAGATCTTTATCTGGGCAGACAGCCCGGAGCGCGGATTTGTGAGTCGAACCTCGGCAGCGATCCTCGTCTTGCTCGGATTCTTGATTGCAATGAATAGCCTCGCGATTTTCCTCCGGCGTCAATTTGAGCGTAACTGGTGACAATCATCGCCCATCAAGCATGTATATTGCTTTGAAAGGTCAAATCAGTTCTTGACAAGATGTGATGAACAGGAAATAAATCCGGCCTTCAATCAAGGCCGGACGGTCACAGCAGTCGATCTTGATTTTCCTAACAGAATTGAAAATGATGACGGATATGACTTCGCAAGAATCTGCCTCGCAAGAATCTGCTGAGGAGAAAAATGAGGCGTTACAGCCGCCCAATTCCTCCAAAACGAAAGACGCTGCTGGAAGAGAGTCTGCAGCATCTCATCATGATGCGGCATCTGAAATTTCGGCATCCCGTAAACCGCTCATGGAAGACACAGCGGATGCTCCTGTTCGTTCTGCAGTCATGCGGTTTGATGACAAACAATATGTTGTGTATCCAGGAAAGGATATCGAACTTCCTGCGCCAAAGGGCTTTGCCGAATCGGCAATCAAGGTGACAGAGGTGATGATGGTAACAGTCGGGACCCCGGAGAATAACGGGGTCGTGATTGGCAATCCATTGATTGAAGGTGCCTCGGTCGCTTTGCACCGTATTGGTGAAATCAAGGTGCGGCGTGAATTGAATTTCAAACGGCGGCGACGGAAGGGCTCCTCGAAACGGACCAAGGGTGTGCGGATCCATTCAATGGTCTGTCATGTGGAGGAGATAACTCTGCCTGCTGGCATATAGCGTTGCAGGCTTAACGGACAGGAGGCGTAGCATGGCTCACAAGAAGGCAGGAGGCTCATCGCGTAATGGGCGCGATTCGGCCGGACGGCGACTCGGCGTCAAGAAGTTTGGCGGGCAGGTTGTTGATCCCGGAAATATTATCGTCCGGCAGCGTGGCAGCCGATTTTGGCCAGGCGAAGGCACAGGAATGGGTCGCGATCATACGATCTTTGCGACCGATACCGGCCAAGTTGAATTCAGACGGGGGTTCAAAGGGCGCAACTATGTTTTGGTGCGACCCTGCGCTGAAAACGGCTAGATTTCAATCGGTTTTTCCACCGTTGCCAAGCGGTGGTTTGCGTCGTCTTGACGCGGGTTTTGCATGCGCTTTCTTGATTTGGCGAAAGTGATTGTCCGCTCGGGTCATGGTGGTCCCGGAGCCGCAAGCTTTCGCCGCGAAAAATTTGTTGAATTCGGCGGCCCTGATGGCGGTGACGGTGGGAATGGTGGCAGCGTTTTTATCAAAGCCGTGCCAGATCTCAATACACTCATAGATTATCGCTATAAACGCCATGTCATAGCAGCGAATGGGCAACCGGGTCGGGGAAAATGCCGTCATGGTGCCAAGGGTCACGATGTCATGATGCAAGTTCCAATTGGAACCGAGATACTTGATGAGAGTCAGACAGAGATCCTTTTCGATCTTATCACCGAGGGTGAGGTGCAGCTTCTGGCACCCGGCGGGTCAGGTGGTTTTGGCAATCGACGATTTCTGTCTTCGACCAATCAGGCACCAAGAGAAGCCAATCCCGGACAGAAAGGGCTTGAGAGGACCGTTTGGTTGCGACTCAAGCTCTTTGCCGATATCGGGCTTCTCGGATTGCCGAATGCCGGTAAATCGACTCTGCTGGCCACCGCGACACGGGCCCGGCCCAAAGTTGCCGATTATCCATTCACGACTCTGCATCCGACACTCGGAATGCTGATTGTCAATCATTCAGAATATATCATTGCAGATATTCCGGGTTTGATTGAAGGGGCACATGCGGGCCGCGGAATTGGTGACAGATTCCTTGGTCATGTTGAAAGATGTCAGGTCCTCATTCACCTGATTGATGCATCATCGGAAGATATTATTAATGATTATCAAACAGTAATAAATGAAATATCACAATATGGAAAGAGTTTGCCAGAAAAGCCGCGTCTGACGTTCCTAAGCAAGGTCGACTTGTTGTCAGAGGATGAATGCGCGACGCGGTGCAAGTTATTGGCCGACGTTGCAGGACAGAATGTCGGGATTATGTCCGCTCTGAGTGGGGCGGGTGTGGAACCGGGGTTGCGGCGGGCTGCGGAGCTTGTTGATCACGCACGACAAGGCGGGGCGGAGCCTGTGACATGGACGCCGTAACACGGATCAAGGCAAGCCAGCGGATTGTTGTTAAAATTGGCTCGGCATTACTGGTCGACCGTCAGACGAGACAGATTCGCCAGACATGGCTCCGGGCGCTGGCTTCAGACATTGCCGAGCTGAGCCAACGCGGTACCCGACTGCTGATTGTTTCCTCAGGTTCAATCGCTCTGGGGCGCTCATTGCTGGGGTTTGACAATGGTGCGCTTCCTCTCGAACAAAGTCAGGCTGCCGCTGCATCGGGTCAGATTCGTCTTGCACGGGCTTATGAGGAGGCGTTGGCGCCGCACGGCTTGGTTGCAGCACAGATTTTGTTGACACTTGACGACAGCAGCAATCGCCGACGTTACCTCAATTCACGTGCGACATTTGAGAATTTACTGTTGTGCAGCGCTGTTCCCGTTGTCAATGAAAACGATACGGTGGCGACGGATGAGATTCGTTTTGGCGACAATGATCGGCTGGCAGCACAGGTGGCGGCAATGACAAATGCCGACTGTCTGGTACTTCTTTCCGATGTGGATGGTCTCTATGATCAAGACCCGCGTATGTTTGGGGATGCGCGCCGTATCAGTGAAGTTCCGACGATCACTGCGGGAATTGAAGCGATGGCAGCCGGAACGCTGTCAGGGACTGCGAAAGGCGGGATGAGAACCAAGATCCAGGCAGCGAAGACGGCAACGAGCGCGGGTTGTGCGACCATCATTGCTGATGGTTTCTGTCATGCGCCACTCAGGGCGCTGATGGACGGTGCCGCCTGCACCGTTTTTCGACCGCGTGGTGATCCGCAGTCGGCACGAAAACACTGGATCGCATCAATGAAGCCGCGAGGCCGACTGACTGTTGATCAGGGTGCGCTCAGGGCTCTCAAGAACGGTAAATCCCTGTTACCAGCAGGTATTACATCTGTTGTTGGCGATTTCGGACGTGGTGATCCGGTGGAGATTTGTGATCCGGAAGGATTTGCCGTATGGATCGGGCTTGCGCGCTACACCCATGCGGAAACTGTACGTATTTTGGGAAAGAAATCCTCGGAACTCCCGTCAATACTGGGTTATCCAGCACGGTCGGCACTGGTTCACCGAGATGATCTGGTGGTGCTGGCGACAGAAACCGGGTGAGGTAACGCGCCGGCAATGCGATATATCTGCAACATGATAGGGCAAGAGAATGGGGATGTCTGACCTGTCCAGCCACATGCAGGAAATCGGTCGGGCCGCCCAGGCTGCTGCCACCGAGATGGCGGTTGCGCCAAGTGCAGCAAAGTCGGCCGCGCTACGGGTTGCCGCGGATGCGATCAGCGACCACAGCTTGCAGATCATCGAGGCCAATCGCAAGGATATTGATAATGGCCAGTCAAAGGGATTGACTGATGCGATGATTGATCGTTTGACACTGGATCACGAACGAATTGGTTCCATTCGTCAGTCATTATTGGAGATCGCCGACCTCGCTGATCCTGTTGGAACGGTCATTGCAGAATGGGCACGCCCTAACGGACTCAAGATTAAACGTGTGCGGACACCGCTCGGGGTCATTGGAATCATCTACGAGTCGCGCCCCAACGTTACGGTTGATGCCGGTGCCCTTTGCCTCAAGGCGGGAAATGCAGCGATTCTGCGGGGTGGTTCTGACAGTTGGCAGACATCGCAGGCCCTGCATCAAAACATGTTGATCGGTCTCAGGGAGGCATCACTCCCCGGGGCAGCAATCCAATCTGTGGCAACGACTGACCGTTCTGCTGTCGGTGAAATGCTACGCATGACTGGATTTATCGATGTGATTGTGCCGCGTGGCGGAAAGAGCCTTGTCGAGAGGGTGCTGAGTGAAGCGCGCGTCCCGGTATTCGCGCATCTTGAAGGTATCTGCCATGTCTATGTTGACGAAAAAGCAGATGTCGAGAAGGCTCGCCGGGTCGTGCTCAATTCAAAGGTGCGGCGAACCGGAATTTGTGGAGCAGCAGAATGTCTGCTCATCGACCACGAATTTTTCAGGCACGCGGGTGCACCGTTTATCACGGATCTGACTCGGCACGGAATCGAAGTCAGGGTGACAGCAGATCTGATCGGAATCGCGGGAACCGTTGCGGCATCAGACACGGATTTTGGGACGGAATTTCTCGACAAGGTCATCGCCGTGCGGCTGGTAGACGGTGTGCAGGGTGCAATTGACCATATTCAACAATTTGGCTCGCAACATACAGACGCCATCATTACCGAGTCGGATGCCACTGCCGAGGTATTTTTCAGTCAATTGAATTCGGCAATTCTCATGCGCAATGCGTCAACCCAGTTTGCCGATGGCGGCGAATTCGGGATGGGAGCTGAAATCGGAATTGCGACGGGAAAGATTCATGCAAGAGGGCCGGTCGGCGCTGAACAACTCACCAGTTTTCAATATATTGTCGAAGGTGACGGTACAATCAGGCCTTGACGGGGACGGGGCAATTGATGCCTTTGACCACACAAAAGAGCATAAATGAGGACCCTGATGCATTGACGTCAGGGAAAGTGGCACTAAACCGAAGCCGGGTTGACTATTTGCACGCCCATCCTTCGGCTACACTCTTCGATGACGAACTCTTGGCAGGGTTGAATGGACAAGCTATCCCGCCGTGCACCCCTGATTGAAAAGAACGATCTTTCGGTCTTTCGATTTGCGGTGAAACCGATGATCGAACTGGTCAGGCTACCAGTTCCGCCGCCGCCCACAATCAATATGGACAAAATTCGAGCCATGATAGACGCCAACACCGCCTGAATTGCACTCCCGCGCTGCCGCGGCAATCTGTGCGACTGAACGGCCTTTCATCTGTATATCGGCTGCCATGCCTGAAACATGCAAGGAATTGCTCGCAACGCCATTCGAATGGCTGGCGAGTCTATGGTTGGTTCTCGCCGTGCGGTAACCCGATATCAGGTTGAAAGGTTCATCAGAATCGAGGAGTTTCTGTGTGGCTGCCAGATTGTCGATATTACGCCGATCCATCCGAATGGACCTGTTTTCACGCCAATCTCGCATGAAGTAATCGATAACAGATAACGATTCCCTGATGTAATCACCATTGAGCCAATAGACGATGTCGAGCATTTCACCAGCGCGATGATTTGTCATGCGGAGTCGTCGAATACCGGTCGTTGACGTTCCCAAAGACAGTGAGGGACAAGTGAGCACAGCAGCGGCGGTGATCCCACACGCGAAACCACGTCGACTGATTGCCATTCGATTCACAGGGATCACCCGGTCGATGCCGGCATCATCGCTGATGTCGACACAAGCTTTCTGTATTGTGCAGGCACCATCTGCATCCACTTCGCCACTGATTCCCCCTACACACCTGCCGGGCCACACCGACGGTGCTCAACTCCATCGCCCCAGATTATCATTATTGTCACACTCTTGCAAAATAATTTTCTACAGTCTTGAAGTCGATAGAAGTTCTTGACTTAACTTCGCCCCCCTCGCAAATGCGACATTATTGGGATAGGGGGTTTGGGAGTGGAACCGTTGGGGAACGGATTGCAGATCAGGAAATTTGCAGGAGTCTTGGCTTGGGCTTTATCTCTGGCCATCAATGCGCTGCTTGTTTCGAGCGTTTCCGCATTTGACTTTGACATCAAATTGCCAGGGCTGGGGTTGATCGAAGAATTGGCCGATCATCCTGAAATTGCTGCATTTTATCGTGAACGTGATTTTGCGCCGATCTGGACATCGGGTGATCAGGCGGCACAGATTCGACTGCAAACTCTGATGGACTCTGTGTTGGCTGCACCAAATCACGGGTTGCCTTATGGTCAAAATGATCTCATGCATATCCGGTCGTTGATCAATTTGCCGGATACAGTTGTCAATCGTGCAGCGGTTGAAGCACAGTTGAGCGAGATTTATGTCCGGCTTGCCACAAGCCTGAGTTCAGGGGCAATCGATCCGCGTTCAGTTGACAGTTCGATTGCCCGCGAATCGCAACCGCCGGATGTCGAATCGCTCTTGCGCGGTATTTCCGGATCTGATCCAGCGGGATATCTTCGCAATCTTGTTCCCAATACATTGCAATATGTGATGCTGCGCCGGGAGTTGAAGCGGCTTGATCGGGTGATTGAGACCAACGGTTGGGGTGATTTAGTTGAGGCAAAACTTCTTCAGGAAGGAGATGAAGGCCTTGCCGTCGTCCAGTTGCGCAACCGCCTGATCCGCATGGGCTATATGCGGCGGACCCCAGATCCACGTTTTACAGCGAGTTTGAGTTTCGCAGTCAAGCAATTTCAAAAGGATCATGGCCTCACCTCGGATGGAATTGCTGACACAACAACGTTGGAGGCGGTCAATATCGAGCCACAACAACGCCGTCGACAGGTCGTGGCAGCATTGGAGCGCGAACGCTGGTTAAACTATCCCCTTGGCGACAAACATGTCAGAGTCAATATCGCTGATTTTCATGCTGACGTGATCCTGGCGGGCAAGTCAATCTTTACGACGCGGGTCGTTGTTGGACAAAGTCAGGCGCGGTTGCAGACACCAGAATTTTCAGATCAGATGACACATATGGTGATCAATCCCACGTGGTATGTTCCACGGTCGATCACCACCAAGGAAATTCTACCGCAGTTGCAAGAAGATCCGGCGGCTGAACCGCAGTTGCAGATGTTCACGCAGGAGGATGGAATCATCGACCGCCGCGGGGTTGATTTTCAGAACTATACTGCAGCCAACTTTCCCTATGACTTCAAGCAACCACCGGGGCCAAAGAATGCCCTTGGCGAAGTCAAGTTCATGTTTCCAAACCGGTTTAATGTCTACATGCATGACACACCGCAGCGGACATTGTTCCAGCGTGAGATCAGAAATTATAGCCATGGCTGTATTCGTGTTCATCGTGCGGAGGAATTTGCCGAGTTCCTGCTGTCGCGTTCAATCGATGATCCACAGTCTTATTATCATTCCATACGCGATTCGGGGAAAGAACAGATCTGGGAACTTCCAGCGCCATTGCCGGTCCATATTACCTATCGGACGGCTTTTCTCGGTCGGGACGGGCGTATGCATTACCGCGACGATATCTACGGGCGTGACCAGACCTTGTATGAACGTCTGAAGCAATCGGTTCCATTGATAGGGCGTCTGTCTGTCTGAGCCAGCTGCATGTGCTCATTGGACCGGCCCTTTTTTATGGGAATTATATACCTGACTACCCATCATACTATACGTAGTGGTTACGAGTGATTGATAATAGAATATGTAGTGTTTTGGGTAGTTAAGTATATAATCCCCTTTTGTAACTGCTCACCCCCATGATTCCGTCCTGATGCCGGGCCGCCCGCAGGCGCGGG
>JAPOTI010000067.1 GCA_026709265.1 Paracoccaceae bacterium | reverse complement strand
CCCGCGCCTGCGGGCGGCCCGGCATCAGGACGGAATCATGGGGGTGAGCAGTTACTCAAGATTTTCAAATTCCAGAGCCCATCAAGCTCATGGGAAGCCACACCACACGGAATGCAAAGTTTCAACATCATCCGGGGCATCCCCACCACCGATATCATCTCAGTTTAGTTGTCAATGCAGTTTGCCGGAACAACCCAATATGCCGACAATGACAAGACTCAAATCAGTCAGTATTCGTGGTTTTAGATCTCTCGCCGATGTTGAATTGTCGGATCTGGGCAACACCAGCATTTTGATAGGTGCCAACGGTTCGGGCAAGTCGAACTTCGTACGCTTTTTTGAAATGCTCAGCTGGATGTTGCGGTCTCGTCGTCTGGGGGATTTTGTCGAGCGTCATGGGGGAGGTGACGACCAACTGTTCGGCGGAAGTCGAATCACCCCGACCATGCAGGCCGAAATCAGCCTGGAGACTCAGCAAGGCCAGAACGACTATCAATTCACCCTTGCGCACGCCCATCCCGACCGACTGATGTTCACCAAGGAAGCTTTTCGATTCAGCAGCAAAGACATTCCAACCGACGCCAATTGGACAGATCTTGGCGGCGACGGGAATCGCCGTGAAGCGCAAATTGTAGAATTTGCGCAATCTCCGCAACCCTCGGAAGTCAACAAGACAACTGCGCAAACAATTACGCATTTGCTACGGGATTGTGCAGCCTATCAGTTTCACGACACCTCCGACACCTCGAGTTTCAAGATCAGTTGGGACAACGAAGATAACAACACCCTGCGTTCCAACGGAGGGAATCTGGCAGCGGTGTTGCACAGAATCGAGCATGAGGATTATCATCGATTCGAACTGATCTGCAGCTACATCAGTCGCGTGTTACCCATTTTTGATCACTTCAAGATCGAAAGCAGCTACGGCAAAGTCCGCCTCAGGTGGAAGGCTAAGGGAACCGACAAGACGTTCGGGGCACATCTCACGTCGGACGGGTCCCTACGCTTCTTCGCCCTCGTCACGCTACTGAACCTTCCTCGGGAGATGCTGCCCAGCGTCATCCTGTTGGATGAGCCGGAACTCGGCCTGCATCCAGCGGCTATATCGCTGATAGGCGGGATGATCAAAGCACTTGCTGGCGACGTACAGGTGATTGCCGCGACCCAGTCGCCCCTTCTCGTAGACGAGTTTAATCTGGAAGAAATCGTGGTTCTTGAGGCGAAGGATGGCCGCACGAACTTCCGGCGACTCGACACCGAAAACTACCGTGATTGGCTGAACGAGAGTTTCGCGCCTGGTGAACTCTGGCAGAAGAATCTCATCGGAGGGCGTCCATGATCCGTCTCGCAATTTCGGTGGAGGGTCGGACAGAAGAGGAATTCGTCAATAGTTTGCTGACTCCGCACCTTCAGTTATACGGTATCGCGGCCCAACCGATCCTGTTGGGTCGCGCGCGAAACCGAGGCGGGTGCGGCGGCGATGTTACCGTTCAGAAGTTGGTCAGAGACATGACGTATCTGAAACACGCGTTCGACGCCGTCACGACTTTCGTCGATTTTTACGGATTTAGAGGAAAAGAACAGAACTCCGCCACCGCCCTGGAGGACATGATTCGCGCCGACGTCGGAGAAAAGATCGATGGGCGGAGAGATAAAATCATCCCGTATATCCAAATGCACGAATTCGAAGGATTGCTGTTCTCCGATGCGAAAGTCTTCAATATGCTGCCCGACATTCCACAAGCGGCCATCGGGGCGCTTGAGAAAGTTCGATCAGCTTTCGTAACACCGGAAGATATCAACGACAGCAAACTGACCGCTCCAAGTCGCCGCATCGAAAACGAAATCCCACACTATCAGAAGGTCGCCCATGGACCCATGATCGCTACCAAAACGGGACTGGAGCGAATTCGTGCAGAATGCCCCCGCTTCAACGCTTGGCTCAAATGCTTGGAAACCTTGCAGACAGCCTTTTGACGGTTTTCGTCCGAACCGGTCCTGAGACCCACGTTCGAGGAGTGGTTTCGACGATGGCTGTTGGGAGACCATCGTCATTGAATTGATGTCGCTTCAAGGCGCGGTGCATTGTCTTTGAGTTTACGGTTTTTGTCGAGACCATTGGCTGCAAGAATGATCAATTCCCCTGTGACCTGTGCAGGTGCCGCAGGTGTGTTTCGGCATTCTGGGCCAGACAGAAACATCGAGTCATGACCTCAGAAGGTCAGAAAACTGATAAGGTCACATTGAAGGCCGATGAGTGTGAGCAGTGACGATTGGTGAATGCTGATCAGCATCAAGCATCGTGAAATCTCCGCTTTGGGTGCACGGCGTCCGTCAGGGGGCTGGTTATGCTGCACTCCTCTGGAATTTCTCCACGTCCGCACGACTTGGAAAAGCTGATTGATTGGGTGGAGATGACACCCTGAGGGCCGCGACATCGTTCGCGAACCGCAACGCCGTTTCGAAACTGCTCCCCTCCGCTATAGCCAGCGCGAGGGCACCATGAAACACATCACCTGCGCCGAGTGTCGAACAAACCTTGACGTTACGCGCTGGAATTTTCAGAAGCCGCCCATCGCCTGTGATGAAGTGCACGCCATCTTGACCACAGGTCACAGCGAGGCGCACGTCGGGCAGCAGAGTCTGAGCAATCCTGAGTGCCGAAACAACATGTGTGCGGCGAGCAAAGCGCCTGAGCGCAGCCTCTGCAAAGACGATGTAATCGGAGGTCTCCAGAATAGCCTTTGGTATCGTCTTATTGTTGAGATCGAAGTCAAGCACAGTCGGAACATCCGCACGACGTGCCATCTCAAATGCGGCTGTTGTCGCTTCTGTCCAACGAAGATCACCAAGAACCGCTTGCATCGATCGAAATACCGCAGCTGGGAGTTCGGGTGGTTTCGAAAACAAGGCGTCGGACCGGTAATTGACAATCATGCGTTCGCCCGATGAATCCATGAGGACTGCGGAGGTCGCTGACCTCCGGTCCCGGCAAACTTCCAACAACGACAGATCAATGCCGGACCTGGAAAGAGTTTCCTCGAGGAAGATGCCGGCACCGTCGCCCCCAACTCTTGATAGTAGAAACGCTTGGCCATTCAGGGACTGAATAGCCAAAGCGGCATTGACCGCAATACCTCCAGCCACATCGAACTGATCATTGGCAAAGTGCTTTTCTGCGCGTTTCGGAAGACAATCCATGCGAAACACATGATCGACAACGGCAATTCCGACAGTCAGCACATTGGTCTTGAACTTGGGATTCATATCAGAACCACCGTCGCTCATCTGGTCAACTCATTCAATTTCGGCAGCCCATCATCTTTTCTTTCTGACACATCGGTTTCTGATTGGGTAGGCAAGACACCGGGGCAAGTCGGAAGTCGCGCTTGACAGCGGCTATTGACGACAAGGACAGTCACGCTGAGACATTGACCGATCATGAACAAAATGTTGTCTCTCAGAGGCAGCACACGAATGGTTGATTGGTGAAGCGTGCCGTTTGAATGCCGCGGCAGAGGGTTCGAACTTCGGTCCCGAAATGGTCGTTGTGTTTCAGTTTGAACGCAGATTGGGACTCGACAGCACGAGCAACAAAAAATCTCCATCGTGGAAATTCAAATCAGGTAGCACTGGATTCGCAGCTTGATTGTCATACCCAAAACTGGCCCATCCTGGATCTTGATCTGTCGCAGAATGACTGTTCTTGGCCAGGGAAGCAAATCTGGACTGACGTTTATCCAACAGGCTTGCCGCCACCAACCGCCTGATGGCCCGTCAACCCTATGATTTACGGGTCGGTCTATGGCGAGGTGATTTCCACGGCCTCTCCTGTCCGCGCCGACCGCTCGGCAGCTTCACCGACAGTGACGGCCCAGCTCCCGTCCTCTACCGTTACCATTGGCTGGGCGATTTCACCCCTGGCGAGGGCAAGAAATTGCTCATGCTGATAGAAAGTGGCTCCATAATGGTCACCGGCTGCAAGAGCGCGGCGATCAACAGGCACGTCGCGGCGCACCCTCTGTCCGTTACGCAAACTGACTTCGACCGTCGGATTGCGTTCCGTGCCTTGGGGCAAAAATCTGGCGGGCGGCGGGACCATCGCGTCAATCCGCCCCAGCGGCCCGGTAACCGACACGATTTCCTGCCAGTAGGACCCTTCCGCGAACATGCAGAGATCCAGCATACCCCTCGAACCGTTCGCAAAGTCCAGCACAGCAAACGCATTGTCAATGATATCAGGAACCCTGCCGTCATATGTCTCGTCCAGATGATTGACGGCAATGGATCCGGAGGCGAAAACCCGGATCGGGTCACTTTTCATGATGAGCCGCATCAGGTCCCAAAAATGGCAGCATTTTTCGACCATCGTACCGCCAGTCCTGCGGTTGAACCTGTTCCATCCCCCGACCTTGGTCAGGAACGGGTAGCGGTGCTCGCGGATCGATACCATGATCGGGTGCCCCGCTTCTCCCCTATCGACTCGTCGGATCAGTTCGGCCAAGGGCGGCATGAAGCGGTATTCCATGGCCACCCAAACCGGAAAGTCATTTTCTTTTGCCACCGCTGCGACCTGTCGGCAGTCAGCCAGATTCGTGCACAGGGGTTTTTCCACCAAGACTGGCCTGCGGTCAGGCGCAATCTGCGAAAGCAGTTCACAATGGGTGTCATTCGGCGTTGCAATCACCCAAGCGTCGCAGGTTTCGCTGGCCATCATCGTGCGCGCATTGTCGTAAACCGCCGCCTGTCCTCCGGCCAGGGCCTGTGCCTGCATGCGCATGTCCGGATCCAGATCGGCGATGGCGGCGATCTCGGCCCCGTCCAGCAAAGCAATGTTCCGGATATGCTCCTGGGCCATCATGCCACCGCCAATGACTCCGTAGCGGATCACCAACCTTATAGCTCCATGACTTCGAGTCCGAGTGCCGCAGCGAAACCCCGCAACTGAGGCCGGATATCCCCGTACGCAATCACAAAATGGTGTTCAAGACCGCCGTCGATGATGTCTGCCAACACCACCTGAACGGGCCGGTCGAATCTCAGAACGCCAGCCGTACCGGCGAAAGCGAGAGGGCGACGGAGCATTTCCGCGGCCGCAACGACAATCCTGTGCACGCCGTGCGCCTTGGAAATCCGCGATAACGTAACGCGACCGGGCTTGAGCGGAAACTGGCACAGAAGCGGTAACCGGCGATTTGAGTGAACCGCTGCCAAAGGCTCATAAGTGTGATCACACATGGAAAGCGGCGCCTGACCGCAATGCCAGACGACGACCGTATCGTCCTGTTGATCCGCATCCACCAAGTCAGCCAGAAATACCGGTGCGGCCACGGCCCGCTGCGCAGTCAGCAGGGAGATGGCACCGTAGACATCGGATTCGCAGGCGCAGGGCAACATTTCTTCGGCAAGCATCGAAACCGGACCGCACACTGCGCCACCATATTCGGTAAAACATTCCGGCCAGCAGCGCACCGCGATCGCGTCCAACCCGCACCCATGCGCCAGTTGCCTCAGCGCCGGAGCCAGACGTAAGGAAAGGTCAAGCGCACCTTGCTCGACATCTTCCAATCCGTGCAACGTGATGCCGCCGGCATCGCCAGCTTGTGCCGGTCCCAACTTTTTCGCCACGTCAAACAGGTCATCGAGGGTTAAGAGCTTGATTTCTATTCCAAATATCCGACCCAACGTTTCACTATCGTAGGTGCAGGTATCAAAACCTGGCGGATGACAACCGAACTGTCCAATGCAGACGCCGCGGAGTGAGTCGGCCAGTTTTCGGCCTGCCACATTTTCGGTGGCGGGGGTCGATGATACCTCAGTCGTATTTTCGGCCACCCCACTCAACAAGGCACTCAAGTGATCCGTGTCCACAAATTCGGGGTCGCTGTATATCCAGCTGAACTTCCGGCCTCGCAACCCCAGTGCATGCGCGGCAAGATTCAGTCCGCACAGTGAATTGAGCAACAACCGGCCCCCGCTTCTCGGCTCGCGGACCGCCCAGATCATCATCGGCAAGTCCGAGCATTGAGCGGTTTCAGTGACGACTGTGGCATCGGTGAAACTTGTCTGCAGCACGACCCATATGTCGGGATTACTTGCCGTGATCTTGTTTCGCTCATTAGCAGCCGACTCGTCGTCCAGCAGCAGTTCGCAGGAGCCCAGAATCTCAACGCCGCAGCCACCAAGTTTCTCGATCATGGCACGGAGTTTTGCCTGTGCAGCCCCCATATCGAATGTGGGGCGTGCCAGTGGAAGCACGCCTAAACGCATTGACGTCCCGCCGCACCCATCATCGGGAAACCAGTCCCATTCGGAATCAAGCATATCACAATTTCACAACCCACCCTGCAACCAGCACCTGTTGATTGCATCATCTGATGACAGTTCCCATGATCAGTCCGTATTTCATTCCGAATTGTCACGCCGGCTCACATTGACTCGCTCCTGCACCTTATTTCATCATGTCATGATCTCTCATCTGTCACAAATCAATCCCGCCTCAAATTGAGGGAAGACGCACATCGATCCCGTCTTCAGGCGCGAGCTGTCTCTCTCTTCATGCCCTACAGCCTTAAACATCGTGGTGTCCATACGCCTGCCCGCTTGTTGGACCATCTCGACCCGACACGGGGGCGGACACGCTGAACAGGTCGCGCCATGCGATCATGAAGGAAGCGCGGTTCACTGCCGCGGACGGAGAATGGCGGATTGCCTTCGCCTTTGACCCCTGCAAATACGTCCGTGCTTCTCGTTGCCGACGACAAGTCTGGCGGTAGCGGCCGCCGATCCCAGTGAATCCTTGTCGGCAAAGCTGATGAGCGTTTCGACCAGCACCTGGCCTATCTTGCCAAAGAAGGAGAAACATGATGGCTGTCAGCCTTGACGACATGATGGTGGAGATTAACCGCGCGGCGGGGCAAGATCGAGAATCAGGCGACGGAGGAATATCGTTTTTCCAGCACCCAGAAAATCTGTGAGCGGGGTGACCGGTATGAAGGTCTCTGCGGTGCTCACGGTCGCTCGAAACCCCTTTACATTGCTGCAATCCTGTATGATATATCATTATGTAATAAAGTAACATCTGATAAGGGCTGACCCATGAAAAAAATCGAATTTCAAGTCCGCCGTTCGGTGGAGCAAATCGAGGAGAGCACTGATTTTGCGCCAAAATTCGATGCCGATGGACTCTTGCCCTGCATCACAAGCGATGCACGAACAGGCGAGGTGCTGATGTTGGGTTGGATGAATGCAGAAGCGCTGCGACTGACGATTGAAACGGGTGAGGCCCACTACTTCAGCCGTGCACGACAGGTTCTCTGGCACAAGGGTGCCACATCGGGTCTTGTACAAAAAGTAACCGAAGCCCGGATCGATGATGATCAAGACGCGCTCTGGTTGCAGGTTGACGTGGCAGGGTCCGGCGCGTCTTGCCATGTGGGCTATCGGTCTTGTTTCTACCGCGCTGTGCCGACGGCAAAAGACGCGGGGCAACCCTTGAAATTTCTGGAAGATCAAAAAGCCTTCGATCCCAGTGCCGTCTATGGTGATGCGCCCAATCCTACACAGATCTGACCTTCATCGAGTCGGATCATCCAGGAGAGGTGGTGTGGGAAACGATGGCCAAGACCTATCGCACTGACGCCGAGAGCCGGCGGCAAATGGACATGGTGATGCCGAACTTGAGATGTCTTACACCCAAGGACGAGACCGGGTCAGAGCGCGGTGACCGGCTGGTGATGCGGGACAAACTGATCGCTGCCGCGCGTCTCTGAAACAGACAGGGATGCTGGGATCTCGCCGATCCTGGGCTTACCAGAACCAACGATCCGTCCCGCCCGTCTGTCGGCACAGACACGGTCACAGTGCTGAAAGTCCCCACCGGCTTCCATCTCGCAAAGCACCTGTTCCTCTCGGAAGCAGCAAAACTCTGACAGGAACGCGAATCCTCCCCGATCGCGTCTTCGCAATTCATGCTTGGCAGAAAAACGAAACGAACAAAAGAGATACCCCGTCAGGTCTGTGTGATCGGAGACAAATTTGGATCCATGGAGAAGATCCTTGCCTGGCCAATACGGACAATGGAACTGTGTATTTTGGGTCTGCGTCGGGCGGGTCTTGTTCATGATATCGGAACCATAGGCACGGCGTAGGAACATCCGGCTGACCACAGGGTTTCGATGAGGTCTGAGTCGCAATTATGTGCCTGGTTGACTATATCTCTAATATCTCTTCTGATCCGAAGGAGACATCCCGTGTTCAAACGCGAGGAACTGGAACGATTCGTTCGTCGCGGGGAAAAGTCCGCCCCGCCAGTTTTTGTTGGTCGGGAGCGGATCTTTGATGATATCCTGACCATTGCGGGCGAGGCCTGGACTGCCGAAAACCATACCCTCCCGGGTGTTACGCGTATCCTTCAGGGAGCTCCCGGGGCGGGGAAAAGTGCGACTCTGGCAGAGCTGGAAAAGATCCTGACCACAGGCACAAACGCACCGAACATTCCCACGCCCCGGATTCTCTCCGTGACCAGTTCGATGCTGGAAGAAAGCGTCCCTTCCGTGCTGTCGCGTCTTTACACCATCGGGGGGTTGGATCCCGGTGTTTGGCGGGAGCGAGGGCGGACTTTTCTCAAGGGCACACGGGAGGCGCTTGACAGTGTGTCGATTGGGGGGACGACATTCAAACTTTCCAAGACTGATCTGGGCGGGCTGGAGGCCTTGAAAAGCGTGTTGCCGCCGCATCGGTGGACCGCATCGGTGATTGTCGCCATTGATGAGGCCCAGAATCTCCCGGCCCATCCCAACACACCCGCAGGAATTCTTCTGCGCGCACTCCATGAGGGACAAACAGGCCTCCCCCTCACCCTCGTACTCACCGGACTGGGCGACACTGTTGACCATGCCGCCAACATGGGTCTGACCCGCGGTCTGACAATTCACATGATTGGGGCACTTGAAACAGACGATGTTGCGCAGCTCATGACCGGGTTCTGCGCCCATTTCGGTATGAACTGCCAGGGATTTGAGAGACAACTCGATACCCTCGCTGCCCCCTGCGAAGGCTGGCCACGTCATCTCCATGTCACCCTCGCCACGCTGGCCTCCGCAGCTCTGGCCACCCATGGGGATCTCCGCCCGATTGATTGGAACCACGTGAGAGCCGCCGCCGCCGCAGGGCACCGCCGCTACTATCAACGACAGCAATCCGCGGAAATGCGCCGCGCCGCCGCCCTGGTGGCGGCGGTGATGCGTGACCTTCAGGAAACACACCGCAAGCCTGATATCATCGACAGCATACGGGATCATGTCCGTCAAGCCGGTGCTGATGCATCGACGCGAATGCAAATTCCTAAAGACATGACACCACTTGCTTTCGCTGACCATCTCATCCACCGAGGTGCCCTGCAGGAGACACCTGACTACACCATCACCTGCCCGATTCCCTCATTCCGGACCTGGCTCATCGAAGAAGGCGGTCTCGCTCCCGACAATGAACCATAACGTGATCTTCCGGTCTTGATTCAGGACGGGCACAATCAAAGAGCGGCATGAACCGATCCCGCGTGACGACGGTGCCGGAAACAATATCCTCAAGGATACGATAGGCTCCGGCTTTTGTAGGATGGTCGCGCTGGGCTTCAAACCGTGAAAAACCTCATCCAATGTCACCACTGAGTCTCACGGAAAGTCGCCGCCCTTCGGCGGGGTGAGCTTTGTGACCGTGAGGAGTCTGATAGCAGCGAGGACCAAAATAACACCCCCTGATCCGCCGATGATGGCACCCATCGAATGTCGGAGACAACGGTCTCTGTTTGCGTTTCCGGGCGCGCTGGCGTACTTTTTGTCACGCTGTCCCGGAACTCGAGACTATGCACAATCTATTTTACAATTTTAGGGGGATGACATGTTCACAAAAATCATCACTTCCGCTCTGGGAGTGTTCTTCACGGCATCTGCGATGATTGTGGCCTCGCCAACCGCTGAGGCCCAGGAATATACAATCAAGATCGCCTTCCTGGGTTCACCTCAGGACGAAGATTATGACGGCTCAATGGTTCTCAAGGATTATATTGAAAGCCGCTCAAACGGACGAGTCGGCGTCGAGATTTATCCAGCCGGGCAGTTCTGCAACAACGAAAAGGAGTGTTTGGACAATCTTCAGGCGGGGACACTTGAAGTCTATATCACGACGATTGGGGGCTTCGGTAACGTGTTTGGGCCAGGCCAGGTGCTCGACCTGCCCTATATGTTTGCCAACGACCGAATTGCCGAATGCGTCTTTGATGGCCCATTCGTCGATCAATTGCGGCAGGGCGTTATCGAAGCGGATGTTGGCATGCGCCTGATGGTGATTTCCAATACGGGCGGATGGAGAAATTTCGGAACAACCAACAAGCAGATCCGGACACCTGCAGATATCGAAGGGGTGAAAATCCGGACAATTCCGGCGGAAATTCAACAGGAACTGGTCAGCCAGCTTGGCGGAAATCCAACCGCAATTGCTTGGCCTGAAGTCTATACGTCCCTCTCGACAGGCGTCGTCGACGGCACCAAGAACGGCATCACCGATATCATGAACATGAAATTTCCGGAGGCCGGCCTCAAATATCTGACACTTGACGGACATGCCTATATGGGCGCGCTCTGGTGGTATTCTGATGCGGCCTGGCAAGGTCTTCCCGATGACCTGCGCCGGATCGTCTTCGACGGAATGAACCACCTCAAGACAGTGACTCGAGCCTTTCCCATGCGCCGACAGATTGAGGCCTATGACGCTTTCCGTGAATCTGGTGGTCAAATTTACGTGCCGACCGCAGAAGAAAAAGCGGCATTCCAGGAAGCGTCAAGCGGAATGCGCCAGTGGTATATTGATCAGTACGGCTCTGAGTGGCTGGAAAAACTTGATGCCGCTGTCAGTGCCTGCACTGGATCCGTTGATGCGGAATTCATGGCAGCCAACTCGTAATGATTGCAACAATCTCGGATTGGGGCGGGCATTGCCTGCCCTTTCCCCACACACGAAACGGCAATTGTGGAATAGGGTCGGCCTGACTGTTCGCACACGTTCTATGAAGGCGAGAACGACACCTAGCGACTCTGGACACAGTTTCTCGTGATCCGATTCCGTATGGATATCCTGTTGGCACAGATATCTGCATCGCGCTTCATGACTGGCCCGTTTTCGTGTCGTACGAGATAAAGAACCGTTTCTTGATACGGCATTGAAGAGATGTCCGGGCCAATCACGGCGCTTCATCTTCTTGGCAACCTGAACCGCAGACTCGGGACTGCCTGCGTGTTCATCGCATCATGCTTTGCCGGAATCATGGCGATTATCGTGACCGCCGGCGTTTTCTGGCGCTATGTGCTGAACAATTCACTGCCCTGGGTCGAAGACATTTCATTGATCCTGATGGTGACGATGGCGTTCATCGTCGCGCCATACGCGTACAGGACGGGTCAGAATGTGGCCATCTCACTCTTGGTGGAACGGCTTCCCGCACCGTTTCTCCTTGCGATTCGAATCGTGATCAACGTCCTTGTTCTGTGGATTGTCTGCAGATACTTCCTTGAAAGCCTGAAGCTCGTTGAACGAGGCTGGAACATCAGAGTGAATTCGGTCGATATGCCTTGGGCCTATCCTTATCTGGTTTTACCGGTCGTGCTTCTGCAGCTTGGCATGGTGGCTGTCGAGTTGATTGCCAGCGACACATGGCGCATATTGACCGGATCAGGTGAACGAAGCTTGCCCGACCCGAAACAGCGACAAGGACCGGGGTAGCAAATGGGACTGGCCTATTTCTGGATTTTTTTTGTGCTTCTCGCTTTGGGAACACCTGTCGTATTCGCCTTATTGATCGGTCCGGGCATCTCACTGGTTATTGACGGGAAGGACGAGCTGTTTTTTTCCAAACTCCTCACGACAATTTACTCCGGCATGTACTCGTTTCCACTCATGGCCGTGCCTTTCTTCATTCTTGCTGGTGAGCTGATGAATACTGGCGGGATCACCCGATCAATCGTCAAATTTTCAGAGTCCATGATCGGCCATTACCGAGGCGGTCTTGCTCAGGTGAACATTCTTTCCTCAATCATGTTTGCCGGTTTGTCGGGTTCGGCGGTTGCCGACACTTCCGCCCTCGGAAAGATGCTGATTCCGGCAATGGAGGAGAACGGATACAAACGCAATTTCGCGGCTGCCGTCACTGCAGCATCATCCGTGATCGGGCCAATCATCCCACCTTCCGGGATCATGGTCATTTATGCATTCGTCATGAATGTGTCAGTCGCCGGTCTGTTTCTTGCCGGCTTTGTCCCCGGCCTGATGGTGGGTTTGGGACTGATGATCCTGACAAGCTATCTGGCTCGGGTCAGAAATTTCGCCGTCGCCGGTGCAAAAGCACCGTGGAAGGAGCGGTCCTTCGCCCTCTTGGAGACGTTTCCTGCCCTGATGACCCCGGTGATTCTGCTGGGCGGAATCTTGTCAGGAATCTATACGCCAACCGAGGCCGCAGCGGTCGCAGTGGTTTACGCATTGTGTGCTTCAGTGCTGATCAGACTGGAGGTCTGGAAGCGTTTCATCACTGACACACAACGGGCCTATCTTCACATTACCCCTTTGTTCCTCTTCTTATTCATGGGTTTTTTCGGAGTCTTTGATTTTCGGCAATATGCGATTTGCTCAATCGGCTGGATCATTCTGGCCGAGACATCCTGGAGGTTGCTCAGGTGGAAAATATCACGTCGTCCTGTTGCTGCATCCGGCGGCATTGTTTTCCGCAAGGACATGGCCGATGCATTCACACAAACAACAAGGCAACTTCCGGAAGTCTTACGGAACACGGCGATCCAATCTGGTGTCATTCTCTTTCTTGTCGGAGCGGCTGTCACATTCGGTTGGATGGTGACAGTTTCCGGTCTGGCACGTGAGGCCACCAACCTCATTCTGTTCATCACGGACAATCCGCTTCTTGTGCTGCTCCTGATTAACATCCTCCTGTTTGTCGTCGGCATGTTTCTGGATGCAGGGCCAGCCATTCTGATTCTCGGACCGGTGCTTGCTCCCATCATGGCGAGCATCGGCATTGATCCGCTTCACTTCGCCATCGTGATGTGCGTCAACGTCACCGTTGGACTGGCCACACCACCTATGGGACTCGTACTGTTCGTGGCATCTTCAGTTTCCGGTGAGCGGCTCGAGAGTATTGTCAAGGAGATCTGGCCGTTCCTGCTGGTCGAATTCGCCGTGATTTTTCTGATCACTTATTTTCCCAGCCTCACAATGACCATTCCGTCATTGGCGGGTTTCGCAAAATGCCCTGAATCAGCCACCGCCTGTCAGGCGATTGTCGGAATTTTAGGCAGATAGGGCGATCATGTCTGCATGGATACGACAGGGCCATTTTGGATTGATCCCCAACGAACCTCAGCCAACCACCCCTCCGCGGAGGGGTGGAAGAAGGCCGGAAACGATCATGGTGTTGTGAGGAGTCACATGATACCATACCTTCATAGAGAAATCTCAGCGGTCAATCCATATCAGCTTAGCTGAACGTACAAACTATACGATGCCCCCTGAAGGACAAACTATGGAAAATTCAGAATTTAACCTTCAAAATCTGACTGAGTCAGTGACCCAAGCAATTTAATGGGGACTTATATTTCGCGCGCCGCGTTTGCTCTACCCGGGCGCAGTCGGCTATGTCATCTCACTGAGAGGTACCCGGGATTTTTCCCGGTTTGCCCTCCCGATCAGCAGTTGTGCCGATTGGCCCTGTTGCGTCGAGGAGCTGTCTCAAAACAAAGATGCCGGGTGGTTTATCCGTCGCTGGTTGGGCACAAAGATCAGAATCAAGGCTCTCTCCTTGACGTGTATGGACGAAGATCCAACAAAGAGCGGCGAAGAATGTGTGGCGTTTATCTCCCGCCCGTGCGTAAAATTGTCAGGTCTTTTCTCAACACACCGCGGAAGGTGTCTTATCAAAAACTGCCGCAGACTTCACAGGGTGCCCCTGGATATGCTGAATCCAAGTGAACGACGAATGGGTCAAACAGACTGGTGCCGAGTCGAATGGGGGCGTCAGATCCAACGTCTGGCAACCGTCATCCGAAACGATCGCGGGAACTCCGCCCTGATAAAGAATGATTTGCGTGATCGTTCCCGCCGTCAGACCATGGACTCATTGTTGTGAAATTTCCATACTGGACCTTGCAGCGACGGTCTGTGATGGAAAAATGGAAACGGTATGAGCCGGCATACCGGGCCCTGGAAATCGTCAGGGCAACCCAACAGGAGAACTGGGTTCCCCTTGTGGCCAATCTTGATGACTCGAAATCCCAAATCCAGCAGGATCTCTTCGCCCTGGCCATGAATGACTGTAAGCACGGCGGCTACTTTGTCGAGTTCGGGGCCGCCGATGGCGTGGGCCTCAGCAATACATGGCTTCTGGAAAAGACCTTCAGTTGGACCGGAATTGTGGCCGAGCCGGCTCGCGTCTGGCATGCCGCACTCAGGAAAAACAGAAACTGCCATATTGACACACGGTGTGTCTGGGGCGCGGACTCCGTAACCCTTGGGGGGGGGGGCGATCCGATTCACGGAACATGCCTGCCCCGAATTGTCGGGGATATCTGCCTTGACCCCGCGGCGACGCGGGCGATCCATTGAGTACACTGTCGAAACGATCACACTCAATGATCTTCTCGAATCCCATGCGGCCCCTTCGTACATCGACTACATGTCCATTGACACCGAAGGCAGCGAGTTCGCCATCCTCAATGCCTTTGATTTTGATCGGTGGCGTTTTGGGGCATTGACCGTCGAGCACAACTTCCTGCCCCAGCGGGAGGCGATCCATACTTTACTGGTGTCCCACGGCTACACCCGCGTTCTGGCTCATATCTCGAAGCAGGATGACTGGTACGTACCTGCCTAAGCGGAGAGTGCTGCAAAGTGTAGGGCACAGGGATTAACATGCGATGACTGAAGACGAACCGATACCTCACCAATCCACGCGGTCGCCCGTCCAGAGGACCGTTATTGTGGCCGGCAATTCCGATACATGATTTTCGGCCATTTGCTCGCGCGCGCGATGGAGCTGGACATTCATCGTGATGGCTCCCATGTTCTGATACAATGACCAGTTGGCAGGAATAGGTCATGTCTGATGGGGCCATCCGCCCGGTGGCCTGAAATAGTCGCACCGCACGAAGCAGGGTCTGGCGTGGGTGTGCTGCCCTGTACCTCTGCCGTGCAGTTTGTCGTCAGGAAAATGATACGGATGTGTGTAGGCCCAGTGCGTGTTCGTGTGGTCTCCCGGAATACACGCGCGGCTGAAACTCTCGAGTCTCTGCCGAACTTCGTTCAAGAAAGGGTTGGGTAATCCGCCGGATCGTTGCAGCACTGTCCGGAAAACGGAACCCGATTCGTTCTGAACTGGTCGTTGGTGATTGTGGGATCACCCTACAGGTTAGAGCAAAAAAGTATTTTGCGACGATCGCTGAAGAGCGTCGCGCAAAAATCACCGAATCCAAACGTACGCGTTCCCACTTCCTGCGATGGAGGCTGGCTGGCGCGATCCCGCCCGCGGCGGCTGTTTTCTCCTGCCGCCACTCAAGACAGAGTGACGGGGAGCGGGAACACCGCGCCCTTGCCAATCCGGGCCGGGGTCCCTATGTCCTATTGGAACACTGCGTGAGGAGAGACCGCCCGGGGGGAGAGACGATGCACGCACTGCTGCGCCGCCACCGCACTACCATCCAGCCCCTCTATGCCGCCGAAGCCAGCACCTGTTCCTGCGCCATGGCACCAGACCCCCAGGCCTGTCTCGATGACGTACTGGAGCGGATCGACCGGAGCGCGTTCTCTCTGCGGGCCCGGACGAGAAGGGATTTGCACTGATGGCGTTGGACAGGGCGGGACTGGCGGAATTCGTTGACCAAACCGACAAGATTGAACCCCCGGTCTTTATCGGGCGAGAACCGGTTCTCGCAAAAATCCTGAAGGTCGCCGGAAACAGCTGGGATGGCTCAGGCGCGGGTCAGCACGGTCAGGCCGGTGCCACCCAGATCATCCAGGGTGCCCCGGGGGCCGGCAAGAGCACGATCCTCACTGAATTGGTCCGGCGGGCGGCAGCCGGTGGAACAGACGGTGTCAAGACCCAGGTCCTCAAACTGAGTTCCGGTCGTATCACCGGCCCTATCAACATCCTCGGGCCGCTCGCGACACTGATCGATCCCGCGGCTGCCACGGACTTCCTGGCCCGGTACCAGACAACCCGCAGCCTGGGCGGTCAACTCGGCGCGTTCGGCAGCTCGGTCGGAACCGAGCGCACAACGACCGCCACGCCCCGCTCGCCCGAGCCGACCCTGTCGGCCTTTCATGACTGGATCCAATACCGGAACTCCGGCCAGGTCCCCCATCAGGGGTTGCGCGGCCCGATCATCATTGCCATCGACGAGGCCCAGAACATGCACTTTGGTAGCGATGATCCCTGCACCAGCATCCTGCGGTGCATCCATGAGGCCGACCCGCCCCTCCCCCTAACCCTCGTGCTCGCCGGCCTTGGCGACACCGACGCCCGGACCACGGACATGGGCCTGACCCGGGGCAAGACACTTCACGACATCGGGGCTCTCAGCCCGGACGAGGTCTCCGACCTCACCCACCGGTGGTGTGTGCATTTCGGGCTGGAGCCCACCGGCCAGACGGCCGCTCTCGATGCCCTGGCGGCCCCCTGTGAGGGCTGGCCCCGCCATCTTCATTTTGCCCTGCAGGCACTCGGCCGGGACATCCTGCGCACCCCGGACGCAGGCCCGGCAGCACTCGCGGCGGTGGACTGGGAGCGGGTGGCCGCCGCGGCGGCCATCAGCCGTCTCCACTACTACCGCAGCCAGCAGAGCGGTGCCATGGCGAACTGCCCGGCCCTCATCGCCGCCGTGCTGGATGATCTCAGACACCGGAACACGCGCCCGCCTGCCGCCTGCCGCCGCTTCCATGTGATCAATAGCATCACACGCCATGCCCGCACCCATCCCGCAACCAGCGAATGGCAGATCCCCAAGGGCATGGATGCCGACTCCCTGGCCGACCATCTCTTCCACCGCGGGGCCCTACAGGAGAATCGGGACGGATCACTGACCTTCCCGATCCCCTCCTTCTGCACCTATCTTGTCCGCGATTGGATCCGCATGGCGACCGCAGAGCCAGACAGCGCCCCCTGCCCGCCGCTGCCCGCCCGAGAGGGCGAGCGGATCCTCGCGGCCGCCGCTCCCCACACCGAGGACGAGATCATCCACTGGACGACCCTCGCCGCCACCTGGCACCGCACCTGCACGGCCGTGGCGGCTAGCGCCGTGGATGCGGCAGCCTTGGCAGCCGTCCCAGCCACCCCGACCGATGCAGATCGCTCCCGCGCCACCACCGTCCTTGCCACCCTGGAGGCGGACAGGGAGACCCCGAACGCGGACGCGTCTGTCCCAGCCCTGCCCCAATCCCTCCCGCATGCCGAGCGGGCCGTGGCGGCCCTGGTCGCGATGATCGACGTGGTCCGCACCGCCGTCCAGGCCGTCCTTGACGGTACCGATGAGCCCTTCCGGTCTGATACACTCAGCACCGTCATGGATCTTCCCGACCAGGCCGTGTCAGCCCCGCCCGAGGAACAGCTGGCCTGGGCGATTGAGTATCTCACCGGTGTGGCGCGTCCATCAACCTGATATGGATTGACCGCTGAGATGTCTCGATGATGGCATCATGCGATTCCTTGCAACATCATGACCGTGTCGGGATGCCGACCGTGATTGCGACGGTGGATCACACTGATATTCGCGGGTTGGGTCCCGCCAGACGTCACTGTCGTCACGGAGCGGCCTCTCTCTGAGATCGTGGGTCGCAGGTCGCAGACTGTGCCGCAGAGGTTGATCGCGGGGTCTCCTTCCGTTCTGCCTGCATCCTGGCACGGTCAGGGTTGGCTTCCGTGTCTTTCAGGTCAGGGCCCGACTACTGTGGCGCGTCAATCAACCTGAGAATTTGCGACAAACAGGGTGAGAATTCTGGGGGCACGGACGTCGCGCAGGAGGGCGTCGAGCTTGGCGTTGTCACGGATGTCGCGTGAGCCTGGGGACCGCCGGAAGTCCGTCCCACGCGATCCCGTCCGGGGCGGTTCCTCCATGTAGAAAACAAGCAGCGGACGCCTGTAGGCCTTGGCCATGCTGTTCAGCTGGTTCCGGGTCGGGGATTTCTCCCCCCTTTCCAGCTTCTCGGCCGCGGTGCTTCTGGCGCTGGTCGTGAGTTGCAGCGTCTTGGCCGCTTCCTCGACGCTGAGACCGGCTGTCTCGCGCGCCCACACGAGGATGTCAGGGTTCACGTTGATGGTCATGGACACCTCAGGGTTTTGCTAGAGTAAGTGTGATTGAGACTCAACCCCCTTCCGAAGCCGGGCAACGCGGTCGTACGGGTCGGGGGCGGGGGCGGAGGTTCCGCGACAGGGGGCCCATCACCTCACGGAAAAGTGAGGGGATTATATTCGATGGAAGGCGTACGGGGTATCAGGTATATAATTCCCAAAAAGAAAGCCAAAAGGCCAACCCAAAAGTACAGGGGCGCGTATAAAATCCTCAATCAATTCTCTGTCCCAAGAGAACCATATCCATAAAATTTGTCGGCAATCAGAGTCGAAGTGGTAACTGAATGTCCCAAACCCACAAACGAAACCCACATGCTTCAGGCATTGGATTCACCGTCACTTCTTCCTCAATGTCATCAGACCCTCTGCTGATGAACCAACCTGCAACGCAATCACTCGGGCACCTGCTAACTGATCATTCGCCACCCCAGACGACGTGACAAGGGATGTCCACCGCCGGGAATTACGGATCTGCGGCGCTTCTTTTGCGTCACCAGCTTCATTGGCCAGAAGGTACTTGATACATGGTAACCGCCGCTCACTGCTGATTTTGCCTTGCGGCCACGCATCAACTGCGGGATCGGAATCATCAATCCCCCGTCTTTAAGGGCAGAATTGAAACGGCGTTTCGCTGTCAGGAGCAATATGCCAAGCTGATCTGAAAGTGGTCCGCCAACATGATCCGGATCAGGCGGATTGGTGAAAAATCGAGGATGATCCTTCATGATACTTGGCGCATGATCGGGAAGAGTCGGAACCTTGAACTCTTCGGCTTCGACATTGCAGGGAATGGATTTCGTCTCAGACAGCATCTTGCGTGCGATCTTGACGGCTCCAAGGGGCTTGTAAGTTGCCTCAACCACCAGCAGCGCCGCACCTTGTGAAACATTTTCTGCATAGACCGAAGCTTCGCGATCGGGCACCCTGGCATCACTGATACGATTCTCAATCCCATTTGCCGTCTCTTCAGGACGACCGATGATGACACGCATCACGTGGCGCGGAAATCCGGCACGATACATCCTGTCCTGTACAGCCAGCGCAATCGGCTGACTTTCATAAAGCCTTGTGAAAATCGTAGTCATGACACCTCCCATGATTTTGCTTTCTGGCCTTGCCCGCCATCGCCAACCTTCTGACGGCGTCGCACTGCCATCAGAACTGCAAGCAGAAGGAAGACAATTTCCAGTGTGAATACTACATTATATGGGGTCGCTGCCGCAAGCCCGAAATCCGGAGCCGTCGCCATAAGCAAATCCCGCACGATCCCGGCTCCAGCAATGCCGATTCCCGCACACGTCGCCTGTACACCTCCCCATGCACCGAGCGACAACCCGACGCGATCTCTCGGCGCGGCACGAATGGCCGCCGTGAGCGTCGCATGACCGAATAGTCCTGCACCGATTCCGATCACCAGCGTGCCAATGACAAAAAGCATTGGCCCGAAAGCCATCGAAGACACAATAATGGCCGCAAAACCGGGAATACCTGTCAGCGCCCCGAACCGTGCGACCTCTTCCGCTGACCCTCCCCGACCCAGGGCGCGTGAGGCAACAGCGAAGCCAATCAACGTCCCGGCGGCAAGCAGGGCGGTGAGCCGGGTGGTTCCTGCAACCGAAAAACCGAGTGCCTGACCCCCATATGGTTCAAGCAAAACATCGGCCATTCCAAAGCCGAAGGTCCCGAGACCGATGACTGTCAACAGACGCACCATGCCGGGACGTGCCAGAAGATCTCTCCATGCTACGGCAAAAGTTGGGTGACGGACTGTTTCCATCTGCTGGGCACGTTCCCTGTCGCGCGCTTCCTGCTTCCACATTGCCAAGAGGTTCAGCGCCATGGTCAACACCGCCGTACCCTGCAGAATACGAATGAGACGTCCCGGCGAGTACTCTTCCAGTAGCAGTCCGTAAATCAGCGCGGCCATCACCATGCCAAATAACAGCATGACATACATAAGACCGACAACTTTCGGTTGGTCCTCATCGGGCACGAGATCAGTCGCGAGCGCCAGCCCTGCTGTTTGCACGATGTGAACGCCCGCTCCTACGAGCAGAAACGACAAGGCCGCTGACGAGAGGCCAATCCAGCGCGGCGCATCAATGGCTTCACCGTAACCCGAGAGAACCAGTAACGCGAAAGGCATAATTGCAAAACCGCCGAACTGGTAAAGCGTCCCTTTCCAAATGTACGGTATCCGCCGCAAACCAAGCGCCGATCTATGGGTATCGGACTTGAAACCGATAAATGTTCGTAAAGGCGCGAAGAGAACGGGAAGGGCCAGCATTCCACCAACCAGAGTCGCCGGAACATTGAGTTCAACGATCATCACGCGGTTGAGTGTCCCGACAAGCATGACAAGAGCCATGCCGACAGTGACCTGGAACAGCGCAAGCCTCAATAAGCGTGAAAGCGGAAGCTCCTCACTCGCAACATCGGCAAAGGGAAAGTATTTCGGGCCCAACCGAGCCAGTCTGCGAAGTGCAAAGTCTCTGATACCAAACATCTTCGCTATCAACTATCAGGTGACGAATGCCTCTCTCATGCGGCAATCGACAAAACGCGTTTGGATCGACCGAAGCTTATTGTTTCGGTCGATCCAATCATTGCTAAATCTATAGCGCCTGACCCGTTGATACGAGTTGCTCAGACTCTATGATCGCCTTCGCTACGCTTCCATCAGGAAGAATCACGGTGACCTCTTGTGCACCTTCCGACAGGTCACGCGTCATGCTGGCCGGAGTGACTGTCGTCTCTGGCTCCATGACCGTGGTCGCGGCCATGGAATCGCCTGAGCCGAGCGGCTTACCCTGAAGAAAGTCGTCAACCCAAGACGTATTGCTCAGGACGGCGACATGTACGGCAAAAGAACCAACCGCGACACCAGCCAGAAAAAGCGGAACGCCTACTGCCGGCGGCACAACCAGCCACATCTTTGCATTATTCATGAGTTACCTCCTAGTCAGCCGAGCCAAGGAGTCGCCACCGCAACAAGTACATGTGCGATGAGCGCAATCGCGCCGAAGACTCGTGTCCCGTCGATGAGGTAGCTATGTACCTCTTCGGCTTCACGTTGAGTTAGTCCCGTTGGCCAAACCTTATCCGGATCATCGGACATATCTGGTCTCCTTCATTATCTGCAATTGAAGCACCGAAAGAATGAGACATCTCTTTCTGTGCTTTCGCTTACCTTTTGAAAGGTCGGCTGTTCATTGTGTCAGTATTTTATGACGGTTGCAACTGTAAAGTTTGATTGACATAAATTACTGTCCCGCTTCACGAATTGGCAGGGTTTCGCCATGCATTCCTGACAACAACAGCCGTTGATGAAGGAATTTCGGCCAATTATGATTGAGAATATTTGCATCCGGATAATTGCGGATCCAAGTGTCTGAAGGACTTCTATTTGCCAGCCCCTCCGAATGTCGCAACTGCGCGGCATTTGAAAAACTTTTGCGAATGGGAAAATTTCTCGCGCCAATGTGATGCGGGTTGCGAATCGCGACCAGGGCGATTCGGACATCTGTCGGATGGCGCCAATGAGTGTCACAAACAAACGGAGCCAACGCATGATGAGCGGTCAATCTGAGGCAGATCATACGATACTGCACGGCACATACTGATGCGTTGGCTGTGATGCCGATAACTCGCGCAGGAGCTTCACAATAACCGGGGATCCAAAACGATGTCCTTGGTGTCGACGACCACCGTCCCAATGCAGAAAATCTGACCCGGTGTCGGAATGACGGGGCGTGGCGTGCGCAGGGCGAAAAGCGCGCTCCTTGGCATGTCTGCAACAGGTCCGAAACCTGACCCGTACACTGCCGCGACTGAGTTCGATCTGCTGGCGCGCATGTGCACAAATTGGGAAGGCCGCGCGCGCCATGTCCAAAATCCGTTTTCGGGTATCGCCAAGCCGTCGTGGTAATTTCGACTGTCTTTGTCTTTGAACGGCTGCAAAATCCCTTATTGAACAGTCCGTGCCGGCACGTTGATTTCGCAGCGGAACAATGTCACACGAAATGAGGTCTCGTCAGAAAGGCTGACGAAATCGATCTCTTCAGGCGCGACAATGGCGTGATCTCCCGCTTCTATCTCCTCTGTTTTTGTCACGTCCCCGGACGCGTTGCACCGCGCGAGACGTCGAACGCCCGATATCACCTCAATGCGCCCCCAGACACCCCCCCCCCTTGGTGCGATGACGTGCGGTCAGTTTGACCGGTACAGTCCGATGATCGAACAGTTGAGTCGACCAGTACGGGCGCACGTCTTTGGGCCATGCCGTCATCGGGCAAGCTCCAGCTGTGCCGTCATGTGATCAAGAGCAATCATGGTTCCTGTCTCCTTGATGAAGCTGGCTGCGGCATCACCATCGGTAATGGCCAGGCCTGAGACACGATCAATGCCCGATTCAAGGACAACTGGTGCCACCGGAGCACTCGGGCCGACCAACAATCGTTCGGCTTGTTGACCCACTCGATTGAGCAGGGGCTCAAGACTGCCGTTCATCAATGTTTGTGCCGTGATCGCGACAGCTCTGGCAGATTGCAGTGCCACCGATGACTCGTCCTCAGGAATATCATTGTCCTTCGGTTCGCGCTCGACAATACGTGCGGCGAAAAGCCGCTTCTGTGCCTGGCGAAAACCGCCGATGATCACCAGTCCATCCCCTGGCGGATCAAATGCCGCCAATCCCCACTTATGAGAGACTACCGTTCCGCGTTCCGGACGATTCCAATAGGCATTCACGGCAGCAAGCCCGACCGAACGCCGCAAGGGATCCAGCGAGCACAGCCATTGCGCCAGGCAACTGAGGCTCCGACCGGCAATCGGTTCGCCCTGACGCACCGTGCGCGCTCCACCGGTCCCGCGTTGCGGGCTTCGCGCGATCCCAACGAATGGACCCGCACGAACAATGGTCCAGTTCAAACCGACAAGCACCTCATCAACCGTTGTTGCATCTTCAACGCTGTCCGCAAGTTTCCTGTCGAGAACTCCACCGCCGGCAGCACGCAGCAATGCGTGAGCGTCGACTTGATCATCATCCACCAATTCATGATCCGTGAGTTGTCCAAGGGAAGTCTTGTGGTCGAAGCAGAGATCACTCCCGCCACGGGAATTGTCATCGAGACTCCATCCTGCATTCAACAGAAAAGCCTTCGCACGCGACCAGGACATCATGTCAGCGGCAGAGGGATGGGTCAGACTCGATGCCATCATGCCAATCGATCATTGAATAGTTGAGGTTCCATTCCTATCCCGGCCTTACATAACACATAACAGTGTGAATCTGACGGTTCACTTGATGATCGTATCGACAAAGATCGATTCCACTTCAACCTGTTGCAGCAGATGATCACATTTCAGTAGCAACCGACAGTCTGTCTGTATTATCAATCACACCCGCGTTTTCGCTCCCCTTTGACGCGTGCCTCGTCACCCCATCTGAGACGCGCCGTTCTCAATGGTTGACGACAATTGTATGTGATTCGAGATCTTCGCTGATGTCATTGCATATCTAGCGGTTTCGTGTGCAGCCATGAACTCCGAACCACCGTCGATCTGGAGAGCTTTTGATGGGAAGGCGCACCTTGGCGACAGGTTTGTCGGGACGCCGGACGGCGGTTGAGTTCGACGTCGCCATGGCGGCCCCCATTTTGCACAACAGTCAATGGCACTTATGGTTCTGGGATTGTGCACAGTGGGCTGCAAGGCCGTTCGTCTTGGAAAGGGATGGTATAGGTTTATTCGAGAGCGCACGAACAACAATTCCGGGATCGCATGACCAGATATCATTTTCTTGCCGAATGCAATCACCACGAAGCAGGTCTTGATATCATTGATCTGATGCGACAGGCGTTTTCGTGATCCGCGCGCTGGACGGCCACGGTGACAGTTGTTATGCCCGATCCGACATCACGGGCTTGATGGCATGATCCCATATGTCTGCCTGGTGTTCTCCAAGATAAATCTTTAACCAGGGCGTAAAGGCTGAAGGGTTCTGCCCGATCTCGGTCAGCAGGTCACCCATCCGGATCCAGCGCGTCTCCATGACTTCTTCGGGATTAGGCACAAGCTCGAACCGGGTGTCGGAATGGGCGATGAAGATCTCCACCAATTCATGCTCAATCAAATTGTTTCCGACCTCAGCACGATATTCAACGGTCTTGCACCACTCCAGATCCAACCCTTGCAGGTTCAATTCTTCATTCAGTCGGCGCTGGGCCGATTGCAGCGCAGGCTCTTCCCAATACGGATGGGTGCAGCAACTGTTCGTCCAGAGACCTGGACTGTGGTATTTTGACAGTGCGCGGCGCTGCAGCAAGGTGTGACCTTCCGCCATCACAAAAACCGATATGGCCTTGTGTCGAAGGCCGAGCTGATGAACCTCAAGCTTGTCCAGTGGTTGCAATATGCCATCGCGCCACGCAGGAACCAGATTGGACATAATCGGATTGCTCATACGTGGTCAGGGGGCACCAAGCCCGTTAAATGGGCGAGATTTTTGACCCCGATTTTGAGATGTGCCAAGGGTCGCGCCCGCACCAGTCGCTTGTTCATATAGGCCTCAAATGTCAATCTTTGCACATCGACATCGTGACACAGTGAGACAAAACGCTCACGACGCATATCTGACTTGTAATAGGCATCCTGCATGGAGCGGAGCACCCGAAAGACAGTCTTGTGATCACCCATAAAGAGTCGGCGGGCGATGCGAAGATCGCGCGATTGTCCCGATTTCAACACTGCCATACATGCCGTTGCCGCAACCTGCCCACCGACCATCGCATAGTAAATTCCTTCACCCGAACTTGGCGCCACGACACCCGCAGCATCGCCCGCAAGAACCAGATCCCGACCATTGTCCCAGCGCGATAACGGCTTGAGCGGAATAGGAGCCCCCTCTGTGCGCATGGTCTCACAGTCGCTGAGTCCACTTGCCGCCCGAAGATCAGCTGTCGCCTTTTTCAGGTCGACACCGGGAACTGCGGTGCCCATACCGACACTGGCCGATGCGCCATGCGGAAAGACCCAGCCATAAAAGTCAGGGCTGATGGCACCATCATAGACAACGTCACAACGATCGGGGTGATATTCGCCGCGCTCTCCCGGTGAACGGATGATTTCATGGTAGGCGATGACATACGGAATCTCATCGCCGCCCGGCATTTCAGCGCGCGCGACCTTCGAGCGCGCGCCATCGGCACCAATGATCAGACGCGTGGCAATCGATTTGTCTGCACCGGTCTGCTTGTCGCGATAATGGACGTGCACCGCGCCCTCACTGCGCTCAATGCGCAGAAATGTCCCGGCAAAACGAACGGCACCCGCCGCCGCCGCCCGCGCCCGCAGGAACTCGTCAAAATTCTCCCGCTCCACCATACCAACAAAGCCGTTCTCAATGGGAATGTCGACCTTCCGACCGGTCGGGGAGATCATTCGTGCCGTCGTCACGCGCGCGACAAGCTGTGAATCCGGAATGGTGAAGTCGACAATCGCCCGCGGTGGAATCGCACCGCCGCAGGGTTTGATTCGACCCAGACGATCAAGCAGAGCCACCCGATGCCGACCCTTGGCGAGCTCTTCTGCTGCCGTCGCACCGGAAGGCCCCCCACCAACCACGACGACATCAAAGTCTGTAGTCATGCACTCATTGCCGTTCGGCATGGTCCCTCCCCAGAGCCAGATCAATGGGCCTGTCCAATGCTCCTTCCGTCATTTGCTCATTGCCATCGTTCGTGGCAAAGTCGCATGTCGATCAAGAATATGGGCTGCCATGATGGCAGTCGCGGCAAAAAGCAGCCCTTCGGCAAGAAATACCGTGCCAAACGCCTGCGCATCGGTCAACATCCGGCGCAGGATATCCACCGCCGCCGCACCAACCAGGCCACCAAATCCAGCCGCCAATGCCTGGCCAGCACCCCAAAGTCCCATCCGCGTGCCTTCACGCGCGACACGGCCTTCGCCGGCCAGAATCATCATTGAGCCGACAGCTGCGACTGCAAACATGCCATTGCAGACACCCAAGCCGATAACTGCATATGTCAGTGGCGCACCCGGCCCGATGGGGCCAAGCGCAGCGATCGCCATCAGGCTGATCGCCGATCCAATACACGCCACGATCACCCAGCCGCGCAGATTGCCAATACGAAAACCGGAAACCGCGAGACCAACAGTCACCATACCGATAAAGACACCCCCATTCTGCACCGAAGACAAGAGAGTCGACTGACCCGGCGAAAAATTGAAGACCAGACCGGCATAAGGTTCAAGGATCAACTCCTGCATAAAATAGGCAGTCATCGACAGGAACACAAAAATGGTAAAATTCCGTGTCTTGCGCTCAGCCCAGACCTCACGCAATCCCTCCATGAAAGGAGTCTCCTCAGGCTGTCTGACAATTTTCAATCGGCTCTCAATTCCCGCCACTGCCAGACAGGTCACCCCGATCGTCGCAACGCAGACTGCCGCTACAATCACGACCATCCGGGTCGCACTGTAAGGATCGAGCAAGGCACCGACACCCCCAGCGGTGATGGCAATTCCACCGACCATCGTCAACCAGGTGATGGTTGCCGCCGCCGCACGTCTCTCGGGTGCGGTTGCAGATGCCAGGAGCGCCAGGAGCGTCGTCCCTGAGGCTCCAATTCCCAACCCGATCAGCGCATACGAGAATATCGAAAGCATCATACCCAGTGGAAAACTCGCCATCAGTACCGGGATCGATATTGCAGCCCCGATACCGCCGACGGCCAGAACCACCATGCCGCCGATAATCCAACGCGTTCTTTTGCCTCCCCGATCCGAAGCAAATCCCCAATGTGGCCGGGAAAGCTGAATTCCATAATGCAGGGCGACCAGGAATCCGGGAATGATGGCCGGCAAGGCCAGTTCGACCACCATGAGGCGATTAAGCGTCGATGTCGTGATGACTGCAACACAGCCCAGACACATCTGGACCAATCCCAACCGCACAATGGACAGCCATGAGAGAGTCACATCATGGCTCCTGCCAGTCGCAACGCAAATGCCGTGACCATCATGCCGAGAATGTAGAGAAGCACGCCAGTGCCGTTATACCATGGTGCCTTTTTTTCCGGATCACGCACCATCACGCGCATCGCCAAGAGCTGGCCGATCAACAGAGCCGATATCGCTGCAGCAAAGAGAGACAGGCCCCAACTGATCAGCAGTGCAATCACCGCCAATTGTGGGAGGATCATCGTCCAGCAGGCGATCCGTGCCGCACGCGCCGGCCCCACCATCACCGGCAACGAATTGACTCCCGTCACCCGATCACCCGCCAAGGCCTTGAAGTCGTTCAGTGTCATGATTCCATGCGCGCCGACACCATACAGCAGCGCAATCACGATGATCGGCCAGGACGGCGCACCGGCAGCTACGATCGCGGCACCGGTGAACCAGGGCAGAGTCTCATAACTCAATCCGACGAGTCCAGGCCCCATGATTCCCGAACGTTTGAGCCTGACCGGTTCGGCCGAATAAGCCCAGGCCGCGAGCACCGCGACAATTGTTGCCGCACATCCCCAAGGGCCCAGTTGCCAGCCAACGACAAGCGAGGCCAACGTCATCGACAGGGCAATCCACAGACCCCAGCGACCGGCAATCTGCCCCGAGGGAATGGGTCGATCAGGCTCGTTGATCGCATCGACATGCCGATCGCACCAATCGTTGGCAGCCTGACTCATACCGCAGACAAGGGGTCCGGCCAAAAACATGCCCAATCCAACCAGCATCCAGCTTTCCGCAGGCACAGCTCCTGCTGACACGGTGCCGCACAAATAGGCCCAGACGGGTGGAAACCAGGTGACCGGCTTGATCAATCGCAAAACGACTGAAGGGCGGGGCAGGGAAGGGGCGAGAACACGCGCCTCCCGGGGATCAAAATGCGGAGATTGCGACATGTTGTCCTGGTCAGTCGAGACAGTCATCGGACCATCTGTTTGTCATATGTTGTCCATGCGACACCGCGACAGGATGCCAGGTCATCCATCGCGCTTGAGAAGCCCGTATTTGCGCAGTTTGGTATAGACACTCTGGCGCGAAAGCCCCAGCATCTGGGCGGCGGCGGCGCGATTGTTTCCAGTCATCTCAACGGCCGCGCCGATACACATCCGCTCAATGACATCATTGGCCTCGGCAACAATCTCCTTCAGTGTTGCCGATCCGACAAGATCGACCACATTCGCGTTCGGGGCACCCACCTGGTTTGCAATCTGCCCGTTGCGGGTCACACCAACGCGACCGACATCCCGAAACACAAATCCGAATACCGGTTTTTCTTGATCATCCAGGTAAACCGATGAAACCTCGACCGGACAACGTGGCCCGATCTCACCCGCGAGCCGCGTGGAATAAACCTGCATGCGGCCGAGCCGGACAGTGTTGTCAATCAGAACATTGAGATCAACCTGACCGCGTTCGAGATAATCAGCCAGGCTCTTCGCGCGCAGATCATGAGGCCCGCTGATTCCCGCCAAATCAAGAAACGACTCGTTGGCATCCTTGATGATGCCCTTCTGCGAACAGATCACGATGGCATCCGTGCTCTTCAGATAAAGAGAATAGAGATTCTGTCGCAACCGGTTGGGCTGCACTCCTTCTTCTGCAACCGGCATGATCTGGCAAAAAATCAGCTTCTCGCCAGCTGCCCGGAAGATCTTTGGCGCCAACCTGACGGTCCCGCCATTCCGCAGGACCTGTTTCGTCAATGTCGATTCAATCTCCGAACTGGCCGCCGAGTTGAGTTCATCAACGAATTCGCTATCGCGGCAATCCTTGAATTGTCTGGCCAGAGATTTCCCCGACAGGGCCCGATCGGTGCTGCCGAGCAGTCCGGCAGCTGCAGGATTGGCATCGCGCACCCGCCCATGAGACGAAACAAGCAGGACCGCATCGCGGGTATTCGTCAGCAGCATCTTGTAAAGAGTCGCATATTCACGCTGCTGCTCATATCCCTCCTCAAGGGCAATCTGCGCCCTGACAAGTTGCTCCTGCGTCTCTGCCACCGCCCGCAGATCACGACCGATCATCAAGGTCTCGCCATGTGACCCCGCAGGGTGGAAGGAATAGCGGACTGGATATTGCCAGCCATCGTCACCATTCGTATGATTCAGCTCGATGCGCTTGGGATTGTGTCCATTGCTATGCAATGTCTGCATCGCGCGCTGGAACTTTGGAACGCTCTCCGAGGTCAGGAATTCGGTCATCGGGCGGCCCGTCCATTTACCAATTCGCGCACGTTCCCTGTCCGACGGCCCCTCCGTCATGACCGTCTGGATACGGCCCGCCGGACAGAGCACAAAAGACAGGTCCGCTGCCGCAGCAAGAATCGATTGTAAAGCATGTGAATTTCCTGACCCGCTGACCGCATCAGGCAGATTTATGTCAGTCATTTTAACCCCTCATGAATTCACTGCGATGACGGCGCATATGTTCAAGCGCAACTGCAATGTCACTGGTCACCAAATCAGCACCAACCTCATCCCTGAGATCGGTACGATATTCGAGTGCTGCGCCTCCAAGATAGATCGGAATCCGTCGTTCGGTGAGTGTATGAATTCGCCGGACAGCCTCGGCAGCCATGCGCGCACCCACCAGCGACGCCAGCGAAATCATCAAACAGTCATAGCTGCTTTCACTGACCCGATTGATGATGTCATCAACGGTGCAATTCGACATCAGTGACACATGATTTCCTGTCCGGCGAAGCTGTTTTGCCAGGACCGCCGGGCCGATGATGTGATCCTCCCGCTTTAACGAGACCAGAAGAATTGAAAAACCGTCGCCATTCATTACCGGCTGCGCTTCCTCTTCCAGGTGACGGCAGAAGCTGTGCAGACGGGACGAGGCACGGGACACCTCGGCAAAACTCAGCGAGTCATCTTCCCACTTTCCACCCAGATCTCGGGCCACTTCCGGGATACAGGAATCGACGATCTCGTTATCCGTCATTCCAAGCGTTGCAATCTCTGCCCTGACATTTTCGCATTCAAAAATATCATCTGACAAAACCGCGCGGCGCAACAGCTCTTGCGCACGCGCCCAGCGACGCCGTGGATCGGCAATCGGCATCTCGGCCAAGACATTGATAACTGCATGGGCCACGTCATCAACAGGCAACCCGCTGCGCTGTCCGGAATCCTTGTTCTTCATGCCACCGCCCGAACAAAGTGATTCATGATCATCAATCCCAATAGCCGATCAATCTGAATCATAAGCCTGATTTTTACTTATGTCAACTTCATTTGACAGATTCTCTTGACCGTGAGTCGTCAGGCAGCAACTCATGTCTGGATCAGATATTGTTAGTTATACAAGATCATTTCGCAAAAAATATGCCGGCGCGAAAAAAATGTTTGTCAGCCGCTTGTCCAATAATGTAAATTAGACTTGACACTTTTTGACCATCCAATTAACAGCATGGTCAGCGACATCGGAGGAGAAGTGTATGTCGGGATGCTCAGCCGTCAAAGGAGGTCGGAAAGCACTCTACACACCGGAGCAACGGCGGCGGCGGGACCAGTCGGTCTGGACCATCGTGCAGGCCGTGCTCGCGCCCCTGCAGTTTCTTGTTTTCCTCGTATCGCTGGCCCTGGTGTTACGGTTCTTGCTGACCGGTAGTGGCTATGAAGCCGCCACCGGGTCGATTCTGGTGAAAACCGGCTTTCTCTATCTTATCATGGTCACAGGTGCGATTTGGGAGAGGCAGGTCTTCGGACAGTATTTGCTGGCACCGGCATTCTTCTGGGAAGATCTGTTCAGTTTCGCGGTCATCGCGATGCACAGCCTCTATGTCTATGCATTATGGACGGGTGTCTATGCGCCGGCCACCGAGATGCTGATCGCACTGGTGGCCTACCTTCTCTATGTCGTGAATGCCGGTCAGTTTCTCTTTAAATTCCGTCGGGCGCGTCTCGACAGCGTGGTTCCAGCATGAACGCGATGGGATGTCGGGACGCGCCCGTGCTGCGTGAGCGCGGTCAGCGCGAGGTCTTTTGCGGACTGACATCAATCATCTGGCTGCATCGCAAGATGCAGGATGCGTTTTTTCTTGTCGTCGGCTCGCGGACCTGTGCCCACCTCCTGCAAAGCGCCGCCGGTGTGATGATCTTCGCCGAGCCACGTTTCGGAACGCTGATTCTTGAAGAAACAGATCTGGCCGGCCTCGCTGACGCCCAGCAGGAGTTGGATCGGGAAGTCGCCAAGCTGCGGGCGCGCCGTACCGACATTCGGCGGCTGTTTCTGGTTGGCTCCTGTCCTTCCGAGGTTATCAAACTTGATCTCGGCAAGGCCGCCGAGCGACTGACGCGTCAATATGCACCGCATTTCCAGGTGATCAACTTCTCCGGCTCGGGTATTGAGACGACCTTCACCCAGGGCGAGGATTCCTGCCTTGCGGCAATGGCCGAGGAGCTCCCCGAAACCGACAGCCGGCAACTCCTGCTGGCCGGTGCCCTGCCGGATGTGGCCCAGCATCAGGCACTCGATCTGTTGCAGCAGATGGGTGTTTCTCCGGTAACGGTTCTGCCCTCATTGTCGGCAGCAGACGCACCTTCAATCGGCAAGAATACGGTCTTTGCCCTCACCCAGCCGTTCCTTGCGGAGACCCATGACGCTCTGCGGCGACGCGGGGCCCACCATATTGCGGCACCCTTCCCGTTTGGGGAAGAGGGGACAACAGCATGGTTACGCGCCATTGCCCAGGCATTTTCAGTCGATCCAGACCTGTTCGACAGGGTCACGGAAGCGCCCCGCCGTCGCGCGCGCCGGGCCGTCGCCAAGGCGCACGAAATTCTCCACGGCCAGTCGGTGTTTTTCTTTCCCGACAGTCAGCTCGAAATCCCCCTCGCGCGTTTTCTCACACGAGAATGTGGCATGCGCGCGATTGAAATCGGGACGCCGTATCTTCACCGTGAAATCGCCGCGCCCGACCTCGAATTGATTGAAGCGGGGCCGGTGATCTCGGAAGGACAGGATGTCGACCGACAACTTGATCGCGTCCGTGCCGCGCGACCTGATCTGACTGTCTGCGGGCTTGGCCTTGCCAACCCTCTCGAGGCTGAGGGACTGACCACCAAATGGGCTATTGAACTCGTCTTTACACCGGTCCATTTCTATGAGCAGGCAGGCGATCTTGCCGGGTTGTTCTCACGGCCTGTTCGTCGGCGCACCGCTCTGCAACAGATGAGAGCGGCCTGATGCGCTTGACCTTGTGGACATATGAGGGGCCGCCACATGTCGGGGCGATGCGGGTCGCGACCGGCATGAAAAAGCTCCATTATGTTCTGCATGCGCCACAGGGTGACAGTTACGCTGACCTTCTCTTCACCATGATCGAGCGGCGCGACCGCCGACCGCCGGTGACCTACACGACTTTTCAGGCACGGGATCTTGGGTCTGACACGGCCGCGCTGTTCAAAACCGCCTGCCGTGAGGCGGCCGAGCGGTTTCAACCCGACGCATTGATCATTGGCTCGTCATGCACGGCCGAACTGATCCAGGATGATCCCGGCGGAATTGCCGCGACCATGGGGTTGAATATTCCGGTGATTCCTCTGGAATTGCCGAGCTATCAGCGCAAGGAGAATTTCGGAGCAGACGAGACATTTTTTCAGATTGTCAAAAATCTGGCGAAGCCATGTGAACGCACCAAGACCACGAGCTGCAATCTGATCGGCCCGACGGCCCTGGGTTTCCGTCATCGTGACGACATCACCGAGATCACGGCTTTGCTCGAAGATATGGGAATTGCCGTCAACGCGACGGCACCGATGGGTGCATCACCCGCTACCATACGGCAATTGGGGCGCGCCCATTTCAACGTGCTGATGTATCCCGAAACCGGCGAGGCCGCATGCCGCTGGATGGAACGTGCGCTCAAGCTTCCCTATACGAAGACGATCCCGATCGGTGTTGGTGCCGTCAGGGAATTTATTGATGAAATCAGCGCGTTAACCGGCATTGCGCCGTATCTTGACACGCACCGGCTGCGCTTCCCGTGGTATTCAGCCAGTGTGGACTCAACCTATCTGACCGGCAAGCGGGTGTTTATTTTCGGCGACGGAACCCATGTCGCCACGGCCGCGCGGATTGCCCGCGATGAAATGGGTTTCGACGTCGCTGGCATCGGTTGCTACAACCGGGAACAGGCGCGTATGATCCGATCCCTGGCAAAGGATTACGATGTCGACCCATTGATTACCGACGATTATCTGGAGGTTGAGTCCCGGATTTCGGAACTGGTGCCGGAAATGATCCTTGGCACCCAGATGGAACGCCATATCGGCAAGCGACTGGGCATTCCCTGTGCGGTCATTTCGGCTCCTGTTCATGTCCAGGACTTCCCGGCGCGATACAGTCCGCAAATGGGAATCGAGGGTGCCAATGTCATCTTTGACAGCTGGGTACATCCCCTGGTGATGGGGCTGGAAGAGCATCTGCTCCATATGTTCCGTGAGGATTTTGAATTTCATGACGATGCCGGTGCGTCTCATCATGGTCACCCGGCAGATTTGCGCGCATCAAGTGCTGACGCAGAGTCCGCCGGATTGTCCGAAGCGAGTGACATTTTGTGGCTGAAAGAGGCTGAAAAAGAACTGCGCAAGGTTCCCTTCTTCGTGCGCGGCAAAGCGCGGCGCAATACCGAGAGTTTTGCCCTTGAACGCGGCTTGACGGAAATCGATGTGGAAACCCTTTATGAGGCCAAGGCCCATTATGCCCGTTGATATGTCATTCAAGGGACATGGGTCCATCTATCGCGTGGTTGTGATCACGCTGGATTACCATGCGGCGGGACCGGTCGAGCGCGCCGCACGGCGCCTGGGCCGCGATTTTCCGGGCCTGACGGTTTCGGTCCATGCCGCTGCTGCCTGGGCCGAGTCACCCCACAAGCTCCAACAGGCCATCAGTGATGTCGAGAATGGAGACATCATTCTGGTTTCACTGCTGTTTCTGGAAGAGCATGTGAAAGCCATTGAACCGGCGCTCACCGCGCGACGGGGCAATTGCGATGCAATGGTGGGGATCATCTCCGATTCAGTGATTGTCCGCACAACGTTGCTGGGCAATCTTGATATGGCGGCCCCGACCTCGTCATCGATGAGGTTTCTCAAGAAACTCAGAGGGTCAACCAAACCCTCAACCGAAAGCGGTGCGCGTAAAATGCGCATGCTGCGGCGCCTTCCTCAGATTCTGAAATTCATCCCCGGCAAGGCGCAGGATCTCAGGACGTGGTTCCTGATGATGCAATATTGGCTGGCCGCGTCTGATGAGAATGTCGAGCGCATGATCCGGCTGCTGATCTCACGCTACGCCCGTCATGACGCCTGGCGCGGTGACACGGTCGCATTGCCAGAAGATTACCCCAATACCGGGCTCTACCATCCCGGACTCAAGGAGCGGATTACTGTCGATCCCGACAGATTGCCGCACCCGAAATCGCCAGTTGGCACGGTTGGGCTGGTGATGATGCGCTCCTATGTCCTGTCTTCGGATACCGCGCATTACGATGCGGTCATACATGCTCTTGAAGCGCGCGATCTGCGGGTTATCCCGGCCTTTGCCGGCGGATTGGACGCCCGCCCCGCGATCGACAGTTTCTTCCGGGGCGAATCCGGACCGAAAATCGACGCCCTGATCTCACTCACCGGTTTCTCGCTGGTCGGCGGCCCGGCCTATAACGACAATGATGCCGCCATCAGCGCCCTGCAATCACTCGACATCCCTTATATTGCCGCGCATCCGCTTGAGTTCCAGACAATCGAGCAATGGCAATTGTCACCACAGGGACTGGGCCCGATCGAGACCACGATGCTGATTGCGTTGCCAGAACTCGACGGCGCCACCGTACCCACGGTCTATGCCGGTCGGACCGAGAGCGCCGCAAATGGCACCAACGCGATGCAACCGGCCATCGAACGTGTCGAGCGGTTGGCGGACCGGGCCGTCAAACAGGTGAGGCTGCGCCGCTCGGTCGCCAAAGACCGTCGTCTGGCAATCATTCTTTTTGGCTTTCCGCCGAATGCTGGCGCGACCGGCACCGCGGCCTATCTTGATGTTTTCGCGTCGCTCCTCAATACCCTCAGATCACTCAAGGAAGACGGTTACGATCTGGATCCACCTGAAACAGTTGAGGCATTGCGCGACTGTGTCCTCGGCGGCAATTCACGCGACTACGGACAGGAGGCGAATGTCGTCGCCCGCATCTCGGCCGATGAAATCGTTGAGAACACGCCCTGGCTTGATGACATCGAGGCGGCCTGGGGTGCCGCGCCTGGACGGGCGCAATCAGATGGGCGCAGTGTCTTTGTCCTGGGATATGAATTTGGCAATGTCTTTGTCGGTGTGCAGCCTGCCTTCGGCTATGAGGGCGATCCGATGCGACTGCTGTTCGAGCGTAACTTTGCCCCCACCCATGCTTTCGTCCAGTTCTACCAGTGGATCCGACACACTTTCCGCGCCGATGCGGTGCTGCATTTCGGGATGCATGGCGCTCTCGAATTCATGCCGGGAAAACAGGCCGGGGTCTCTGCTGACTGTTGGCCGGATCGCCTGATTGGCGACCTGCCCAATATCTATCTCTATGCGGCCAATAACCCGTCGGAGGCGACGCTTGCCAAGCGCCGTGCGGGCGCTGTCACGGTCTCGCATTTGACGCCGCCACTTGCCAGTGCTGGCCTGTACAAGGGTCTTGCCGAGCTCAAGGACAGTCTGCGAAGATGGCGTGAGCTCCCTGTCGATGACAGCGAGCGGTTGGATCTCGAAACATTGATTTCGGAACAGGCAGAGGCTGTCGATCTGGGTGATATTGATCCTGAAGCGCTCTGGCTCAAACTTCTGGAAACTGAAGATGCACTGATTCCGGATGGGCTGCATATCGTCGGCCAACCCCTCTCCGAAGAGGCAAAAAGTGAATATCTTTCACTCGTTGCAGATACGGATACTGATGCCTTCGAGCGGGTTGGGGATGCCTTGCAACAAGACTGTGAGATTCCGGCCTTGCTGCGCGCCCTGGGAGGGCATTTCACGGCGCCGGTTCCGGGTGGTGACCTGATCCGCAACCCGAATATCGTGCCGACGGGACGCAATATCCATGCATTCGACCCTTTCCGCATGCCGACAGAACATGCCTGCCGCGAAGGCAGACGCCAGGCGCAGTTACTGCTTGACACCCATGCGACCCTGCCGCACGCCATTGCCCTGGTGCTGTGGGGCAGCGACAATATCAAGACCGATGGCGGGCCGATCGGACAGGCGCTGGCCCTCATCGGTGCACGTCCGCGCTTTGACAGTTTCGGCCGACTCGCCGGCGCCGACCTCATCCCACTTGAAGAACTCGGTCGCCCGCGCATTGATGTCGTGGTCACGCTCTCAGGGATCTTTAGAGATCTGTTGCCGCTGCAGACCCGATTGCTGGCCGATGCCGCCCTGCAGGCCGCACAAGCCGACGAGCCGGAAGAGCAGAATTTTGTGCGGGCGCATACCCTCGCCCGCATGGAGCAGACCGGCTGCGATCTGGAACAGGCAGCCCTGCGCGTCTTCTCCAATGCGGAAGGATCCTATGGTTCGAATGTCAATCAGCTCGTCGACTCGTCAGCCTTTGGCGATGAAAATGAGCTTGCTGATGCTTACCAGTCACGGAAATGCTACGCCTATGGCACGGATGGAAAGGCCCAGCGCAAAGCCGAACTTCTGAAAGAAACGCTCAAGACCGTTGAGGTCGCCTATCAGAATCTCGAGAGCGTTGAACTCGGTGTGACCAGCGTCGACCACTATTTTGATACGCTTGGTGGAATCAGTCGCGCGGTGAAACGGGCACGCGGTGAAGAAGCCGCTGTTTATGTCAGCGATCAAACCCGGGGAACCGGCAAGATCCGCACACTTTCCGACCAGATTGCTCTCGAGACCCGTTCCCGCAGCCTCAACCCGCGGTTTTTTGAACCGCTGCTGAACCATGGTGCCGAAGGGGTACGTCAGATCGAGGCGCATCTGACCAATACAATGGGTTGGTCGGCAACTGCCGGAGCGGTTGAGCCGTGGGTCTACAAACGGTTGTCAGAGACATATGTGCTCGACGATGCGATGCGTGATCGGCTGGCCGATCTGAACCCCGTCGCCTCCTCGCGCATGGCCAATCGGCTGCTCGAAGCTTCTGATCGTGCCTACTGGGAGCCTGATGATGCGACGCTGGCGGCGTTACGAAACGCTGCTGATATCCTCGAAGACCGTGTTGAAGGTGTCGCCGCCGAATGACAGGAGTAAGACAATGAGTCCACGTGATGACATTCCGGCCCTCAAGGGTCAGGATGGAGAAGGATCCGTCCAGGTTCACCAGGATCCGTCGATGAAAATCGAAGGTGCCAAGGTGTTTTCGGTTTACGGCAAAGGGGGAATCGGCAAGTCAACCACATCGTCCAACCTCTCGGCGGCGTTTGCCAGTATGGGGCGGCGTGTGCTCCAGATTGGCTGTGATCCCAAACATGATTCCACATTCACCCTGACCGGCCATCTCCAGCCGACGGTGATCGACATCTTGCGCGAAGTTGATTTCCATCCCGAAGAACTGCGCCCCGAAGACTTCATGACCGAAGGATGGGGTGGCGTGATGTGCGTCGAAGCTGGTGGCCCGCCGGCCGGAACCGGATGCGGTGGTTATGTCGTCGGCCAGACAGTCAAATTGCTGAAACAGCATCACATGCTCGAAGATACCGATGTGGTGATCTTCGATGTTCTCGGTGACGTTGTTTGCGGTGGATTCGCGGCACCTTTACAACATGCTGACCGGGCGGTCATCGTCACCGCGAATGATTTTGACTCGATCTATGCCATGAACCGGATCATTGCGGCGGTGCAGGCCAAATCCAGCAATTACAAGGTGCGGTTGGCGGGTTGTGTCGCCAATCGCTCGAAAGACACGGATGAAGTTGACCGCTATTGCCATACAGTCGGGTTTCGCCGCATCGCTCATCTCCCCGATATTGATGCCATTCGCCGCTCGCGGCTGAAGAAAAAGACATTATTCGAAATGGATGATGACGAGGATATCATCGATTGCCGCGCCAAATATGTCGAACTTGCGGAATGTCTGTGGGCAGGGACCGAACCATTGGCCCCCGGACCGATGCCGGACCGCGATATTTTTGAACTTCTCGGATTCGACTGATGGATCAGGCGAAGTTTTCAAATCCCTGCGGGAATGCCAGGTCTCGCATGTCGCAACTGGATCCGCCGGGCCTGATGAAACGGTCAGGGCGCGGAATCGGCGGGAGGCTGTTGTTGCATGTCCTATGAGGCGACTCTGGCACGTGTTGAAACCTATTTCGACCGCACGGCGACGCGCCGCTGGGAATTGCTGACCAGTGACGCACCGGTCAGTGCCGTGCGGCAAACCGTTCGCAAGGGGCGTGATCAGATGCGCAACCTGCTCCTCTCGCGCCTGCCGACAGATCTCACCGGTGCACGAATCCTTGATGCCGGGTGTGGTGCCGGTCAGTTGACCGCCATCTTGGCCGCGCGGGGTGCCGATGTCGTGGCTGTCGATATTTCGCCTTCCCTTGTCGATATAGCCCGCCGGCGTCTTGAACCGAATTTGCAGATGCGTGTCCGCTTCGTCGTTGGCGACATGCTGGCAGCGGATCTTGGTGAATTTGACCATGTCACGGCCATGGACAGTCTGATCTATTATCGCCCGGATGAAATTGTGGCTGCCGTTGGTGGATGGGCAGGCCGTTCCCGCGGCAACGTGCTCTTCTCGATTGCCCCCAGAACTCTCGCATTGACAATCATGTGGCGTATCGGCCAACTTTTCCCCCGCAGCGAACGTTCGCCGGCGATTGTCCCGATCTCCATGCGCGATCTTACACGACTCGAGGGCGGGGCAGGGCGGCTCGTGCCAATGGGTCGCATCACGAGCGGATTTTATATTTCACAGGCGATGGAGTATCGGGCGTGATCATGTTTCGATCCCAGACTCTGCGGTCACTTGGCATCCGTTTCATGCCATTTTCCGATGCCGCGAGCGATCAGCTCCCCCTTGGACAATTGTTGCGATTGTCGCTGTTTCAACTGTCGGTCGGAATGGCGACGGTGTTGCTGCTCGGGACTCTCAATCGTGTCATGATCGTCGAACTCAGCCTGCCGGCAATGCTCGTGGCCATCATGATTGCCCTCCCGGTCCTGATCGCTCCCTTCCGTGCCCTGCTCGGATTTCGCTCCGACAATTACCGCAGTGCCCTGGGTTGGAAACGCATTCCCTATCTCTGGTTCGGTTCGCTTTGGCAGATGGGCGGGCTGGCAGTGATGCCATTCGCTCTCCTTGTTCTGGGAGACAATCCGGTCAAAGATGTTCCCTTTGCTGGTGAGGTCTTGGCTGCACTCGCATTTCTGATGACCGGACTCGGGATCCATATGACGCAAACCGCCGGACTCGCACTGGCCTCCGATCGGGCCACGGAGGAAACGCGTCCACGCGTCGTCGCACTTCTTTACGTCATGTTCCTTGCTGGCATGGGCATTTCAGCCCTGCTGATTGGCTGGCTGTTACGCGACTTCGAACCTTTCCGCCTGGTCCGTGTCGTGCAAGGCGCGGCCATTGCCGGCCTTGTCCTCAATCTCTTTGCATTATGGAAACAGGAGCGACTCAATCCCATGAGCCGCCAGGAGCGGGTAGCGACGCGCCCCCGTTTCACCGATGCGTGGCGGGATTTTGTCGACGGTGGCAAGGCTGCGCGCCTGCTCGCCACGGTCTTTCTCGGCACCATGGCCTTTAATATGCAAGATGTATTGCTCGAGCCCTATGGCGGTGAAGTGCTTGGCATGTCGGTCTCCTCGACCACCCTGTTGACAGCGATCTGGGCGGTCGGGGCTCTTGCAGGTTTTGCCCTTGCGGCAGGCCGCCTCGCCAATGGAACCTGTCATTTCCGTCTCGCCGCGTCCGGACTTTTGACGGGTCTCGCTGCCTTCTGCTGCGTGATTCTGTCCGCGCCCTTTAACTCGCCATCGCTGTTTTTTGCCGGTGCCGCTCTGATCGGTCTGGGCGGCGGATTATTTGCCGTCGCCACGTTGAGTGCCACCATGGCGCTTCCCGAAAAGAAGCTGTCCGGTCACGGTCTGGCACTCGGTGCCTGGGGTGCCGCGCAAGCGACCGCAATTGGCCTGTCAATTGCCTTGGGCGGAATCATTCGTGACGGAGTCACAGGATTGGCAGAAACCGGTCTGTTCGGTGAGGTGATGGCATCACCGGTGACCGGATATGCGGCTGTCTACCATGTTGAAATTGCACTGATATTCGTCACACTCGCAGTGCTCGGGCCACTCGTTCAACAGGCGGCGTCGCACCGGAGGCGCCCTGCATCCAGAGACATCGGCCTCGCCGATTTCCCCACGTGATTAGCTGAAAGGAAAGTTCATGCACAACGCTTTCTTCGCAGATTTTGATCTGGCCAGCCTGGCGATCTGGCTGTTCTGGATCTTTTTCGCCTACCTCGTCATCCATCTGCAGCGCGCCAACATGCATGAAGGTTATCCGCTTGAAGATGATGATGGCCAGGCAGCTGCCGGACCGGGCCTGTTTCCGCTCCCCGCAGCCAAGACATTTGCGTTGCGACATGGGCGCGGCGAAGTGACGGTGCCATCGGGGCAGAAGCGCGAACGCAGCAATCTCGCAATTCGCAAGACAGCGCAGGGCGGGGGGTTTCCATTTGAGCCAACCGGCAATCCGATGAAGGATGGAGTTGGCCCGGCATCCTGGGCAGCGCGGAGCGATGTGCCCGAACTGGATGCAAACGGGCATCCCAAGATTGTTCCCATGCGGCATGCCGGCGGCTTTGTCGTTTCGGCGGGCTCCGATCCACGCGGCATGGCCGTCATTTCGGCTGACAAGCAAAATGTGGGGACGGTCACAGATCTGTGGGTCGACGAACCTGAGCATCTGATCAGGTATCTCGAGATTGAACTGAGCGCGGGCGGAAACTGTCTGGTGCCGATGAGTATGGCCCGCATCTGGTTTGGTAAGGTCCTGGTCCAGTCGATTTATGGCGAGCATTTCGCCGATGTGCCGCAAATCGCGTCCGACACGCAAATCACGCTCCTCGAGGAAGAACGCATATGTGCCTATTACGGCGGGGGTTATCTGTATGCCGCCTCGAATCGTTTTGAACCGCAACTGTAACGGGTCACTCCTGATGCACGACGATTTCGCCATGGAACCGATTCAGGGACTGCCCGGAAATCTCCCGGCAGGAGAGCGGATCCTGTGGCAGGGACGCCCCGACTGGTGGGCCCTTGCAAAATCGGCTCTCGCCTTTCAATGGGTTTGTGGCTATTTCCTGCTGCTCGCTGGCTGGCAACTCCTTTCGGCGGTCGATCACACGCCATTTCCGCAGGCCATCCCGACAACATTTCCAGTGTTGTTTTTTGGATTGGTGGCCGCAGGTCTGTTACTGCTCACGGCCTATATCCAGGCACGGGCGACAGTCTATACCTTGACCAATCGTCGCATCGTGATGCGCGTCGGTGCCGCGCTCACGATGACACTCAACCTCCCATTCACCGAGATTGGTCGAGCTGATCTTGACTTGAGACGTGATGGAACCGGCACCATCTCCCTGACCCCCATGGGAAAGATGCGTTTTGGCTACCTGATCTTATGGCCGCATGTTCGTCCCTGGGATTTCAGGACGAAACCGTCGTTGCGGTGTATCGCAGATGCCCGTTCCGTCGCCGGACTGATCGCGGAAACAGCGGCCAGGCATATTGAAGTTTCCGGGACCCGGACCGGCAATCACGACATCTCAACCCGGGTCATGGCCCTGGAACCCACAGGCGTTGCCGGTGCCTCTGCATTGTCGGGCGCGCTACCACCAGGCCTGGCCGTCTCGGGGAGTTGAATCATGTCATTGACTGCCAGTGCACGAATATATGCCGACCGCGACAGAATGCTGCCACGGGCTCTGATACGGGCCATGCTGGCGCTGGTTGCCGCATCGCTTGCAATTGCCGCTTTTGCCCGTCTGACCGATCGACCCCTCGAGAGTGTCCCGCCGGAAGCACCCGTCATTGCAGAGGCCTACCTGTTGATGCAGTCCGACGGCATGTCGGGTGCCGTTTACGTGACGGATCTGGAAGGCAATCAAATCGCAGATCTCTCCCCCGAAGAGGGTGGATTCATCGCGGGCGTTCACCGGGTCATCCTTCGCGAGCGGAACAAGCACCGTGTCGCCGCAGATCAACCGATCATCCTGCAGGCGCAGGATAATGGACGGATGTTTGTGGTGGATCCGACAACCGGCTGGAAAGCAGATCTCATGGGTTTCGGCAGTGGTAATGCCGCTGCATTTGCGCGCCTGCTTGTGCAATCAGGACACGGGGAAATGGATGGGAATGCTGGGACGCAAAATTGAAAAGGTTCCATGCACTGTCGAGGTGTCCCATTGCTTCGACAGCCTGCATGCGCATGTCCGTTTTGACAATGGGGCTGTTGTCTATCCCGGCGATGAAGTCCAGGTCCAGGGACCGGAAATCATGGCGCCCTTCGGCGAGGTGGTGCACGAGGAGCGGATTGCGGTGATCGTTCGGGCGTCATGGCTGGAACAAGTCTGGACTCGTCTCACCGGAGACCTGGGTGTCATGGAATTATGCGAATTTTCTTTCTCTGAGGAGGTGTCACTATGAAAACAACGGCAACGCATACCGCTGATGCCGTCACCGTCGAGGAAGGTCTTGCCATCCAGGAGGCGCAAGACAGAATTTACGACAATGAGATGGCAACTGAAACGGCGATGCAGAATACATTGCTGACGCCGCGCTTTTATACCACCGATTTTGACGAGCTGGATGCCGTTGATGTCACACCGGTGCGCGAGAATTGGGACCAACTGATTGCGCGGATGCTGGCAGATCCCAACAAGGGGCATTTCCGCAAGAATGAGGACTGGGACGATGTCGATTGGGACGGAATGGACCCGCAGCTCAAGAAGGAGTTCATCGACTTCCTGATTTCCTCCTGCACCGCTGAATTTTCAGGTTGTGTCCTTTACAAGGAAATGAAACGCAGGGGTCAGAACAAGGACATCACGCAACTGTTTCAGTTGATGGCCCGTGACGAAGCGCGGCACGCCGGATTCATTAACGATGCCTTGCGAGAAGCCGGGTTGCGGGTGAATCTTGGTTTCCTGACGCAGAAGAAGAAATATACCTATTTCCGACCAAAATTCATCTATTACGCGACCTATCTGTCGGAGAAAATTGGCTATGCCCGCTACATCACCATCTATCGCCATCTCGAAGCCAATCCCGAACATCGCTTTCACCCGATATTCAAATGGTTCAAGGAATGGTGCAACGATGAGTTCAACCATGGCGAGGCTTTCGCATTATTGATGAAATCCGATCCGCGTGCGACCAGCGGTTTCAATGTCTTGTGGATCAAGTTCTTCATTACCGCGGTTTATGCGACCATGTATATCCGCGACCATCAGCGACCAGCCTTCCACAAAGCGCTTGGTGTTGATCCGGGCTGGTATGCGCACGAAGTTTTCACCAAGACGTCGACTCTCAGCAACCAGATCTTCCCGATCACGGTGGATATTGACAATCCCCGCTGGATCCACAACCTCGAAAAACTGCGCAAAGCCAATCTGGATATCGCTGTTGCCAAGGAAACCGGTGGAATGAGCGGCAAACTTCGCCAGGTCAGCAGTTCGGCCCGTGCGGCTCTCGCCTTCATATCGCTCCTGACGATTCCGTCTCTATCGAACCAGGTACCGGAAAATCCGCGTCTGGAGCCCGTTTACTAGAATGGCCATGACCGTCCTGATCGCCCTGTCGGCAGCCTGTTTCGTCTGGTGGTTCTCCACCGGGGCAATTCTTGTGGCTGTACGTCTGACGGCGCAGGGCGGTCGGCGTGCCGGCCTGCGGATGACTCTTGCCGCCATGCCATTGCTGTTATTGGGCGGCGTCGGTCTCTGGGCTTCGCTTGGCGATATCACATTGCGCGGTGCTTATACCGGGTTTCTCAGTGCGGTCGTATTGTGGGGCTGGTTTGAATTGTCTTTTCTCTCGGGTGCAGTGACCGGGCCCAACCTCACGTCCCGAAAGGCAGGGCTGAATATCCGCCAGCGTTTCCTGGCGGCATGGAATGCAATCGCCTATCATGAATTGACCCTGGCAGTCCTGATCCTGTTTGCTGCAGAGATCAGTTGGCAGGCCGCCAACAAGACCGGCCTGTGGGTCTTGCTCGTACTCTACGTCGCGCGTGTCTCAGCCAAGTTCAATCTCTTCCTTGGTGTGGCGCATGCCAATACTGAATTTCTGCCAGGACATCTGGCGCATTTGTCGAGTCATTTTGGACAGGCAAGAATGAACCGGTTTTTCCCGGTCTCGGTGATGATCCTCACCGGGGGGCTTGTCATCTGGCTCCAACTGCTCGTCGCGGCCGAGCAAACCGGCGCACAAGCCAGTTATGCCTTGCTGGCATCGCTCACCGCTCTCGCTCTGCTGGAGCATATGTTTATGGTCCTCCCGTGGCCCGACGCCAAGCTGTGGCGCTGGATGCTGCCGGGACCCAGTCCGAAGATGACTCGCCAAAAGTTATCAACCAATGTTACGGAGTTGACACATGAATTTTGATGGCCTTTTCAATCGCGAACTGGAATTGCTCAAGGATGAGGGGAATTACCGCATCTTCGCCGAACTCGAGCGAATGTGTGGCTCCACGCCACGGGCGAAGAGCCACGGACCGGACACACCGGATGAGGTCATGGTCTGGTGTTCCAATGACTATCTGGGAATGAGTCAACATCCGAAAGTCCGCAAGGCGATGAAAGATGCCATTGACAAGAGTGGGGCCGGGGCCGGAGGAACACGCAATATCTCGGGCACCAGCCATGAGCATCTGCTGCTGGAACGCGAACTGTCGGATCTCCACGGCAAAGAGGCCGCGCTTCTCTTCACCTCCGGCTACGTATCCAACTGGGCATCGCTCTCGACACTCGGCTCACGTTTGCCCAACGCCATCATCTATTCCGACAGTTTGAATCACGCCTCGATGATCGAGGGGATCCGGCAGGCCCGCTGCGCCAAGGTTATCTGGAATCATAACGATCCCGAGGATCTCGACCGCAAACTCGCGGCATCCCCGGCCAACGCGACGAAGATCATTGCCTTTGAATCGGTCTATTCGATGGACGGCGATGTCTGCCCGCTGAAGGACATCGTCGAGGTCGCGGAAAAACATCGGGCAATGACCTACCTGGACGAGGTTCACGCGGTGGGGCTCTATGGCCCGCGCGGTGGCGGTATTGCCGAGCAGGAAGGTCTGATGGATCGCATAACGCTCATTGAAGGAACCTTGGGCAAGGCTTTTGGCTGCATGGGGGGTTACATCACCGCGTCTGCCGCACTCTGCGACTTTATCCGTTCCTTTGCGAGTGGATTTATTTTTACCACGGCACTTCCTCCGGCGGTGGCAGCGGCAGCCCGTGCCTCGATTGCACATCTCAAGGAGAGCGATGTTGAAAGGCAGCAGCAGCGCCGCCAGGTTGCAAGATTGCGCGCCAAACTCAACGCCGTTGGCCTTCCGCATATGGATAATCCAAGCCATATCGTCCCGGTTCTCATCAAGGATCCAGTCAAATGCCGGATGATCAGTGACTATCTGATGCGTGAGTTTGGAATTTATCTGCAACCCATCAACTATCCAACGGTCCCCAAGGGAACCGAGCGGTTGCGGTTCACCCCCGGCCCGCTGCATTCCGACGAGGATATTGACAATTTGGTCAATGCGTTGACGAGCTTGTGGAGCCAATGTATGCATGCCCGCGCGGTTGCATGATTCCTGTCCTAACTGTGGAGTCCCGATCGCAAGTCACATCAATTTTGGGATAGGGAACCAAATGAAGAGAATAGTCGCTGCCGCATTTGGCATCGTACTCGTCGCAGGTCAGGCTTATGCGGACGGACATGCTTCAGGGGATCCTGAGGCTGGAGACAAGGCTTTCAGGAAATGTAAAACCTGTCACTCCATCGTGAGCGCCGATGGCGACACCATCGTCAAGGGCGGCAAGACAGGTCCCAATCTCTGGGGACTGCCCGGGCGGGTGGCCGGAACCGAAGAGAATTTCACAAAATACAAGAAGGCGATTGTCGAAGCCGGAGACAGGGGACTGGTCTGGAACGAAGATGATTTTGTCATCTATGCACAGGATCCTCAGAAATTCCTGCGCGATTATCTTGACGACAACAAGGCCCGCTCCGGTATGGTCTTCAAACTCAAAAAGGAAGAGGAAGCGGCGGATATCTGGGCTTTTATCTCGGCAAATTCGCCAGCACCTGAATAAATCCCGGAATTTGGGTTTTCGGCAGGGTTGAATGATCGCACACGGCCGGTGCACCAGCCGGACTGGAAGCGGGTGAACCCCCGGTTGGAAAACAGCAACAGCTGACACAATCATGCAGGTTGCCCGCACAATATCGTCAGCGGGTTCGACCGTGGCACGGTCAGTTGCAGAAAGAATCGACCCTGTGCAACCTTGTCATCAGGCATGCTGGCCCGAACAGGCGAACACCCCACCATCGTTGTGGAGCTTGACATCAACTGATCAGACACACAGTCTTCCGCCGTGTTGCCGTGACCTGTCTGTCATCATGGCCTGCAACATATTCTCACCTCTCACGCGAGCTCGACTGATGCATGAAACACCTGATTTCGCCGGGCGAATTGAAAATTCCATTGACAGAAGCCTGACCCTCACAAACACTGCATTTGCACCGCAACGGCTCACTGCAGCCGTGCACCATGCGGTCAAACCGGGCGGTGCCCGCATTCGCCCAACCATCCTGCTCTCTGTCTCTGCAGCCTGCGGTGACGATCATCCTGAATTGTCAGATGCGGCGGCAGCAGCGCTCGAGTTTATCCATTGTGCGAGCCTGGTGCATGATGATCTTCCCTGTTTTGATGATGCCGCTCTGCGGCGCGGGAAGCCATCTGTTCATCAGGCCTATTCGGAATCGCTTGCCGTCCTCGCCGGTGACAGTTTGATCATGCTCGCCTTTGAAACCATTGCCCATGCCGCAGACATTGATACACTGCGCAGCGTGCGCCTGATCCATCTTCTGGCCAGAAAGAGCGGCACACCCGACGGCATTTGCGCCGGTCAAGGCTGGGAGAGTGAAAACCAGATTGATCTCACGGCTTACCATCAATCCAAAACCGGTTCGTTATTTGTCGCGGCAACGCAAATGGGCGCCATTGCCGCTGGACATGATCCGCAACCATGGTTTGAGCTTGGCGACAGAATCGGTGAAGCTTTCCAGGTTGCAGACGATTTACGCGACGCGCTGATGGAAACCGACAAGACCGGAAAACCATCGGGACAGGACGCACGATTGGGGCGCCCGAATGCGGTTGCCGAACTCGGAGCCGGCGGCGCCATGCAGCGGTTGAAACAGATTCTCGATGCTGCCAGGGCGTCGATACCCGCCTGCCCGGGGAAAGACCTTCTCGAGCAGATGATTGCCAAAGAAATGAGCCGTGTGATGCCGGCGATTCCGGCATCGAAAAAATCCACAATGTGATGCCGACAGGTCAGCAATTCCGGCGAACCGGTTGGTTCGTGCGCATCTTTGGACATCCTGATTTTCAGGCCCGGATACGCCATATACCGATCCTGTCACATGTTGCCGCGCGCAACGGTCAATATTTATTTGAACAGGTCCAGGGATTTGTCAGCGCACAAGTGCTGTTCGCACTCGTTGCCCTCGATATACCACGTCGCCTGCTCGATGACTCACTTGTCGAGGAGGGTTGCGGTGAACTGGATGACATTCCCGCCGAAAAAATGCAGTTGCTGTTACAGGCTGGTGCCGCGATCGGTATCCTGAAGCGCCATCGCGACGGACGTTACTCTCTCACCCGGCAGGGTGCCGTCACTTGCGGCGTGCCGGGTCTCAGGGAAATGATCCTGCACCATCAGGCATTTTACCGCGATATGACTGACCCCCTGTCCCTGTTGAGAAACGCGACCGCGACCGAACTCTCGACCATTTGGCCGTATGTCCGTGACGGTGGTGCTGGCATGGATCCCGCCATCGTCGACTCCTATTCGCTTCTCATGGCTGAATCTCAGAAGCTCGTTGCCCAGGATAGTCTGCGCCTCATGGATCTGAACCGCGTCAGGTGCCTCATGGATGTTGGCGGTGGCAACGGGGCTTTTTTGATCGCGGCGGGTGGTGCGCAACCAGAACTTGATATGATGCTTTTTGACCTGCCTGAAGTGACCGAAAGGGCACGCGGGCGCATCGAGAGCGCTGGTCTTTCGCACCGCGTTGCGATCCATTCGGGGAGCTTTCTGCGCGATCCGTTGCCCATCGGTGCCGATGCCATTTCACTGATCCGGGTGCTCTATGATCACAGTGATGCCCATGTTGCCACCATCCTGAAATCCTGTTTCGCTGCGCTTCCACCGGGTGGTGTTCTCCTTGTTTCAGAACCGATGTCGGGGGGAACAAGGCCCGATTCCATCACCGATGTCTATTTCGCATTCTACACATTGGCGATGCGTTCAGGTCGCACACGCACGCCGCAGGAAATAGCATCCCTCGCCCAGGCAGCCGGTTTCCGGACTATTCGAACACCGGCTTCTCCGCGACCTTACGTCACATCTGTCCTGACGGTTCGCCGACCAGGTTGAATACAGCCGACTGAAATCATCCGTCTCCCTGTTCCGTCAGTTGGCGGAAGTCTCATCGGCATCTTTCACACCGCCCGGAGAATCACAGGCACGGCCGGGAGTGAAACAGACCCCGCGTTTTCAACGGGCCCCATGGCGAATGCCCTGTCACATTGGCGTTGCCGCCTGGTGATGTGACGTTCAGTCCAGGATGAGACGCAGACTCGGACATGTGCTTCTTCTGCTTGCCTGATCTGTTCTGTAGCGCGTCAATCACCCTGAGAATTTGCGACAAACAAGATGAGAATTCAGGCTGGAGGCGTATGCTGCTGGCCCTGGCCGCATCTTGCGGGCCGACGACACAGACATCACCTGTAGGACCACGCCAGTCCGTCATCTCGCACAAACCCCAAACCCCACACCAAGGCATGACGTGCCTGACCGGTATCACCACAGGACGTGATCACCCATTCCGTAACATCCACCGGGATCGGGTGTCTCCCCATCAGCTTACGCCCATGAGGCCCGGACATACGCACCGCGCATCCCGGGCATTTTCAATAAATTGAATCCGCTATTGTTGTTGCCCTCCACCATTGTCACTGATAAGTGTCAATTTGACTTGACACTTTGAGTGTCATATTGGATAGACATAAGTCTAGGGCTATGCCTTTGGGAGACAAGGACATGTTCAGGCCTTCAACGGAACGCTGTTGTGAACACTAAGGCTGTTGTTCTCACGGGGAAGGAGTCTTTACGCATGGAGACTCTTCAACTCGCCAAACCGGGATGCAATGACCTCGTTGTCGAGATTCTTCACAGCGGAATCTCGACAGGCACGGAAAAGCTTTTCTGGAGCGGTGACATGCCTGATTTTCCGGGAATGGGTTATCCTTTGGTTCCCGGTTATGAAGCTGTCGGCGAAGTCAGTGAAGCCGGATCTCAAACTGGATTTCGCGCGGGTGAACGGGTTTTTGTTCCCGGCTCGCACGGATTTCGTGATGTCCATTGCCTGTTCGGGGCATCGGCAAAGCATGTGGTGACACCGGCCAAGCGTGTCACACGGCTGAATACGGCGGCGGGACCAGAATCCGTACTGCTTGCCCTTGCCGCGACTGCCCGACACGCGCTTGCTCCTCCTGAGAACAGACTGCCCGATTTGATTGTTGGCCACGGCGTCCTTGGCAGATTACTCGCGCGCCTCACCATCGCCTATGGTGGCCCACCGCCCACGGTCTGGGAGATTGATCCAGAGCGACAGCAGGGGCATGAAACCTACCCGGTCTGTGCTCCGGATGATGACTCCCGTCAGGACTACACGTCGATTTATGACGCCAGTGGCAATGGGCAATTGCTGGACAGCCTGATTGCGCGCGCCGCCAGGGGCGGCGAAATCGTGCTCGGTGGATTTTACCCGGAATCGCTGAGCTTTGCCTATCCGCCCGCCTTCATGCGTGAGTTGCGAATCCGAGTCGCGGCTGAATGGACAAAGGACGATATGGCGGAAACATATGACCTGATTGAAAAGGGTAATCTGTCGCTTGACGGTCTGATTACGCACCAGATGCCCGCCAATATAGCGGATGCGGCTTATCCAATTGCCTTTGCAGATCCGGCTTGTCTCAAGATGATCCTGGAGTGGAATTCTGTACAATGACCGAACAAACTGCCGATCTGAGAGATTATGACGCAAGGCTCCGCGAGGAGGCCAGTACGCCGACGCTGGAGATTCCACACAGCGAACCAACGAAGAAAACCCAGATCATTGCCATTTACGGCAAAGGTGGAATTGGCAAATCTTTTACCCTGGCAAATCTGAGCCATATGATGGCTGAACAGGGCAAACGGGTTCTTCTGATCGGTTGTGACCCGAAATCAGATACAACCAGCCTGCTTTTTGGCGGAAAAGCATGCCCAACGATCATCGAGACATCAACTCACAAGAAACTTGCCGGTGAAGAAGTTGAGATCGGCGATGTCTGTTTCAAGCGCAACGGTGTCTTTGCCATGGAGCTTGGTGGGCCGGAGGTCGGACGCGGATGCGGCGGACGTGGCATCATCCACGGATTTGAACTGCTCGAGAAACTTGGCTTTCACGACTGGGATTTCGACTTTGTCCTGCTTGATTTTCTCGGCGATGTCGTCTGCGGTGGATTCGGTCTCCCGATCGCCCGTGATATGGCGCAGAAGGTCATATTGGTGGGCTCAAACGATCTGCAGTCGCTCTATGTCGCCAACAATGTCTGCTCTGCTGTAGAGTATTTTCGCAAGATGGGCGGTAATGTGGGAGTGGCCGGCCTCGTGATCAACAAGGATGACGGCACCGGTGAAGCGCAAGCGTTTGCCAAATCGGTGGATATCCCGGTCCTGGCGGCGATTCCCGCCGACGAGGATTTACGCAGGAAGTCGGCAAATTATCAGATTGTCGGCACCGGTGAAGGGCCCTGGGGGCCGCTATTCGCTGAACTGGGAACCAACGTGTCAGACGCACCGCCGTTGCGACCTCAGGCACTCAATCAGGATCAACTGCTCGCGCTGTTTGACGGCGATGAAATCGGCGCGGGTGTGGTGCTCGAACCCGCAACCGAACGGGATATGCGGGGCAAAAATGCCAAGCCGAAGAAGAGCTTGGAAGTCATTTACGACGAGGCATGAAGTGACCGAAGAAGTCACATATGACGACGCTGCAAAAACCGAAGTCATTCGGAACGAGACGCCGGTTGTTGAATCGGGCGCTCACGCAGGAGCCTGTCACTCTCAGGATGTGTTGCAGCACGCCACCGACGAAGCGCGTCATTCCGAGTTACTCGAACAATATGCCAAAGATTATCCGCGTGGGCCGCATGACAAGCCCCAGTCGATGTGCCCGGCATTTGGTTCTTTGCGCGTCGGCCTCAGAATGCGACGTGTCGCAACTGTCCTCTCAGGTTCGGCCTGTTGCGTCTATGGTCTGACATTTGTCAGCCACTTTTACGGTGCCCGCCGTTCGGTCGGATATGTTCCGTTTAATTCAGAGACCCTGGTCACCGGGAAGCTCTTTGAAGATATTCGTGAAAGCGTCGACAAGATCGCCGATCCTGAAAAATACGATGCCGTCGTGGTCACCAATCTTTGCGTGCCCACGGCATCCGGCGTTCCGCTGAGACTCCTGCCCGACGAAATCAATGGTGTCCGTATCGTCGGCATCGACGTTCCGGGTTTTGGTGTTCCGACACATGCCGAGGCCAAGGATGTGCTGGCGGGGGCGATGTTGAATTATGCCCGTAGAGAAATCGAGGCGGGTCCGGTGGCGCGACCCGAAAGCGGCCTCTCCGACCTGCCAACTGTGACATTACTCGGCGAAATGTTCCCTGCTGACCCGGTGATGATCGGACAGATGCTGGCACCGATGGGACTCGCCGCCGGACCCGTGGTTCCTTGCCGCGAGTGGCGTGAACTCTACGCGGCACTTGATTGTGCCGCTGTCGCCGCGATGCACCCCTTCTACACCGCCGCCGTGCGCGAATTCACGGAAAGCGGGCGTGAAATCGTCGGTTCGGCTCCCGTCGGACATGACGGCACCGCGGCCTGGCTCGCTGCAATCGGTCAGGCTTGCGGGCTGAAGAAGGACAAGGTTGCGGCGAGTCAAAACAGGTTTCTCCCGGCCATCAAGGCGGCACTGTCCGAGGCGCAGATTCATGGAAGCGTGACGGTTTCGGGATATGAAGGGAGCGAATTGCTGGTTGCGCGCCTCCTGGTCGAATGTGGCGCTTCGGTTCCCTATGTCGGAACCGCCTGCCCCCGCACGAAATGGAACGAGGAAGACGCCGAATGGCTGGAGGCCAGGGGCGCAAAAGTGCAATTCCGCGTCTCCTTGGAAGATGATTGCATGGCGATGGAAGCCCTGCGTCCGAATCTTGCAATCGGGACAACACCCGTGGTCCAGAAGGCAAAAGAACTCGGCATTCCGGCGCTTTACTTTACCAATCTCATATCGGCGCGGCCGCTGATGGGACCCGCCGGCGCCGGCAGCTTGATTGAGGTGGTCAGTTCCGCCATCGAGGGCAAGGAACGCATGGAGCGGATGCGCAAATTCTTCAGTGGCGTCGGCAGCGGCGACACTGCGGGAATCTGGGAAGGCACTCCAAAATTGCGGCCGGATTTCAGGAGATTGCGTCAACGCAAGCTTGAAAAGGCCAGAAACGCCAATGATTCGTCCAATCCGGAGATCCCTGTCTGATGTTGATTCAGGATCATGACCGGGCGGGAGGCTATTGGGGGGCCGTCTATGCCTTTTGCGCCGTCAAGGGTCTGCAGGTGGTCATCGATGGGCCCGTGGGTTGTGAGAACCTCCCGGTGACTTCGGTTCTGCACTATACCGACGCTCTGCCCCCGCATGAATTGCCAATTGTCGTGACGGGGCTGGGCGAGGAAGAACTGGGCCGTGACGGGACCGAAGGCGCGATGAAACGTGCTTGGGAAAGTTTGGATCCGGCCCTGCCAGCCGTTGTTGTGACCGGCTCGATCGCTGAAATGATTGGTGGGGGCGTGACACCGGAAGGCACCGGCATCCAGCGATTCCTGCCACGTACCATTGACGAGGACCAGTGGGAAGCCGCCGACCGCGCCATGACATGGGTCTTCACCGAGTTTGGCATGACAAAAGGTCGTATGCCACGCGCCGCAAAACGTGCCGAAGGTGCAAGACCGCGAGTCAATATTCTCGGTCCGATGTACGGGCTGTTCAACATGCCTTCTGATCTCGCCGAAATCCGACGTCTGGTGGAAGGGATCGGTGCTGACGTCAACATGGTCATGCCCCTCGGTGCACATGTCGCTGAAATGCGCGGCCTGGTAAATGCCGACGTCAATATTTGCATGTATCGCGAATTCGGGCGTGGGTTGTCTGAAATCTTGGGCAAACCTTATTTGCAAGCCCCCATTGGTCTGGAGAGTACAACCAAATTTCTCCGCAAGCTCGGAGAATTGCTTGGACTTGACCCCGAACCGTTTATCGCACGGGAAAAACACAGCACCATCAAGCCCCTGTGGGACCTGTGGCGCTCGGTGACGCAAGATTTCTTTGCCACCGCCTCATTCGCTATTGTTGCCAATGAAACTTATGCCCGCGGGATCCGCCATTTTCTTGAGACCGATCTGGGGTTGCCCTGTGCGTTTGCGGTGGCCCGTTGTGCCGGCACAAAAACCGACAATGAAGAAGTGCGCGGCCTGATACACCGGCATCGACCATTGGTTCTGTTCGGCAGTATCAACGAAAAAATATATCTTGCTGAGATGAAGGGCGGGCATGGACCCCAGACATCCTTCATTCCAGCATCCTTTCCCGGGGCCGCGATACGGCGCGCGACAGGGACGCCAATGATGGGCTATGCCGGTGCCACCTACCTGGTTCAGGAAGTCTGCAACGGCCTTTTTGATGCCCTGTTTCATGTGCTGCCACTGGCCACTGAAATGGATGATGCCGCGACCACACCGGCACGACTCAAACGCAATCTGCCGTGGGAACCCGATGCCCAGGCAGAGCTTGATCGAATCGTTGCCACCCATCCGATCCTGACGCGGATTTCCGCGGCCAAGTCGCTACGCGACGCGGCCGAGAGGGAAGCTCTTGCGCAGGGCGACACACACGTCGGACTCGAGACAGTCTCAGCGCTGAACGGGGCCGTGATGATGCCAGCAGACAACTGATAGCGAGAGGAGGTTCCGCTGATGTTAGAAATGACCATGAATTCAGAAAAGTCGATCGCTGAACGCGGTCGAAGCATGGAATACTACATTTATTTCACGCTGATTTTTCTTCTGGCGTTGCCAATCAATACCATGCGGTGGATTGGCCATATTGTCCGTGCGCGATCAATGAAGGTTCGCGGGCCCGTCGGGCGCGCCTGGGCCGAAGCGCACCGGTTCACGCCATGCATTTTTTCGGCTTGAAAAGCCGTGAAGGAACTCTTCGTCCCTGGGGGACGTCAGAGAGCGGATAGGAAACTATCCGGACCCTGCCGCGAGGGCGTCGCGGCGTCAGCAGTAATCTTTCGGAGGAAAGTTGATGGCTGAAAATCAGGACCTGTCATTCACGGGTCTCGACGACGAGCAGGCCCAGGAACTGCACGCGGTGTATATGAGCGGCTTGACGCTGTTTGCCCTCATCGCCCTGGTGGCGCATCTCGCCACCTATCTCTGGGCTCCGTGGTTCTAAGGAGACAAGAAAATGGCACGGTTTTACAAGATCTGGCTGATCTTTGATCCGCGTCGTGTGTTTGTTGCACAAGGCGTGTTCCTGTTCCTCTTAGCGGTATTGATACATCTCGTGGTCCTTTCGAACGGCTTGAACTGGTTCGAAACAGCTGCGGACGCGCGTCTCGCCGCGATGCAGTAACCGTGAAGTCAGAGCGAATGCGCTGCGGGCGGCCGCTGAGCTGCCCGCGGCGACCAGATTACAGAGACACACTCCCGGTTCTTTCGCGGGAACGATAGTTACGAGGTACGGACAATGGCACTGCTCAGTTTCGAAAGAAAATACCGCGTAAGGGGCGGAACCCTGATCGGAGGCGATCTTTTTGATTTCTGGTTTGGCCCTTTTTATGTTGGTTTTTTTGGCGTCACCACGGCATTCTTCGCCATTTTGGGCACAGTCCTGATCTTTTATGGGGCAGCACAACAGGGCACATACAATCCCTGGTTGATCAATATTGCCCCTCCTGACCTCAGTTATGGGCTGGGCGCGGCTCCGTTGCTCGAGGGCGGGCTGTGGCAAATCATCACGATCTGCGCGATCGGGGCCTTTTGCAGTTGGGCATTGCGCGAAGTTGAAATCTGTCGCAAATTGGGGATTGGCTACCATGTGCCGTTTGCGTTCTCAGTTGCGATTTTTGCCTATGTGACATTGGTGGTCTTCCGGCCGCTCCTGTTGGGTGCCTGGGGCCATGGTTTTCCGTATGGAATATTCAGCCATCTCGACTGGGTCTCCAATGTCGGCTACTCCTATCTGCATTTCCATTACAACCCGGCTCATATGCTGGCGGTCACACTCTTTTTTACCACATGTCTGGCACTCGCCCTCCATGGTGGTTTAATTCTTTCAGCGGTGAATCCGGAGAAGGGCGAAACCGTCAAGACTCCTGATCACGAAGACACGTTCTTCCGCGATTATATCGGTTATTCGATCGGCCCGCTCGGAATCCACCGACTGGGATTCCTGCTGGCGATCAATGCCGCTTTTTTCTCGGCGGTCTGTATCATCATTTCCGGTCCCGTTTGGACGCGTGGTTGGCCTGAATGGTGGAATTGGTGGCTCGAATTACCGATCTGGGGAAGTGGAGCGGGGATGTAGACCATGATTACTGAATATCAGAACATCTTCACTCAAGTGCAGGTTCGCGGGCCTGCCGAAATGGGCACCGATGATTATGGGACACTCACTGCGGACCGAACCAAGTCTACGCGTTTCTCCTCCTTGCTTGGCTGGCTTGGTAATGCGCAGATAGGGCCTGTCAATCTCGGTATGGTCGGGGTCGTCTCCCTCGCCAGCGGCATATTATGGCTCAACATCATTGGGTTTAATATGCTGGCCCAGGTCGGCTGGTCGGTTCCGGAATTCCTCCGTCAACTCTTTTGGCTGGCCCTCGAACCACCGAGCCCCGAATACGGGCTTCGCATGCCACCACTCGATGATGGCGGCTGGTATCTGATCGCCAGTTTCTTCCTCTTATTTTCCGTGATGGGATGGTGGTACCGGTCCTGGCAATTGGCCGCGGAACAAAAAATGGGCAAACATGTCTTCTGGGCATTTGGTGCGGCAATCTGGCTGTTCCTGGTGCTCGGACTCTTTCGCCCCATTCTGATTGGCTCGTGGAGCGAAGCGGTTCCGTATGGTATTTTCCCCCACCTGGACTGGACGACGGCGTTTTCGATCCGCTACGGTAATCTTTACTACAATCCATTTCATTGTCTCTCCATCGTCTTTCTTTACGGTTCAACGCTCCTGTTCGCCATGCATGGCGGCACGATTCTCTCGGTTGCGAGATATGGCGGCGACCGGGAAATCGAGCAGATTACTGACCGTGGCACCGCGAGCGAACGCGCGGCTCTTTTTTGGCGTTGGACGATGGGATTTAATGCCACCATGGAGGGTGTTCATCGCTGGGCCTGGTGGTTCGCGGTGCTCACGCCGTTGACCGGAGGCATTGGTATCCTGTTGACCGGGACTGTTGTCGATAACTGGTTCATTTGGGCCCAGGAACATAATTTTGCGCCTGAGTATGATGGCAGCTATGGCTACGAAAACTATGGCTCTTACGAAGCCTTTATCGGGAAGGAGTAGGGTCCATGCCAAGAAACTATTTCAAGCTGCCTTCCTGGTTCGAAGAATGGAACGCAAAACGTCCGACTGACGTCTATGGGCCGGGGATCATTGTCGGCATTGTCGGATCTGTCCTCTTTGTCTTCGCGGCGATCGTCATTCTGGGACAGCCTTTCGCAACAGACAGTCTGCAAAGCGGGCCGCGGGGAACGGGAATGTCGCGGGCAGAATTCGTCAGCGATCTCGCCACGCCGGATCCGGACATTGAAGAACTCTATGAAGATGAGCCGTTTGTCCCGCAAGGCGACGAAGTTCTCGCCAAGGACATTTACGAGAATGTGCAGGTTCTCGGAGATTTGACCGAGGACAATTTTCTTCGACTGATGAACGCGATCACCCTTTGGGTCGCCCCTGAGGAAGGGTGTGCCTATTGTCATGCGGAAGACGATATTGAGGAATACGGCAATGATTCATTGTACACCAAGGTCGTCTCCCGGAGAATGATTGAGATGACCCAGAATATCAACGCGTTCTGGGACGGCCATGTCAGTGCCAACAAGGAAGTTGGTGTGACCTGCTTTACCTGCCATCGGGGCAATCCGGTACCGAGTGACATCTGGTACAATAATGTGCCGGTCAACCAGGCTGCGGCCGGCTGGTCGGCCAATCAGAACCGCGCAACGCGGAACAGCCAATCCACATCGCTCCCTTCAGATGCATTGCAGGAATTCTTCATCAATAACGAGACGATTGCTGTTCACGATCTTGAAAGCCGCGTTCCAGGTGTGCCGGGACGCGATCTCCCCAGCATTCAAAATACCGAGCGGACTTATTCATTGATGAATCATTTTGCGAATTCACTGGGTGTGAACTGTGTCTTCTGTCACAATAGCCGGGCCTTTTACGAGGGATCGGAAGTCACGCCGCAATGGAGTACGGCAAGTTTGGGCATTGCGATGGTGCAAGAGCTGAACAATGATTATCTGCTTCCTCTTGAAGGGATTTTGCCCGAGTCACGTCTCGGGGCAATCCACGGTGATGTCCCAAAAGTGTCGTGCAAGACCTGCCACAAAGGATACCAGCAGCCGCTTCAGGGTGAGAATGTCATCGCCGACTGGCCCGAACTCCAGACGACGGAAACACCTGTCTACGAGTAAGAAGGCGAACAGGCCCACCAATTCATTAACGCGGATGGGGACAAATGTGTCAGGCTGTCTGTTGTGCGCGATGACCCGGTAGGACGCGACCTTTTTGACGCGGGTGTCATTTGTCACAAAAGACTTCAGTGGGTGCGACTGACCGTACCGTCGGCTGGGCGTGCGGGCCCCGCTCACGGTGGCGGACTCTTTCCTGTCTTGAGGGCGCGACAGACCGACATCCATGAGATCTTGAGCGTGCGGTCCATCTGCGCCTTGGGCATGTTTTGTGCGGCCAGCTCCCGGAGCCGGTCCGTGTCGATCTGTTGTTTCTGCCCCTGATAGACCCCTTTTGCCTTGGCGGCGTCAATGCCCGCACGCTGGCGATCCTGGATGAATTTGTGTTCCAGATCGGCGAGCCTCCCCAGGACCGTGACCACCAGACGGCCGAGATCCCCCGCCGTTGTCACGTCGGGATCAAAAACCCGCAGCGAGGCCCCCTTGCTGTCCAGATCATGGACCAGGTTGAGCACATCCCGCCATTCAACCGATCTGTGACATTGAGACGTGTCACATACGCCTGTCACCTATGGGTCTGCTCATCTGTGACGGGGGTGAACCGGGATTCCAGCTCCCGCCCGCCGGCCGTCCTCCGCCTCCAGATCCGCCGTGATCTCGGCCATGATCCGGATCCAGATTCTTTCCCACTGCATCGCCCGCAGGTCGTCGACAGGAACACCGACCCCGGGGACGGTCTCCATGTCCATGACCGACCCTGTCCGCTACAACAGATTGACGTCATATCTGACCGAAATGCACCACACTGAACGCATTTGTGACAGAACACGAGACAAAAGTGCGCAAAATCAAGGGCAACCACTGAAGTGATTTGTGACAAACGACACCGAAAACCTTAAAGTGATATTCTGCACTCATCTGTAGTCGATCCGGCCTTGCCGTTCTGTACCGTTCAGGGTACAGTCAGTGCATGAATGACCGGAAGCGCCTCCGGGCCCGCTTTTTCCGATCTGTCGGCGGGCGGGAACCGGTGCGGGATTGGCTGTTGTCCCTGTCAGACGCGGACCGCAAGACCATTGGGGATGATATCCGCACGGCGGAGTTCGGCTGGCCGGTCGGCATGCCGGTGTGCCGGTCGATCAGGGGACAGACAGGACTATGGGAAATCCGGAGCCGTCTGCCAAGGGGACGGATTGCCCGCGTGCTCTTTTGTGTCCACCGGGGTGACATGGTTCTTCTGGACGGCTTCATCAAGACGGGGCCGGCGACACAGAAGGTGGCAATCGCTGTGGCCGCACGGAGACTGAGAGGATTGCGATGAACAGTGAGAGCGAAACGGGCGAGGCCGGCACGGTCTTTGCGGACTTTCTCAGGGAGCAAGGGACACTGGAGAGAAGCAGTGAACAGGCTGTCAAGCGGGTGCTGGCCTTCCAGCTGGCCGCCGAAATGAAGCGGCAAAAGATCTCCAAGGCAGAAATGGCCCGCCGTATGAACACCAGCCGCTCGCAACTCGACCGGCTGCTGGACCCTGACCACGCGACAGTGGCACTGACCACCCTGACGCGGGCGGCACAGGCGGTCGGGCGCACGTTGCGTCTGGAGCTCCAGTGACAGCACGCCGTCATCCGAACGTGTGTCGGCCACCGTCTGAATGGCCACACACTTTGCGGGACCCTCCAAATGGACAGATCAGTGATTTAAGAATTTGATTTTATCTGACGTGCACAGCGGTGATTTTTTCTTCGACCTGCTTCAGTTTTCCAAGGCGGAACCGTTCCGGACCGCCTGTGTATCAACCTTCTTCGAACCTTCAAAAAGATCGGACGCGGCAACATATGATCGGCAACTGGCGGGTGGAGGAGGGCAAAAATGCAGTTTGATGTCTATTGCGACGAGTCTTTTCCAAACCTTTTCACGTCTCGAAATCCTCAAGCCTAATATCTTTTGATCGGGAGTCTTTGGCTCCCAACAAAACTCAGGCATGACGCTGATATGGATTGACCGCTGAGATGTCTCTATTATGACATCCTGTGATTCCTCGCAATATCATGACCGTGTCGGGATGCCGGCCGTGATAGCGACGGTGGATCACACTGATATTCGCGGGTTGGGTTCCGCCAGACGTCACTGTCGTCACGGAGCGGCCTCTCTCTAAGATCGCGGGTCGCAGGTCGAAGACTGTGCCGCAGAGGTTGATCGCGGGGTCTCCTTCCGTTCTGCCTGCATCCTGGCACGGTCAGGGTTGGCTTCGGCATTTCTCAGGCCAGGGCCCGACTGCCATGCGGGCGGGCGTTGACCTCGCAGGCGATGGCCCCGATGAAGCCGACGCGCTCCCGGGCCACGGCTGTGGTGACCTTGCCGTGATGCTTGCGCACAGCACTGAGACGGCTGGTGCGTGCGCAGAGTCGCTTCTGGGCATGCCAGGCGATGGCTGGCACCCGATCCGGTGCCCCGGGCGGCCTTGGCCTGCAGATGGCGTGTCTTGCGGGCCGGGAAACGGGTGTTCCACGCGGCTTCCACCCGGATCCGCCGGACAGGGCCGTTGCCGGTCTTGGTGATCCCGCCGGTGCGGCGCTTGGGTCCCGAGGCGCGTTCGCTGGGGACCAGGCCGAGGAAACTCATCAGTTGCCGCGGGGTGGTGAAGCGGGTGATGTCGCCCAGCGCGGCGCGGATGGTGACAGCACTCAGGATATGGAGGCCACGCAAGCTGATCAGGGCGGTCACCACGGGGGCCAGCGACCCGTCCTGGGCGGGCGGCGTGGATCGGAATCAAGTGAATGCAGCTCACTATGGCGAAGATCATGAACTCGGTTTTTATATTTTCTACTATCAGGTGCTTCATCGCTGGATACTACACAACAACAGATACAGAATTTACTGCGACATGAAGTCGAATAGAAATCTGGCGCGGCTTGGACAACTTCGCAGAATTTTGAACGATACGAACCAATTTACCGACGTCGAGTGCGTCCAAGCAGTTCCCTCACGTGAAGTAGTCTTGATTCAACTTGCTGATTTCCTGTTGGGGGCTGTAGGAAGTCGCCTGAATAACACTCTTTCCGAGGGGACCGCCAAAGAAGCCGCAGTGTTGGAACTGGAGAGACGGATCGGACAACAAATTGCACCTACACGGCAAAGTGAGCATAAGTTCAATATATTCAGAATTGATCTTGAGGGCGGCGGGTAATGGCAGTTCCCCCACTTCTGTCCTTAGCCGATGAAACACAGTATCGTCAGTATTTTTTGAACAATTTCGTCCACGACAACGTGACGACGCATCATGGTATTCGTGTTCACTTCAAGACTAACGATTTTGACCATGCATTTTATGAGTCGAGTCAGCGTGATCGTGTGAAAGACCGATTCTCACAGGATCGCTCACAACGAATGAAATGGATTAACTTTACGCTCAGCGATTCAAACGCCGACTGGTTTCAAGGCTGGATCAAACTACGTCGCTGCTACGACGTGACGCGCTCCGTAGCCGTCGCATACGGTGACTTTGTTGTCGTGACCGAATTTCGTGCCAACCGCGATGGTGAATGGGTGGCGAAATCCGTCATCTGCTACGTCGCGGACAACCGCATCACAAAAATCCGTCAATCGCCACCATGGAGCTTGCAAGATTGTAAAAATGAACTGGGAATATCGTGTGATCGCCGATTTGCTACGCTGGCTCAGCGACCAAAACCTCAATAGGTTCAAAGCCGATAGGCAGTGAACTCTCCTTCTGTATATTGGGATGTTGGGGTTCTTGTCAATGCAATGGACCTGCTCACACCCTATGAGACGCGAGGCTCTCATGGGTTGGCAGTGATTTGCGATCTTCGTTTGATGTCATGTCATCACGTGCGTCATGGGGGCGCCATCCGTTGTCCAGGTCGAGATGTGTGTCGATCAGGGGGTTGAGTTCGGTGATAGTGATGGCGGTGTCCTGCACAGTGTCGAATACGTATCTCCATGTGGCCTAACTGCATCCTGTCGACAGCACCGTTCATTTTTGCACCTTTGGTGGCAGCACCGGTCAGCGTGATGCCTTTTGCCTGGCAGGCCGCCTCCATACGGTCATAAATTCGGAACCCCATCGGCCTGGATGGCCTGGATGGAAAAAGAGGCGTTGGTGACCCGTTGATTTCGTGACGGGGTGATTCCGTCCAGAGCATCGACAGAACATTTAGTATTTGAAACAGTTTTCTCTGTGCCAAGTGACAAATTCAGGTCTCGGAGAGTCCCGGCAATCCTTTGGCGCGATGAGTTTACCGGTTTCGTTGATCATCGACTGCACGCTGTCAGGATCGTTGGTGTAACGGGACACCAGAATTGTCAGGTCATCCGCAAGCCCAAAAAGCCCGCGATCAAACAACCAGTGGGCCGTTCTTGATAGGGCAACACCGTTCCCGATACTGTCTGGCCCGTCGTGGTCGACCGGTCTGATATGCGCCGCCTCGACTTCGGCGCGGCCGCCGCCGTTGATCAACCGGGTTCCTGTAATCGCACAACCCTTATCGTATGCGCGCAATACAGATCGCCGGAAGTTCGAATCGCGAAGGGCCCGGCTTGTCAGTTGTGTCATGCGGTCTCTTGCATTCAACTGATGGAATGGGTCCCAAACTGGCGGCGAATCGTCATCACAGTTGAGCCCCTGCCCAACAATCCGGGCAAAGTCATCCGCAGATAATATACGAACCGCCGACTGGGCTCTTCCTGATAGGACCCCGCGGTCATTGATCAATCCCTGTTCGAGATACCGGCCATTTTCCCGAAAGGGAACCGGGTTGCCGAAATCAAGATAGGTGCCCTGTGCGATCAGGGCCAGAAACATATCTTCACTTTTCAAATCCGGGACAATCTTGTCGACCCGCGCAACCGCGAAGTACCCTCTGCTATTCTTGACCGTTGTGGGTTCGTAATAGACGATCCAATCACCTTCGCATTTCTCAGCAGCCGAAAGATATTGTTTCGGAAACTGATACCGCGTCGACACGACATCGTCATATTTTGAGTCTCTGCGATGAATAAAGACGCCATAGGCCATAGAACAAACCTGCCTGCCTTCAGGCGACTTGTCAATGACGACGGCGCTCGGTTCAGGCAGTCACCAGGCCGAACCGGGCGCCAAATCGGTTGACAATCAGTTCTGCCTGATGGTCATCGTGCTCGCCTTTGGTTCACCACCGAGTCGTGTGGTTAACAGAGCCGCGGCAGTACACACAGCGGTGCTCAACTGCGCGACCCGCGAGTCAGCAACACGCAAGCTCGGGCCGGATATTGAAATCGCCGAGTCGGCCTTGCCACGCGGACCAAATATCGGCGCGGCAATGCAACGCATCCCCTCGTAACGTTCCTCATCATCGAGGGCCCAGCCCCGCACCCGGATCTCCTCGAGTTGAGCAAACAATTCGACCGGTCGAGTCAGGGACTTGCTGGTAAATTCCGGCAACCCGCGCCGCTGCAACAATGATTCAACCTCATGCTGCGACATTTGTGCCAATATGGCCTTGCCCGCCGCCGACGCATGCATATTTACCCGTGCACCGGGCAAATGAAATGCACGGATCGGATGCCATGTCTCGGCCTGACTGACAAAGATTGCGTCACCATTGCGATGCACTGCCAGATTCGCTGTCTCTCCGGTCTCAGACATCAGGTCATGCATCACACTCTGCGCTTCTTCGATCAGATTGAGCTGATTGAGATACCCGGCACCGATACGGTAGGCACCCACACCGATCATCCAGCTCTGCGTAAATTCATCGAACTCGGCAAAACCGCGATTCTGCAATGTCATCAACAACCGATGCGCTGTCGGAGGCGGAATCCCCGCACGCAGCGAAATTTCCTTCAGCGATGTCCGACTTTCTTGCGAAAGAAGAGACAGCAGCTTCAACCCCCGGTCCAAAGCCAATACCGGCGTGCCGTCTGAGTCCTGGCCCTGCTTTCGTGGACGTCCACGCCGCATGGATTCACTCACCAGTCCACTCCCTTCCCTTGAAATTCCTGCAATGAACTTCAAATATGTACATGATAACATTTTTTCAAACTTTACACTATATGGCTAAAAAATCTATTAATAATTGACAATAAGTGTAAATATTTTTTTGAAATATTATTTCAATAATGCTTGACATGGACGTTCCGTGCGCTTAGGTGAGATGCAGATTGAGTTGAGGAGTCACAAATGAGCGGCCAGAATCCTATTTTTATTCCCGGCCCGACAAACATGCCGGATCGCATTCGCAAAGCGATGGACGTCCAGACAACGGACCATCGCTCGCCAGATTTCGTTGACTTCCTCGCGCCGCTCTTCGCGGACCTGAAGACAGTCTTCAAGACACGCACGGGTGAGATCATCACCTTTCCCGCTTCGGGAACAGGGGGTTGGGAGGCAGCGGTGACCAATACATTGTCCCCTGGCGATAAAGTTCTCACCTCACGTTTCGGTCTGTTTTCACACAAGTGGATTGACCTCTGTCGGCGTCACAAACTGGATGTGGACGTCATCGAGCGTGAATGGGGCGAAGGCGCTCCGGTCGATCTTCTTGGCGCGGCACTCGCAGCCGATACAGAACATCGTATCAAGGCTGTTCTGGTCACGCATAATGAAACGGCAACCGGTGTCAAATCAGATGTTGCGGCGGTGCGGCGCGCAATGGATGCTGCCCGCCATCCCGCAATGCTCTATGTTGACTGCGTCTCTTCGCTGGCCTCAATGGACTTCTGCATGGACGAATGGGGTGTGGATCTCGCGGTCAGCGGGAGCCAAAAAGGCTTCATGCTATCGACGGGTATGGCGATCATTGCGGTCAGCCAGAAAGCACTCAGGGCGGCCCGCGATGCGACATGTCCGCGCGCCTTCCTTGACTTTCACATGATGCGGGATGCCAACCAAGTCGGGGGTTATCCTTACACACCACCGTTGCAAATCATGATGGGGCTGCGAGAGAGTGTGAATATGCTCCTTGAGGAAGGGGTTGACAATGTCTTCGCGCGACATCACCGGATGGCCTCTGGCGTTCGTGCTGCGATTCAGGCTTGGGGACTTGAACTCGCCGCGAAACGACCGGAGCTTGAGTCTGACACGGTCAGTGCCATCTATGTTCCAGAGGGTTTCAACTCGAATGAACTGACCAACCACATTTACAATCGATACGGTGTGTCATTTGGTGTTGGTCTCGGTGAAATGGACGGCAAAGCCTTCCGCATTGGTCATCTTGGCTCTATCACTGAGGTCATGATCCTTGGTGGACTGTCCGCCGTCGAGATGGGCATGGCTGATCTTGGCTACCCGGTCAAACCCGGATCAGGGGTACGGGCAGCCCAGGAATATTACCGGTCGACAAACTGATCGGCACATCAAACTTATCGCGGCAAGGACAGAACAATGAATCAAATTCCCGACTGGCAGGATGTCACAGCGGCGCATGAGCGCATTGCCCCGCATATCCGCCGAACTGAAATTCTGACAAATGACGCGCTCGATGCACAAACGGGTGCTCAACTCTTCTTCAAATGCGAGAGTCTGCAGCCACCCGGGGCTTTCAAGGTACGCGGTGCGACTAATGCGGTTTTTGGTCTCGACGAGGCGGCGGCAAAAAAAGGTGTTGCCACGCATAGCTCCGGCAATCATGCTCTCTGCCTGTCCTATGCCGCGGGGCGACGTGGAATTCCCTGCAATGTGGTGATGCCACACACAGCGCCACAGGCCAAGAAAGACGCGGTGATCGGCTATGGCGGAAAAATTACCGAATGTGAGCCATCAACATCATCCCGGGAAGAGGTTTTTGCAAAGGTGCAGGCGGAAACAGGGGGAGACTTTGTCCATCCCTACAATGATCCCAGAGTGATTGCCGGCCAGGCAACCTGCTCACGGGAATTCCTGGAACAGGTCGATGATCTCGACATTCTTGTCGCGCCGATCGGGGGTGGTGGCATGATTTCCGGCACGTGTTTGACGGTCAGTTCAATCGCAACCAATGTCCAGATTTTTGCAGCAGAGCCCGAACAGGCTGATGATGCGATGCGTTCACTCAAAGCGGGCCGCATCATTGCCGACGACGCTCCGGACACGATCGCCGACGGATTGAAAGTCCCCCTCAAAGAACTCACATGGCATTTCGTATCCCGGTACGTCGCCGACATACTGACTGCCAGTGAACAGGAGATCATTGATGCGATGAAGATCAGTTGGAAGCGACTCAAGGTGGTGATCGAACCAAGTTGCGCTGTACCGCTGGCAATTATCCTCAAGAATCCTGATATTTTTGCTGGCAAACGAGTCGGGGTCATTATTACCGGTGGCAATGTCGATCTCGACAAGTTGCCATGGACATAACTTGAAAAAGGAGAAGGCAAATGAATGTGCATGTCACAAATAATGGGCTGGAAGTCGGCTACGACATCCCGGCGGCTGTAGGGATGAAGGAAAGTGAAATCCAAACGCCCTGTCTGGTACTCGACCTTGATGCCCTCGAGCGTAATGTCAAGAAGATGGGGGATTGGGCAAAAGAACACGGCGTGCGGCACCGTGTACACGGGAAAATGCATAAATCCGTCGATGTCGCCAGACTGCAGGTGGATCTTGGTGGTGCCTGTGGTGTCTGTTGTCAGAAAGTCAGCGAGGCCGAGGTCTTCGCCCGTGGTGGAATCAACGATGTCCTGGTTTCCAACCAGGTTCGCGATCCGGCAAAGATTGACCGGCTGGCGCGCATCCCGAAACTCGGGGCGCGCACCATCTGCTGCGTTGATGATGCCGCGAATGCGGCGGAACTCTCGGCTGCTGCTGTCCGTCATGGGACAGAGATTGAATGTCTGGTCGAGATTGATTGTGGCGCGGGCCGGTGTGGAGTCACCACTGCCGCCGCAGTCGTCGAAATCGCACAAGCAATCGATGCAGCCGATCGCCTGAAATTTGCCGGGATTCAAGCCTACCAGGGCGCAATGCAGCATATGGACAATTACGAGGACCGAAAGGCCAAGATCGACATTGCTGTCGCGATGGTCAAGGAAGCCGTTGACGCCCTGAAGGATGTGGGGCTCGAATGTGACATCGTCGGGGGAGGTGGCACCGGCAGCTACTATTTTGAGGGCACATCAGGTGTCTATAATGAGCTCCAGTGCGGCTCGTATGCCTTCATGGATGCGGACTATGGCCGCATTCTCGACAAGGATGGAAAGCGCATTGACCAAGGCGAATGGGAGAACTCTCTTTTCCTGCTGACTTCAGTGATGTCACATGCCAAGGCTGATAAAGCGATATGCGATGCTGGTCTCAAGGCGCAGTCCGTGGATTCGGGGCTGCCGTTCATCTTCCGGCGCGACGACGTTAAATATGTCAAATGTTCGGACGAGCACGGCGTGATTGAAGATCCGGATGGCGCCCTCGAGGTCAATGACAAATTGCGCCTCGTGCCTGGACATTGTGATCCAACCTGCAATGTTCATGACTGGTATGTCGGGGTCCGCAACGGCGTTGTTGAAACCCTGTGGCCTGTGTCAGCGCGCGGCAAAGCCTACTGAATCTCAACCTGAACTGAACCGCGGGCTGGCTCTGCTGGCTCGTGAAATATCCCGGAGACCCCCAATATGGCAGAAACTGGACCCCTGATCTTGTCCGAAGCTGATTGCAAACGGTTAGTCGGACGGAAAACAGCCTTTGATGCAGTTGAAAATGTGTTTGGAGCGATGGCCCGCGGCGATGCATATAACTTCCCTGTTGTTCGGGAAGCCATCGGTCATGCAGATGCGCTTTATGGGTTCAAGTCCGGTTTCGATCGGGCTGGAATGGCGCTCGGGGTGAAGTCAGGCGGTTACTGGCCCGGCAATGCTGAGAAAGGCCTGACGAACCACCAATCGACGGTGTTCCTGTTTGACCCGGATACCGGACAGCTGAGCGCCCTCGTGGCCGGAAATTATCTCACTGCAGTCCGTACCGCCGCATCTGCGGCTGTGTCAATCGCGCATTTGTCGCGGCAAGACTCAAAAACTCTGGGAATGGTGGGTGCCGGGCATCAGTCACCTTTCCAGCTGCGTGCAGCGGTCGAACAGCGTGGCTTTGAGTCCGTCGTCGCGTGGAACCGAAGCCCGGAGAAGCTCAAGACTCTGGCCGCTGCAGCGACCGAAGCCGGCTTGGAGTTCGAATCGGTTTCTGCCGAGGAGGTTGGCGCACGGGCTGATGTCATCATTACGATCGTTTCAGCTTTCGAGCCCCTCTTGATGGCGGATTGGATCAGGCCAGGAACCCATATTGCCTGTATGGGAACCGACACCACAGGCAAGCAGGAAGTCGATCCGGTGCTCTGTGAGAAAGCAACACTCTTTACCGATGAGATCGCGCAGTCGATGACGATTGGAGAAGCACAGCATGCGATCAAGGCCAGGACAATTTCCGAAGGCGACATCACACCGATTGGTGCGGTGATCAACAGGACACATCCGGGACGCTGTTCGGAAGACGAAATCACCCTCTTTGATGGCACGGGAGTCGGTCTTCAGGATCTTGCTGTGGCAGCGGCAGCAGTCAAAGCAGCATAATTGAATGTCAGTGTTGTCTGATACATGTCGTCGGGCATGCGGCTCTCCCATTGGAATGAAGGATTGCGGCCTTGAGCCCGAACGGTCACAGCCGTCAAACGGGGCGTCTTACGGAATTTTTCTGCCCCTCCTCCCCGCGGGGAAAGGGCAGCATCTGCCGTGACTTCAGATTCTCACCCTGATTGACGCAAATTCTCAGGTTGATTGACGCGCCACAACGGTCCTTCTGCTGACCCTCTGGAGTATGTTTATTGTTCTTGTTGTTCTTGTTCGAACCCGCACCAATGCCGCCAAGGACAGTTCGCCCTATGTGACCCACCGTCTGGTCGAGAGCCGGCGGGAGGGAGAGTCGATCGTGGGACCGGTGTCTCTGACCTCATCTTCTCATGTCACGTGCGCAGGGGTTCCATTGCCCGGGTCACATTGAGCGCAGCGTTTTCGCGTTTTTTAAGATATCCAACCATACCCAAAAGGTAACTACTTGCCCCCGTTATCAGCTACCTTCGTAGAGGCAGTCAACGGCCTTTT
>JAPOTI010000047.1 GCA_026709265.1 Paracoccaceae bacterium | reverse complement strand
CCCGCGCCTGCGGGCGGCCCGGCATCAGGACGGAATCATGGGGGTGAGCAGTTACGGCAGGAGAACGATGAAGAGTCAAGTGTGTAACATTGATAGGCCACCGGCGGGCCTCAGTCCCGCGACCGATCGATCTGTGGCCGGGAACATGTGAGTCGCCCTCACGCATCGGGGAGACCCGGATCATCGGGCATCAGGCGGCGCAGGAAGTCCGGATCCTGGGCGGACTGGCGGCACCAGTTTGTGAGCGCCCCGTAGACATTCCGGGGCGGCGCGCCCCGGGCGATCGCGAACTTGTTGAACTGCGAGAAGACATCGGCGGGATCGCAGCCGGGCAGCTCACGGCGGTAGATCTTTTCCAGCCCCTCGGTGAAGGGGAGCGGCCAGTCCACCGCCCGGAAGGCGTGGCGCGGGCGCACGGTGAGCATGTCACGTGCGGCGTCATAGACCATCTGATAGCCGAGGAAACTCTCCCCTTCGGTGTCGAGGCGTTGGTCCCAGCGCGCCACACACTGGCGGATCTGGCGGCGGAACTCCCGCAGCGGCGACAATGAGCCGCTCTTCAGATACAGTTTGGGGAGACCGATCTCCCATTTTTTTGACTGCCGCAATGTTTGCGGATGATCTGGTAGAGCCGACGATCCAACGGCGAACGCAGATCAAAATAACGCCGATCCAGCGTGATCAGATGGCCCCCGTCGATGGCCGCCAGGATCCAGTCCGAGAGTTTGATCCGGCACGCCACCAGGGCCTCGGTCGCTGGCCCCGTGTTTGCGCAGCAATTCACGCCGTTCGATGCTGGCTGAATCGAGAATCCCGAACAGATCCGTCTGCACGAACCCGGCCGAAGAAATGTTGGTTTCAACCGTGGTTGTGGTCAACCGCCGAACCGCAGCCTCAATTTCTTTGGGGATTATATACTTAACTACCCGAGCCACTACATATTCTATTATCAATCACTCGTAACCACTCCCTATGGTACGATGGGTAGTCAGGTATATAATTCCCAAACCAGTCGTGGGGCGGGTGATGGGAATCACTCCCCCGCCTCATGACGATGGTTGATATGCAAATAGTTTCAATTTACAGAGGGGGCATTCTGAGGCGGTTGGAGCAGCGCCCATGAAGATCGGGCAGCGCGGGGATCAGCCCCAGTTCGCCATGCCTTTACAGCAGGCACTCCTCATGTTGCTGGCTTTAGGGCTGGTGGCAGGCGGGGCGTATACCGCATTCGGCTTCGTTGAGCCGATCTTTTTGGCGAACCGGTATCTGAACGGTGTCATCCTCGGTGTGTTTCTCATCGGTGTTCTTGCCTGTTTCTGGCAACTGGCCCAGATAGCCACCGCTGTCTTGTGGGTTGAGAGTTTTCTTCAGGACTCCCCGCCAGGCGGAATTCTACGCTTGCTGCGTGGCCGTCCACCCCGGTTGCTTGCGCCTTTGGCGGGAATGCTTGGCAGCCGCTCGGCACTCACCCAGATTTCCACGACATCAGCACGGTCAATTATGGACACTGTTGCTTCACGCATGGATGAAGCGCGTGATATTTCGCGCTATCTTTCAAGCCTACTGATATTTCTTGGATTACTTGGGACCTTTTTTGGACTCGCCATCACAATTCCTGCCATCGTTGATACCATTCGTTCTTTGGCCCCTGAGGGCGCCGGCGGTCTGCGGGTCTTTAGTCAATTGACGGCAGGACTCGAAAAACAGTTGAGTGGAATGGGCACAGCTTTTTCCTCATCACTGCTCGGATTGGCGGGATCCCTGGTGGTTGGGTTGTTGGATTTATTTGCCGGTCACAGCCAGAACCGTTTTTATCGGGAGCTGGAAGAGTGGATTTCGGGAATCACCAAAGTCGGTTTCGGTCAATCTCTGATTGACTCTGAAAGCGGTGAACAAACACTGTCAGAAACGGCAATTGCGGCCCTTCTGGAACATCTGACGGCTCTGCATGATACCCTCGGTCGTGTGGAGGAGGAACGGCTGCAAACGATTCATGCCGTTGCGGGATTGACGGACTCCATGGCATCTCTTGCTGATCGTATCGAACGACTGACTGAGTTTCAGGAAGCGCGCAGTCATGAGGGCCCACCAATTGCCCAGCTGCTCCAGGATCTGATGGAACGACAGAATCAGATCAGTGAATTGTTGGCCAAGGCCGCAATTGATCTATCTGACGAAGAATCCCGCATGCTGCTTCGCAGTATTGACGTGCAACTGTTGAGAATGAACGAGGACAATCTGGCCTCTCGGCAGGATATGCTTCAACGACTTCACGAGGAAATACAAACGCTCTCTGCCACGATACGTGGGCAGGCACCGCGGCGCGCACCACAGCGGCGACGTCAGGAGGGGATAGACCCACACGGACCGGAGGAGTGATCCATGGCTCTGTTGCGGCGGACAGGCCAGCGCGTCACCTCATCAATCTGGACCGGATTCGTCGATGCCATGACGGGCCTGTTGCTGGTCTTCATGTTTGTCCTGTCCATGTTCATGATCGTTCAGTTTACACTCAGTGGAACGATCAGCACGCAATCTGATGAATTGGCACAGCAAACCAGGCAGATTGATGATCTGACCGACCGACTCCGGTCGCAGGATGACACGCTTGAGCGCCTGACTGTACAGATCGGACAACTCACCACAAGACGCAAAAGCGATGAAGCGCAGATTGACGATTTGACCAGCCAATTGCAGGAGCGGGACGATGCGCTGGCGGGCTTATCAGAGCAGATTGTCATCCTGACTGCACGCAATGAAAGCGATGAAGCACAGATTGCCAACCTCACCAATCGCATCGGCGAATCGGAGTTGGCGCAGATGCAGTTGCGGGAGGATCTTGATGAGAAACTCACAAAATTGGCAGAATATGAACAGCGCGTCGAGATTTTTCGAATGCAGGTCGCAGCGCTGAACGATGAATTGGAAACAACACGGGACAATTTGGCACGCCAGAGAACCGAATCAGAGGCGACAGTGCAGCGTCAGGAGAGTGAGATCCAATCGTTGGCGGATCTGCTTGCAATCCTCCAAAGAGAAAAAAAACAGCAGGCTGATCTCATTGCCGCATTGCAGGATCAGAAACGCGAGTTTCAAGCGCTGGCTACACGTCTGCAAACTGAACTTGCGACCGAGACAGAACAACTCGCTGAGGTTCGCCAAAAAGCCGACGATTCCAGTGCCAATCTGCGCACCGCTGAGCAGCAGATCGAATCATTAACGGCGGACCTCGAACGTGCCGACAGGACCCAGGCGCAAAAACAAACCGAGATTGATCAATTGGTGCGCCAATCAGAAGTAGACAGTTCGCTGATTGAGACATTACGTCAGTCTTTAAGGGCCATTGAAGACGCCAATGCACTGCTCGAAATCAGACTGGGCGACACCGAAGAACGCACCGCCACTCTGAGTCGCTCGCTGGAGGAGGAACAGGAGGCGAGACGGGCAGTCCTGTCGCGGTTGTCAGCGGCTGATCAGCAAATTCTCTGGAGATTGGAAGAGATCAAAGAACTCAGAATTTCGCTTGGTAACCTGTCGGAGGAATCAGATCGCCGTCAACGCAGAATTGTGGCACAGGATAATGTCGTGTCGAGCTTGAAGACACAGGTTGAATCGCTCGCAGACGAATTGGCCACGGTGCGTGCCGCCCGCGAAGAGGAAGGAATTCAAACACGTGCAGAGATCGATCGTCTCGCCCGCCTGAAAGAGCGGGCCGATGCACAGACGATTGAACTCAACCGCCAGTTGAGCGAATTGCGCACCCAACTGGCGAACCTGCAATCGACACTTGATCAGTCTGAAGCGCGGAACAGCGAATCGCAGGCACAAATCTCCTCTCTTGGACAACAACTCAATTCAGCCCTGGCAGAAAAGGCAGCAGAGGCAGAGAACCGGCGAAAGCTGGAAGAGAGGGAGCGTCAACGGCTCGAGCGCGAAAAGCGAAATCTTGAACAATTTCGCTCGGATTTTTTTGGTCGGTTACGGCAGGTGCTTGAAGGGCGGGCGGGAGTCAGCATCACCGGAGACCGATTTGTGCTGGCCGCCGAAGTCCTGTTTGAATCGGGGGAGGCGGAGCTTTCGGAGGTTGGCAAACAGGAGATTGGTCAGGTCGCACGTCTCATTACGGAGGTTGCCGAGGGTTTTCCTGCTGATATTGATTGGGCGCTCAGAGTGGACGGACATACAGATGATCAGAGCCTGCGGGAGGGTACAGAATATGTCGACAATTGGGGTCTCAGCCAGGCGCGCGCACTGTCGGTTGTCCGTCTGTTGACTGAGGAGTATGATTTTCCTCCCAACCGGGTTGTCGCGACGGGATTTGGGGAGTTTCGTCCACTGGAGTCGAATGAAACGCCGGAGGGGAGGTCAAGGAATCGGCGAATCGAGTTCAAACTGACTGAACCTTGACGTTTTAGCCGGGAATACTCTTTGATGCTTGTTGTGGTTTGTGGAGTGTAAAATCAACAGCTTATCGACAGGAACTGATCACGATGCCGTGACGATTTCGGGCGAGGTGAAACGTGTTATCTTCCATAATGAAGATAATGGATATTCTGTCTTGTCGGTTCAGGTGCGCGGTGTCTCCGACTCCATCGCCGTTGTCGGTCGTGCCCCGGCAATCAGCGAAGGAGAGACAATTTCAGCTGCTGGCAGTTGGGTGCATCACAAGAAGTTCGGCCGCCAATTCTCTGCTGAATTTATCCACGCGTCATCACCGCAAAGCCAACAGGGAATGCGGACCTATCTGAGTTCGCAAGCCATTGACGGAATCGGCCGGGTCTACGCCGACAAACTTGTCGACCATTTTGGGACAGAACTGTTCAATGTGATTGAGTTCGAGCCCCGTCGATTACGAGAAGTCGAAGGAATTGGTGCCAAGCGCGCCCGGAAAATCAAGGATGCGTGGGATCGTCACCGTGGGCAACGCGACACCATGCTGTTTCTGCACGATCACGGGATCGGTGCCGCGCTCGCGACTCGCATTTTCAAGGCTTACGGTGCGACGACGATCAAGGCAGTCGGCGACAACCCTTATATTCTTGTTAACGATATTCGTGGCATTGGCTTCAGGACTGCTGATGCCATCGCCATGAAGCTGGGCTTTGATCGCGCTGATTTACGACGGGTTCGCGCCGGGCTCATCCATTTGACACAGGAAGCGGCAGACAAGGGAAGTTGCGGAAAGCGCATCGACGAGTTGCTTGAACAGACCGCAGATCTGCTCGAGGTTCGGAGTCATCTTGTCCAACACGCTTTGCAGGCTGAATTGGCAAACGGTGGTTTGACCGAATGCACGGTTGACGGTCATCCGTGTGCGTTTTTGCCGCATCTGCTCGCAGCCGAAGAATCAATTGCCGAACGTATCAGGATTTTGAGACAAGGTACGCCGCCATGGAAACAGATTGATGAGAGCAAGGTGATCCCCTGGTTTGAGCAGAAGAGTGGTATTCGCCTTGGCAAGAGTCAATCCCACGCTGTTCGCCTGACGGTTTCCGGTAAGTTTACAGTTATCACCGGTGGTCCAGGAGTTGGGAAGACCACGATTGTCAACAGCATCCTTAAAATTCTTGCAGCTGTGAAAGTCCGAATCAAACTCGGCGCACCGACCGGTCGCGCCGCGCGGCGATTGTCAGAAGCAACAGGACGTTCCGCAGCGACAATTCACAGATTGTTGCATTTTGATCCGGAAACCGGAGGTTTTCGTTATGACAGGGAACACCCTCTCGCATGCGATTTTCTGGTGATTGACGAAGCCTCAATGATCGATGTGCAATTGATGCGAGCGCTTCTTCAAGCGGTTCCGGATCAGGCGGCTATTGTCCTGGTGGGTGATATCGACCAATTGCCATCTGTTGGTCCGGGAAAAGTGCTGGATGATATTATTGAATCCGGCTCGGTTAATGTCGTCCGTCTGGTGGAAGTGTTTCGCCAGGCAGCGGCGAGTCGCATCGTCACCAATGCGCACCAGATCAATGCCGGTCGCATGCCGGAATTGTCTCGCCCGCGTGAAGACAGCGACTTTTACTTTGTTCCAGCAGAGGAACCGGAAGATGCGCAGGATAAAGTTCTTAAGTTGATTTGCGAGCGTATTCCCGATCGCTTTGGCCTGGATCCTATTCAGGACTCACAGGTGTTGAGCCCAATGATTCGTGGATCGCTCGGGGTACAGGAGCTCAACCGGCTACTACAGGCTGAGCTGGTGCCGGACCGCAACCAAACCGTCGAAAAATTTGGGCGAGAATTCGCCGTTGGTGACAAGGTGATGCAGACCCACAACAATTACGAAGTGTCGGTGTTTAATGGTGACATTGGTTTTGTGGTGGCGATTCGCAGAGACAAGGAAACGATCACAGTCAATTTTGATGGACGACAGGTCGAGCTGGGCTTTGATAATCTTGACAGTCTCATGCCAGCCTATGCGGTGACCATCCACAAGAGTCAAGGATCAGAATTTCCGGCCGTTGTCATTCCCATCATGAGCCAACATTACATTATGCTCAGAAGAAAACTCCTCTATACCGGCGTCACTCGGGGGCGTCGCCTGGTGGTACTGGTCGGCCAGGAGAAGGCGATTCGGTTGGCAGTGAATGGACGCGACAGTCAGTGGCCACGATTGTCGCGACTCCGTGGTCTGTTATCATAAGTCCCGCACAAAAATTTTTGCAATGCAGCATTTTTCTCTTGCAATGCTGCATTGCAGCATCTATATGACAGGCATCAATGATGAAGCGACCTGTTAGGAAACGAGCAATGAAGAAATTTGAAGAGTTTGCGACTGCCTGGGCAGATGTATTCCCGCGCAATCCATTCGATCCAGCGGCAGTCTATGAGGCGGCCCGAAAGTCCCTCGAGACCAGTGAAGCGTTGGTGGTTGCCGGGCTGAAAGCAACTGGAAGTGTGGCCGAATTGACTGGTCAATGGGCTTTGGAATCGCTTGAGCGGTCAAAAGTGACTTTTCGTGCCGGACAGGATCCCGAGAGCTTTTCAAGCGCTGCCAAGGATCTCACATCGGCGACCGTTGAATCAGCTGCTGAACATATCGCAGCCTACACCGAGATTGCGAAACGGACCCAGATCGAGTCAGCTGAAATCGTCCTCGGTGCGGCCAAGTAACTGAGTTTCTAAGTCTTTCTCCCACCGTGCAATTCTCCTCCTAGTTGCACGGAGACAGAGGCGGGTGCAATTGCTGCGCCCGCCTCCTTTTTGTCGGTCTCATCGGGTTCGCAATTGGCGGAACGTGGGAGAGTACCGCAAAGTGTGGGGCAGTTGCATGTGATCTGTGCGGGTGCCAAGTATAGCGCGTCAATCTGGGTGAGAGGGGCATTCATAGAGTTTCAAGGCTGTTTTGACGGACCACCCCCCGGATCGCCTCACTTGCGTCCAATCTCCGCATCGAACACCCCGGCCTGTATCGCACCGGCCAGATCAGACAGCAGTGCCGCAAACTGGCCGAAATGGGGATAGTCGCCGCTCAGACGGTCCAGCTCGCCCGGACCCGCGGCTTCCGGGACCGGCTTGAATCGCCGCATCAGGTCATGCAGGCCGCCCAGAAGCGCTTCCTCGCCGCCGCGTTTGAGCAATTTGCCAGCTTGGGCATCAATCGCTCTCACTGTCTTGAGATGCTGTGGGGTCAGGGTCATGCGCACCCCTTTCGGGCGTTGGGGGGATCGTTGACGCCCGTCTGTTGTCACCATCCGATACACAACGCCATGTTCGACAGTGTGCGGTGATCGCGGCAGAGGCCCGGCTTCGCCGATCCGGAAATGTCTTGACAGGGCCCGATTGTCGTTGGACGTCGCCTCTCGGCGTCGCCGGGGAGAGGTCATCTCCGTTGTCCGGGTGTAGTGTGATCTCCGTCCTGATCCCGCCATCCGCCGCTCCCCAGGATTCTTACCCTGTTTGTCGCAAATTCTCAGGTTGATTGACGCGCTACACCAACCCGCGAATATCAGTCTGATCCACCGTCGCAATCACGGCCGGCATCCCGACACGGTCATGATGTTGCGCGGAATCGCAGGATGACATCATCGAGACATCTCAGCGGTCCATCCATATCAGCGTGGTTCTACGAAGAAACCATTCTATGGGGCCTCAGAGACCACCAGCGCGATCAGAAACGATGCAAAACTGAGCGTCGTGACTTGATCTGTACGTACAATGTACATATGTTGCGGTGAAAGGAGTTGCCACATGATACCCGGCGCAGACAGCACAGCAGGCATCCACGAACCCAAATCCTTCCGCAAGGATCTGCGTTTGAAGCCTTCCGTTTTAGAAGTCATCGAAATGGCCGCGCGGTCTGTTGGCATGGATACCTCGACATTCATCACATCCGTTGCCTACCGCGAGGCGCAGGCCATCGCGGCCGCCACGCACCAGACCGTTCTCTCCGATCAGGCTTTCGACCGATTTGCGGCAGCACTGGACCAGCCGAGAGCCCTCAATGATGCGCTCGCGCAGCTCTTCAAGCGGCGGTCCGACCTCCTTCGTGACAACTGAGACCCGGATTACAGTCGAGTCTTTTGATCCATCCCGGCATGATCGGTCTGGTTTTTCCTGCGGCGTGCCCGCAATGGACCGGTGGTTCAGCGCAAGCATCTCCGACCAGATCAAACGCAACAGGTTGCGTGTTCGGTGTGCTGTGGCCGACGACGGCACGTTGGTTGGGTTTTACGGACTGGCGGCTCATTCTGTGGATCCAACGTCGGCAGGTGCCCTCACCTCCCGGCGAGAGCGACACCCGATCCCCGCAATCTGCCTTGTGGCACTTGGAACAGATGTAAATTGGCATGGACAAGGTCTGGGCAGCGCCCTCATGGCCGACACTCTTGCCCGCGCGCTTTCCGTCTCAACCGACATTGGCGCGACTGCGGTCGTTCTGGATGTGCTCGACGATGCGCATCATGCTGAACGCATGGCATTCTATGAACGCTTGGGGTTCGCGCCGATCGATCCCGATCAGCACCCCAACCGTCTCTTCTTGTCCATGAAAGCGATTGAGGCCGCACTTGCCGCAAGCTGATGGGTCCGGAGATAGGGAGGTCCCGCAGAGTGTGGTGGGGCCATTCAGGCGGCCATTCGGGTTTCGGCGTGGGTTGCCAGATCGGGATACCAGTGTTTGCATGTGTCACGTTGTTTGCGATGTCGGTCTGGAATTCGCCGGCGGCTTTGCGCGGGACCTGATGCTGGCATAAGTCGTCTTGATGTCATCCAGATCATCCACCAGATCTGCGATGAATGCCTGCCCCTCATGCCGGTTGCCGTGCCAGAGGAAGCCCTTGATCCGGCGGAGATCCCGGTCCAGCTCCTTGGCCGCGTCGTCATGGTGATGCGCCAGTCCCTTCACATATTGCCGCCGGACTGTGATCCGCATGGTGATCGGGAACCCGTCGCGGATATGGTCGGATGCCGGGGCCATGAACGGGGCCATGTTGATGACTGTGTCCCCGCCATCCGTCATGAAGGTCACAGGCTGGTTCTCCTGCCAGCCCAGGTCTTTCAGGATCTCACGCATGTCGGTCTATCGCGCCCTCAAAGCGGGAAAGAATCCGCCGCCGTGAGCGGTGGACACAACCCTCACTGAAGTTATTTGTGACAAATGACAACTGCCCCACACCTTGCGGCAATCTCGGAACGTGGGGTCTATCCCAACGAAGATACCATGATCCTTTCCGGGGTCGGTTTCGGCGGAGTCCTTCGTTAAAACCGTCCACTTGACCCCGGCACTGCCATGGTGTGGCGCGTCAATCAACCTGAGAATTTGCGATAATCTGGGTGAGAATCCTGTGGGACTTTATGTACCGACGTTGGGATAGACCCAACGTGTATCGACGGATATGCGGATTGCGTGCCGCGCATCGTCGGATCATTGACTTCGACTGTGGTTAGGTGATCAACGGGACCTTCTGTCCGGTGATTCGCTTCGGCTTATGTTGCTGAAATTCGAGTGCGAGTTTGTCGTCCTCGAGCTTGACTGTGACCAGTCCCCCTTGTTGCAAACTGCCAAAAAGAATTTCGTCAGCGAGTTGTTTTTTGATCTCGTTTTGCACGAGTCTTTCCAACGGGCGAGCCCCCATCTTGGGATCATAACCGCGTTTTGCCAGCCAGCGAATGGCATTTTCGGTCAATTCAATCTGGACATTGCGTTCAAACAATTGGGCTTCAAGGCGGTCGACAAACTTCTCGACGACGCGCATCACAGTCTCCATGCCCAGCGGCTTGAAGCTGATAATTGCATCCAGGCGGTTACGAAATTCCGGGGTGAAGAGTTTTTCAATCGCGGCAGTATCTTCACCATCGCGTCGCTCGCGGGCAAATCCAACAGCTTCCTTGGCCTGTTCGGCAGCTCCGGCATTTGTGGTCATGATCAAGATCGCATTGCGAAAATCAACAGTCCGACCCGAATGATCAGTCAATTTGCCGTGATCCATCACCTGCAGCAAAATATTGGTCACGTCGATATGGGCCTTTTCGATTTCATCAAGCAGCAAAACGCAATGCGGATTTTCATCCACACCGTCAGTCAATAAGCCCCCCTGGTCAAATCCGACATAGCCAGGCGGTGCCCCGATAAGACGAGAGACAGCGTGTTTTTCCATATATTCGGACATATCAAAACGCAGTAATTCGACGCCCAGCGTATCAGCCAGTTGCCGTGCCGACTCGGTCTTGCCCACGCCAGTCGGGCCAGCGAACAGGTAGGAACCGACAGGTTTTTCAGCGTCGCGTAGACCGGCACGACTCAATTTAATCGCCGCAGAGAGCGCTGAGATCGCCTCATCCTGACCAAAAACCACATGTTTCAAATTGGTTTCGAGGTCACGCAGGAGTTCACTGTCACCACGGGTCAGGCGTCGCGACGGAATACGCGCCATCAATGCAACGATTTCTTCGATTTCATTGGGACTGATGGTCTTGCGCCGTCGTGATGGCGGCATCAGGCGCTGCGCTGCGCCGGCCTCATCAATCACATCGATTGCCTTGTCGGGAAAACGGCGATTACCGATATAGCGGCCACTGAGATCCACTGCTGATTTCACAGCTTCCTCGGTGTAGCGTACTTCATGATGTTCTTCATAATGTCGCTTGAGTCCGCGCAGAATGGCGATGGTTTCGTCCCGCGTGGGTTCGCTGACGTCAATCTTCTGAAATCGACGGGACAGTGCGCGATCTTTTTCAAAATACTTCTTGAATTCCTTGTGTGTTGTCGAACCGATGAAGCGCAAATCACCTCCCTGCAGACTGGGCTTGAGAAGATTTGAGGCATCCATTGATCCGCCGCTGGTTGCGCCTGCACCAACGACAGTATGGATTTCATCGATGAAGAGAATTGCGTGTGGAACTTCCTGAATCTCCTTTAAAACACCTTTAATCCGCTCTTCAAAGTCTCCACGATAGCGCGTACCTGCCAACAGGGCTCCCATGTCAAGTGAATAGATCACCGTATTTGCCATCGCCTGAGGCGATGTGTCTTCGCTCATCTGTCTGGCGATTCCTTCGACGATCGCCGTTTTACCGACTCCGGGATCACCCACCAGCAATGGATTATTTTTGGTGCGACGCAGCAAGACCTTGAAGCATCGCTCAACTTCCTTGCCGCGGCCCACCAACGGATCAATCTCACCTTCACGTGCCTTGTCGTTCAGATTGACACAAAATTTCTCAAGCGCTGATTGATTCTCTTTGCCCTTTGCGCCGCTGTCATCACTCTCGTTATCATTGTCGACCGCGTCCGCGCCGACAACTGTCGGCGCCGTTCGGTAGCGCGGGTTCTTGGCGATTCCATGTGAGATGAAGTTAACCGCATCGTACCGAGTCATCCCGGCATCATTGAGATATTTTACGGCTGTGCTCTTGCGTTCGCCAAAAATGGCAACGAGGACATTCGCCCCCGTCACGGTTGATCGGCCAGCAGACTTGAGATGTTCAAGGGCACGCGACAAAACACGGTGAAAACTGGGTGTCGGCATCGGTTCGGATTCATGAGAATCCAAAGGATTGGCGGTGGGGAGAACGTCACGAAAATGTTGCTCGAGTCGTTCCTTCAGTTTGGCAAGATCAACACCACAGGCCTGCATGACATGATTGGCCGAAGGCTCATCAATGAGTGCGATGAGCAGATGGTCAAGTGAAACATACTCACTGCGCTGTGCGCGCGCACGACTCATTGACTCATGGATCGCTTTCTCTAACTCAGGAGAGAATGCAGGTGGCAACGTGGCGTCTCCAGCAAATTTGGCGCGGCACGGAGGGTCTCGTTACTTCTGCGCCACATATGGGACGACCATAAAGTGATACGGGTTGAAACGCAAGTGCGCCGCCACGAGCGGAGCGACAGATCCTCAATTGCCGCCTGCCTTCCCGTATCATGTCAGGATAACAGGAAGCCTGGTGGATTTGGCACCACCAGGCTCTCGCCGGCACGTTCGATGCGCTAAAAGTTGTCCTTGCGTCGGCGCAGTTCGGCAAACATCTCCAGATCCGAAGCCGCTGCCATCCCGGCGGCACGTTTAATCGACGGATTTCCGGCGCGCAGAAATGGATTGGTCGCACATTCAAGCGATAATTTCGCCGGGACAGTTGCCCGTCCCGCCTGTCGCGCACGCCGGATCGCGTCCTGCCGTGCCACGAGATCGTCATTGTCGGGATCCACGGTGAGCGCGAACCTGGTGTTGGCTTCGGTATATTCGTGACCCGAGCAAATCAGGGTTTCCCCCGGTAGCTGAGAGAGTCGACAGAGCGTATCCCACATCATTTCAGAGGTTCCCTCGAACAATCGGCCACATCCCATCACCATGAGTGAATCGCCTGTGAATGCGGCATTTTCAAAGAGATAGGCGAGATGCCCAATTGTGTGCCCGTATGCCGGCACAGATTTGACCGACAGCCCGCAAACCCAGAAACTCTCTTCATCACTGATAGCTCTATCGAGTGGGGGCAGGCGGGCCGAGTCGTTTTCGCTGCCAATGACATGGCCATCGCAAATCTTGCGCAGCTCACTGATTCCATCAATATGGTCACTGTGATGGTGCGTAATGAGAATCGCATTGAGGGTCCAGTTACGGCGCTGAAGTTCGTCGCGGACGGGGCGTGCCTCAGGGACGTCAATGGCCGCAGTCTCACCGTTCTCGGGATTGTGAATCAAATAGGCGTAGTTATCGCTGAGACATGGAATGGTCACAATTTCAGGTTGCATGGTCGGGCCTAGATTATTGCAATAGATCTGTTGTCGATTGAGCATTTAACGTAGACAATGCTGTCATGCATCCAGATGTTTTGGAAATCGAGAATTTTTATCGACGGGCAGCGCTGGGACGCTTTGCCACCCGACAGTTGACGCGACGGGTGGCGGAGACCTGGGATGATTTACAGGGAATGACTGTTGTCGGTTTCGGCTATACACCACCTGTCTGCAAGCCGGTCATCAAGCGCTGTGCACGCTTGATCTCGCTGATGCCGGAGCGTCAGGGCGCATTGGCGTGGCCGGTCGATGGACCCGTTACAACAGTGCTGACGCACGAATCGGAATGGCCATTGACCACGGGAATGGCTGACAGAATCGTGATGATGCACGGGTTGGAAACCAGCCAGAATGCGGCAAGTGTACTTGATGAATGCTGGCGTGTCCTTGCGCCGGAGGGGCGCGCGTTGATTATCGTTCCCAACCGTGCAGGAATTTGGGCCAGGCGTGATCTCACGCCCTTTGGCTCAGGTCGTCCCTTTACGGCGAGTCAACTCACCAGACTGCTGGGCAACCGACGATTTGGCGTCATCGCGATTCGCGCGGCATTATTCGCCCCACCAAGTGAACACAAATTCTGGATACGCATGGCGCAGCTATTGGAAAGAACAGGTAGCCGCTATGCGTTCCGCTTTGCCGGCGGGGTCTTGTTGGCTGAGGTGAATAAACGCGTTTTTCAACCGCATAGACCACCTCTTGCAGAAACAGTCGCCAGTAAACTGAAAGCGTTGGAAGGAATGGCTGCACCAGGGACACGACCCGTTTCAAACCGCGATCACAACGGTTTTGGCAGAGAGTACTGCAAACTGTGGGGCAATTCAGGCGGTTATTCGGGTTTCCGCGGGGTCGACCTTCAAAATATGTCCTGACCTACCATAGTTTTGCTGATGCTCAGCCTCCCGGTGCTCGAGATCATTGGTGATACCGGTATGGACGATCTTACGACCCTTCTTGAAATGGTACTTGTAGGTGTTACGTGGTATCTTTCACAGCTTATCCAGACACGTTCCCTATGCAGAATTAAGCACCTCTGTCCTGCCATGCTCCATTGGAAAGAAAGGAGCGTAAATACACTTCTGCATCTTCCCATAAATCGCAATGTCCGTCTGGAATCACGATGTCTGCATGATATTCATTGTCATAAACGGGGGCATGCTTGACTGAACGCCCGCATTCACGCAAATCCGCCGCCAACATTGTCCACCATCCCTTAGCTGTTTTGGGTTTTTTCGTTTTACTGCCCCTGGCATCGGCAAATGCCGTCGCATCGCGTAGCGAAACACGATCATACAAATTGGCGAATATCTCGCTTATCGGGTACTTCCTGTCACCAAAAAATGGGGCTTATATACTTAACTACCCGAACAGGAGCCAGCTAACTCGTTGAATCCCCAATATTTCCTTATTTTGTACATTGCAAAAAATGGGGGCTTATAAAGACCATTTGACAGAATACAACATGATGCACGATGCGTTTTTATTGAAACACTGGCGCAACATAATGCGGCATGTCACTTCATCTTTATAAGCCCCAAAAAAATGACTTGCCTGTTTGATAGACAGGTTGACCTGTCAGCGCAGTGGCAGAAGTGACTCAATTCTTGATTCGGCTGTCTCACTTGCCATAATCACCTCTGCAAGCCAGACACCAGCGCAGGGCGGGCTTATGCCCCGCTTGAATGGCGTTGTAGATCCCCGGCTGGGGTGTATTGTGGATGTTGAAGTCAATATCATCAAGGGATTGTTGAATTGTCGGGTAGTGCTTGAGACAATGCGCAATCGTGTTGCGATGGCAACCTAACTCTCTGGCGACCCCTGCATGCAGCCCTCAGCTCTTGCGCTTCGCGCCATCCGGAAAATCATTTCCCGTACATGATGCTAAAAATCGGCGCATCGTGCCGGGCAACTCTTTACCAAGGTGCCAGAACAGACTAATGGCGTACGGCAATTGCTTGTTGCTCCGGCGGACACCTTGCCAATTGTCTCCGTCTCGACTAAGTGCGCTTTCGCAATTGCGAAGAAACTGCGACCAATCGTGGTTTTGCCATTGCACATGAGCCAGGGTGCCAGAGTCATTTTTCGAGGTTGCTACTTTTGACCGAAAGCGTTTCTGTAACGTCCGGCATTGCGAGCCGCTATGCCGCCGCACTGTTCGAATTGGCTCTTGACGAAGGGGATATAGAATCCCTTCCGAATGATATTTCCGGGGTGCGCAGCCTGTTGAATGCTGATGGCGGATTCAGGCAGTTGATTACCTCTCCCGTCTATACGCGGAGTGAAATGGCTTCGGCGATCACGGCAATTTCCAAACGGATCGGGCTTGGCCAATTCATGCATAATTGTGTGGCTTTGATGGCTTTGAAACGTCGACTCTTTGCGCTTCCGGCAATGGTGGATCACCTTGAATCGCTGCTTGATGCGCATCGCAGAACCATGACTGCAGAAATCGTGGCGGCCCGGGAGCTGACTGCGGAAGAACTCGCGAACCTCCAGGACGTCTTGCGCGATGTCTCAGGGAAAAATGTCCGGTTCGAGGTCCGGGTTGACACAAGCCTTATTGGCGGTATCGCGGCGCGTCTCGGGTCGCGTCTCGTGGACTCCACCGTGAAAACAAAACTGAAAAACCTCAAGAACGCATTGAAAGAGGCCGAATAGATGGGAATCGAAGCAGCGGAAATCTCCGCCATTCTCAAGGATCAAATTAAGAATTTCGGACAAGAAGCCGAGGTCGCAGAAGTTGGCCGGGTTCTCAGTGTCGGGGATGGCATCGCACGGGTTTATGGACTCGACAATGTTCAGGCCGGTGAGATGGTTGAATTTCCAGGTGGTATCCGCGGCATGGCCCTGAATCTGGAATCGGATAATGTCGGTGTTGTTATTTTTGGCGATGACCGAAATATTCGTGAGGGCGATCAAGTCAAACGAACGGAGTCGATCGTTGATGTGCCGGTAGGCAGTGAATTGCTCGGTCGTGTTGTCGATGCGTTGGGCAATCCGATTGACAATAAGGGGCCGATTGATACGACAACGCGTGCGGTGGCTGATGTCAAGGCACCCGGGATCATTCCGCGACGTTCGGTGCACGAACCGATGGCGACCGGGCTCAAATCGGTCGACGCCATGATTCCGATCGGGCGCGGGCAGCGGGAATTAATTATCGGTGACAGGCAGACCGGCAAGACGGCCCTTGCTCTTGATACCATCCTCAACCAGAAAACCTACAACGATGCTGCGAAGGAGGATGAATCCCGCAAACTTTACTGTGTCTATGTCGCGATCGGGCAAAAACGTTCAACAGTCGCCCAATTGGTCAAAAAACTCGATGAAAGCGGGGCGCTGGATTATACAATTGTGGTTGCCGCAACCGCATCCGACCCGGCACCAATGCAGTTTCTGGCACCTTATGCAGCGACATCGATGGCTGAATATTTTCGTGACAATGGGCGGCATGCACTGATCATTTTTGATGATTTGTCAAAACAGGCGGTTGCCTATCGCCAGATGTCGTTGTTGCTTCGCCGCCCGCCGGGTCGGGAAGCCTATCCCGGCGATGTCTTCTATCTTCATTCGCGCCTGCTGGAACGTGCGGCGAAGCTGAATGAGGATAATGGGTCAGGATCGTTGACGGCATTGCCGATCATTGAAACCCAGGCGGGTGATCTCTCCGCCTACATTCCAACCAACGTGATCTCGATTACCGATGGGCAGATTTTCCTGGAAACTGAACTCTTTTATCAAGGAGTTCGTCCGGCGGTCAATACCGGCCTCAGTGTCTCGAGGGTTGGCTCGTCGGCACAGACCTCGGCGATGAAGTCCGTTGCCGGAACCGTGAAACTCGAATTGGCACAATATCGTGAAATGGCGGCTTTTGCGCAATTTGGATCTGATCTGGATGCCGCCACGCAGAGACTGCTCAATCGCGGCGCCCGACTTACCGAATTGATGAAGCAGAAACAGTATTCTCCGCTCACTAATGCCGAAATTGTTTGTGTGATTTACGCGGGAACGCAAGGGTTTCTTGATAATCTCGAGATCGGTGATGTGGTGCGATTTGAGGAAGGTCTCGTGACATATTTGCGGGCCAACCATAAGGAGCTTCTTGCCGATATCACTGACAATGACCGCAAGGTTGACGGGGAACTCGCCGAACGGATTCAAAAGGCGATCGGCGAGTATGCCGATGGGTTCGCTTAGTCGGTGAGGCCAGGAGCTGGTCAATGCCGAGCCTAAAAGATCTCAAGATCCGCATCGAAAGTGTCAAATCGACGCGAAAGATCACCAAGGCCATGCAGATGGTCGCTGCGGCAAAACTGCGTCGTGCCCAGGAAGCCGCAGAAGGCGCGCGTCCTTATGCCGAGCGAATGGCAGCCGTCATGGCAAATCTTGCAGTGTCGCTCCAGGATAGCGAATCGGGGCCGCGCATGTTGAAAGGCACGGGACGCGATTCGACATATTTGCTGATTGCAGCAACAGCTGAACGCGGTCTGTGTGGCGGATTCAATTCATCAATCGCGAGGATGGTACGCGACCGGGCGCGTGAACTTGTTGCCGCAGGTAAGACCGTGAAGATCATGACAATCGGCAGTAAAGGGCGTGAACAACTGAGGCGGGAATTCGAGGACAGGTTTGTGGGTCATGTCGATATGACGGATCAACGACAAATCGACAGCGCAATTGCCGGGAAGATTGCTCAGCAGATCCAGACAATGTTTACAAAAGATGAATTTGATGTCGCGATCATTTTCTTCAATCGCTTTCAATCGGTCATTACGCAGGTTCCCACTGCCCGCCAACTGATTCCGGTCACTGTTGATGCAATCGGGAAGAGTGAAACTGCAAGTCAATTTTATAATTTTGAGCCCGGGGAGTCGGAGATTCTGGAAGAATTGTTGCCACAGGCAGTTGCCAACCAGATTTTCACTGCCTTGCTGGAAAACGCGGCTTCTGAACAGGGTGCACGCATGTCCGCGATGGACAATGCAACGCGTAACGCGGGTGACATGATCGACAATTTGACCATTGTCTATAACCGGTCTCGCCAAGCGGCGATCACCAAGGAACTAATTGAAATCATTTCAGGTGCAGAAGCACTCTGAAAATTTGAGGGAGTATCATGGCAGAAACACTTGCTGAAGGTAAAGTGACTCAAGTTATCGGTGCCGTCGTCGATGTCAGTTTTCCCGGCCATTTGCCTGAAATTCTGAATGCCTTGGAAACAAAAAATCAAGGCCGGCGCCTGGTCCTGGAAGTGGCACAACATCTGGGCGAAAATATCGTTCGCACAATCGCAATGGATTCGTCGGAAGGACTGGTGCGTGGACAAACGGTGCGCGATACCGGTGGGCCAATCTCGGTCCCCGTCGGTGATCCCACTCTCGGGCGGATCATCAATGTCGTCGGGGAAGCGATTGATGAGAAAGGCCCCGTTGAATCAAGCGAAAGCCGGCCTATCCACCAGCCTGCACCCGAATATGCTGAACAGGCAACTGAAACAGAAGTGCTGATCACGGGTATCAAGGTGATCGATCTCCTCGCACCTTATTCAAAGGGAGGTAAGGTCGGATTATTCGGTGGTGCCGGGGTTGGAAAGACAGTACTCATTCAGGAGCTGATCAATAATATCGCCAAGGTTCATGCGGGGTTTTCCGTCTTTGCGGGTGTCGGTGAGCGCACCCGTGAGGGTAATGACCTCTATCATGAATTTATCGAGTCCGGTGTGATCAATATTGATGATTTAAGTCAGTCAAAAGTGTCGCTTGTTTACGGTCAGATGAATGAACCCCCAGGCGCACGGGCCCGTGTCGGACTGACCGGCCTCACGCTTGCGGAACAATTCAGAGATCAGTCGGGCACCGATGTCCTGTTTTTTGTCGATAATATCTTTCGCTTCACGCAAGCGGGCTCGGAAGTGTCGGCGCTCCTGGGGCGGATTCCGTCGGCGGTGGGGTACCAGCCGACATTGGCGACTGACATGGGCGCGCTCCAGGAACGAATTACCTCCACGAAAAGTGGTTCTATTACCTCAGTGCAAGCGATTTATGTCCCGGCCGATGACCTGACGGATCCGGCTCCGGCGACATCTTTTGCGCACCTGGATGCGACCACAGTGTTGTCACGTGCCATTTCTGAACTGGGGATTTATCCGGCCGTGGATCCCTTGGATTCAACATCGCGGATTCTCGATCCGGCGGTTGTTGGTGAGGAACATTACAATGTGGCTCGCGACGTACAGGGCATCTTGCAACGGTATAAGTCACTGCAGGATATCATCGCTATTCTCGGTATGGATGAGCTCTCAGAAGAGGATAAAATTACCGTGTCTCGTGCCCGAAAGATTCAAAGATTCTTATCGCAACCATTTGATGTTGCGCAAGTCTTTACAGGATCACCAGGCGTTCAGGTTCCACTTGAGACGACCATAGACAGTTTTCGTCGTGTCGTGGCCGGCGAATTTGACCATCTTCCTGAGGCTGCTTTCTATATGGTGGGAGGAATTGACGAGGTGGTCAAGAAGAGCCAGCAACTCGCTGCCGAAGCGGCCTGAACACAGGACGGATCGACAATGGCAGATTCCATACGTCTGGAACTGGTGTCTCCCGAGGGTGTACTGGCTTCCGAAGACGCTGATGCAGTTGACCTGCCGGTCGCAGAAGGCGACATGACGGCGATGTCCGGTCATGCGGCTTTAATTGCCACACTGAACCCTGGGATTATTCGTACGCAGAGATCAGACGGGATTGATGAATATGTCGTGACGGGGGGATTCGTTGAAGTCAATGCCACATCAACATCCATCCTGGCACAGCAGGCCTATCGGCGTTCTGAACTGACGTCAGAAATGCTGAAGACACATATTGAGAAGGCCGAAGATGAATTGTCCCGGAGCGCGGGCTCACAGCGTGATCTTGCTGAAACGCGTCTGGCCTGCCTCAGGAATCTGACCTCTCAGTTGGGATTATAGGCGCGAATTTCGGGGTGCATTACCCGCGACCGTAGAGCCAGTCCAGAGTTTTTGTCTGAAAGAGAGAAGAGATTGATGTGCCATTGGCGATATTGAGTATCGCCTGGGCAAAGAGAGGTGCGGTTGAGATAATCCGCGTTTTCTCCGATGCAAGAATTTCTTGGGTTGGCAGAATGGTGTCTGTGATGACCACGCTTTTCAGGCTGGATGCCGCAATTTTTGAGAGGGCATCTCCTGACATCACGCCATGTGTCACATAGGCGTGAACTTCGCGTGCGCCCGAAGACAGAATAATGTCAGCAGCGGCGCACAAGGTCCCGGCGGTGTCGCAGATATCATCAACAATGATGCAGATACGATCACTGATGTCACCAATAATCGTCATTTCTGACACTTCGCCTGCCGTTTGTCTTCGCTTGTCAACGACGGCGAGTCCGGCATTGATTCGCTTGGCTAATTCACGGGCACGTGAAACTCCGCCGACATCAGGTGAAATCACGACAATGTCATTCAGGGCCCTCAGGAATTGGTTCGCAATATCGAGAGAAAAGATTGGCGATGCGTAGAGATTGTCCACGGGTATATCGAAAAATCCCTGAACCTGGGCCGAATGCAGATCCATTGTCAGAACCCGTGAGATCCCGGCCTGTGTGATCAGATTCGCAACAAGTTTTGCCGAGATGGGGGTGCGTGCCTTGGTCCGACGGTCCTGACGAGCATATCCGAAATAAGGAATGACAGCTGTGACTCGTGCGGCTGATGAGCGGCGGAGGGCATCGGCGGCAATCAGGATTTCCATCAAATGGTCATTGGCCGGTTTGGAAGTGGGCTGAATGATGAACATATCCTCGCCGCGGACATTTTCATAAACTTCGACATAAACTTCCTGATCATTGAATCTTTCGATCTTGGCATCCACCAGACCAATTTCCCTCCCGCTTTGACCCGACATATACTCAACGATATCCTTGGATAGTTGAATATTGGCATTACCGGTCAGGAGTTTGGGCTCGATCTGCTGGGGCATGTTACGCTCCTCGGCCAAGAGTTTCAGGAATCACCAGAATCAGGTTAGGCAGGAACGCACCCGAAAGCAACAAATCCGGGCCCTGCGGGCATCATTTTGCGACTGCGCAGACGGACAGGTGCTTGCAGACCAAGGCAACCCGCAATGACTGTTGGCACATTTTCCGTAGCGAGGTTTCGTCACGCCGGTTGACTCTTGAAATATGCATGGGGCGATAATCGTTCAGGGGGCAATTGGCGTTGGACCGATCAGTCTGACAACGTCACTCCCTGAATTTTCCATGGTAAAAATTTCAACTGGCCTGATCGATATATCAAGCCATGTGTTGTGGCCATTCAACGGCATGGCGTTCCAGATTATCGGAGTCACCTTCATATTCCGGAATGCAGCGATTCCTGACTGAAATTCCGGCTTCATGGACGGAGTTGGCATCACCGGAAATCAGGTGATGCCAATCAAAAAGCGGACGTTTCTCATGAACAAGTCGATACGCGCAGGTCGGGGGCATCCAGGTGATGACCTGTTCAATATCATCGGGGCGCAGCGTGACACAGTCAGATACAATCCTGTTGCGACTCGCATAATGTTTGCAACGACAGGTATGAGTATTCAAAAGACGACAGCTGAGATTGGTAAAGGTGACCTGGCTGTCGTCAGTGGTATGAAATTTCAGCAGACAACATCGGCCGCACCGGTCACACAGGGCTTCCCACTCACGGTTGTTGAGATCACAGAGGGTAAATCGCTCCCAGAATCGCGGGCGGATCGTGCCCGTATCGGCGCGCGTCCGTGCGCGCTGCCACCAGCGGACAGCAGACAGTCGGCTCCATCTATCGCGCCAGCTGGCCAAGAATCTTCTGCGCCGTGCTGCAGTCCTCTTTCATTTGTCGGACAAGCAATGTCTGGTTTTCGAATTCCATTTCAGCCCGCTGGAAGGCCACCAAAGAGACGGAAATCTCTTCATCATAGATGTTACTCCCAAAATCAAAGAGATACACCTCAAGATTGACCGGATGAGAACCAAATGTGGGCCGCACACCAATTGACGCGACTCCACTATACTGACCTTTGTGGGGACCTGACAGAATATCAATAATCGCGGCATAAATTCCATACCGTGGTGCATGGAGACCATGCATTTCAAGATTGACGGTCGGGAATCCAAGCTGGCGGCCACGTTGTGCTCCCTTGACTACCACCCCGTCAATTTGATGCCAGCGCCCGAGTAGAGAAGCGGCTTCATCTGGGTTGCCGGCAGAGAGTGCAGCGCGCACAGCCGTTGATGAAATCTCGACATCTGATTGGGTACGAATCGGCACTTTGATCAGTTCAAAACCAGCGTGATGACTCAAGGTTGCGAGGCTGTCAGCATTTCCTGATCGATCCTTGCCAAAGCGAAAGTCACTCCCGACAATTGCGGCTTTTGCTGCGAGACTGCGCCTGAGAATCTCATCAACAAAACGCACGGGACTCATTCCAGCCAGTTCTGCGTCAAATTGCAGCTCATAGAGAATGTCAACACCAAGAATTCTCAACTGACGTTCCTTGGCTTTACGGCTCATGAGCCGGAAGGGTTGGGTTTCCGGACCAAAGAACTCTCGGGGATGCGGTTCGAATGTCATGACACCTAGGGGGATTTGTCGGGCGTCTGCGAATTGCCGCGCACGTTCGATGACTGACTGATGTCCAATATGGATTCCATCGAAATTGCCGATGGCCACCGCTGCACCACGATCACGATCAAGCAGCAAATTGTAGTTCGAAAAGATCCGCATGGGGAAGAAATAACTGTGCAGTGAAGTCGACGCAATGACCTGGAACGAGTTAAACTCTGGATCACTCATTCTTCACCGAGATTCAGGCGGGAGCGGTTCGCTGATCTCATGAATCTGATTCACGACGAATAAGGGTGGACAAGGTCTTGATACTGAATGTCTGACTCCAGGACATTTTGTAACATGAACAGGATTCACCGCAAGACAGACAGGTCATGCAGTCGTCATTTTGCGATGGATTGACTGATCAGTCGATGGGCTTGGCGTCCCTGCTCATGTTTTTTCTCAAGTTGCACAGGGCAGGTACAGGAATGTATGGCAGACAGAATGGAGAGGTGGCCGAGTGGTCGAAGGCGCACGCCTGGAACGCGTGTAGGCGGTAACCCGTCTCCAGGGTTCGAATCCCTGTCTCTCCGCCACCCCGGTATAGAATCGGTCGCACGCCGCTTGTCGTCAGGACTGTAATGACCGGTCGCCGTACGTATTTTCAGCAGGGCGGACTTCGATCAGATAATCTGTGTCCAGTTGTCCCGGATACGAAGTACGATTCGTGTTCCGGAGTTATGAGCTTGAATCTATCGGCGTGACAAAAGATTCTCGACCTCGTCAAATGTGGGCATTGAGGGTGCCGTTCCTTTTCGGGTCACTGAAATACCGGCCGCGGCGCAGGCATAACGGACGGATTGGAGTGGATCCATGCCAGTAATGATTGCATGGGCAAAAGCACCGCAAAAGCTATCCCCAGCACCCGTTGTTTCAACGACGGGGGCAAAACTGAAGGGTTCAATGTGACATCTCTCGGTCCCGTCATCAAAGTATGCACCTTTTTCGCCCAGTGTAATGATGACAGTCCCGGCACCTCGCTTTCGCAGGAGTGAAGCGGCGTGGGCAGCATCCTCCACTGTACTGACGGATTGACCAGTGAGATCAGCTGCTTCCGCCTCATTGGGGGTCAAATAGTCGCAAAGTGAAATAATGCCATCATCAAGAGGTGCGGCAGGCGCTGGATTCAGGAAGGTCCTGATGCCCGCGTCTTTTGCAATTTGCAGACCGCGGCGCGCTGTCTCAACAGGCGTCTCCAACTGTGTCATAAAGAGGTCCGCAGCTTTAATTTCTGATTGAACCGATTCGACATGTTCGGGAGAAACATTGTCACCGGCACCGGGAACCACAATGATGGCATTGTCGCCGGTCACTTCATTCACGAAAATATAAGCAGCACCGGTGAAACTCTCCGGGTCAATATTGCCGATGAATCGAATGGATTCGCGCTCCCACAGTTCCAGTGCCATCTTGCCAAAGGAGTCGTCGCCCAAGCTGGAGACAAACGAGACCGAAGCTCCAAGTCGGGCTGCCGCGACTGCCTGGTTGGAACCTTTCCCACCGGGTCCAAGGGCAAATCCGCTACCTATCAGTGTTTCACCGATTCGTGGTTGGCGAGTCGCACGAAACGCAACATCTGCCACAAATACGCCGAGATTGACGATACCGCCCATTTTCTCCTCCGCATGACTAAAGACTATGGCGAGACCATCGGAACCGACATCCGGACGCAGCATGAGGCCATGTCCTCGGTGCAATTCTGTGGGTCAGATTGACAGATACTTAACACCGACCCTGCTGTGAAATGCAATGTCATATTTTCATGAAGCCAGGGCGATATGATCAGAAAATCGGATGAATGTTCATGTGGATTGAAAGCTGTTTCATGTAAAACAATGGAAGAACAAATAAAATACAAAAATAATCTTTAAACCCGAAGGATTGTTTTACGGGGTTGAACTATGTGTCTTGACAGGGATGGGTGTCCAGTTACCGAATTGCGGTCAAGTCGTGCGAAACACCAATCTGTGGCCACTGTTGAAATCAAGACGCGCCTGAACTGCAACTGCAGAAAATGCGGCAAGTTGAATGCAGAATCATTAACGCGCAAGCCCGTGTGGCCATAATAGCGTCAAGTTGAATCAAGAATTGGTATCGGAATGCGAAGACCCCTGATGAAAACTTGATTTGTCACCGCTGACTTTTGATAACCCGATTGCAACATTTGTATGTGTTCGCGTATGTGACTCGCTCCACGGATATTTTTGTCGGTTATGTTGTCTTGGAAATACGCTCACTTTTGGAAATTGATAAGGACAAATGCATGCAAATCCCCGGCCTTTCTGGCAAGCGGGTAGTGGTCACTGCTGCCGCTTCTGGAATTGGTTTTGCCATAGCCCGAACCCTTGACGCGGCGGGTTGCCACGTCGCGATATGTGACATTGACAAGGACGCACTTCAGGCAGCGGCCCTGCAGTTGCCGCAGGTCATGGCCTCGGCAACCGACGTCGCGCATGAAGAAAGCGTCGAGAAGTTCATGAGCGATGCCATATCTTTATTTGGAGGGCTTGATGCACTTGTCAACAATGCCGGGATCGCCGGGCCCACCGAGTCGGTTGAGAAAATATCCACGACCGATTGGCAACGCTGTCTGGATGTCGGTTTAACCGGACATTTCCTTTGCACCCGTGCAGCTGTTCCCCATATCAAAGAGGCTGGCGGTGGTTCCATCGTCAATATGTCATCGGTGGTGGGAAAGCTTGGATTCGCGTATCGTGCACCTTACTCCGCCGTTAAATTCGGGGTGGTGGGTTTGACCCAGTGTCTCGCCAAGGAACTGGGTCCATACAATGTCAGGGTCAATGCCCTGTTGCCTGGTATCGTCGCAGGGCAACGCATACAAAATGTCATCGATGCGCGGGCGGAACTGTTGTCAGCAACATCGCAACAAATTGAGAATGAACTTGTTTCATCTGTCTCGTTGCGGCGCATGGTCAGCGCTGAGGATGTCGCGGCGATGACGGCTTTCCTGATTTCAGATCTTGGTCAGAATGTTTCTGGCCAGTCGATTGCCATCGACGCCAATGTCGAGACAATCTGACCCAGGGAACGGTTAGAAACACTCGACGAGTACGGTGATGTCCTTGGCGTCCCTTGCAAGATCAGCAAACTGTAATTCTGCCGCGGTATCGGCGTGGTCAAGATCAATCCCGGCCTGACTTGCGAGTCTTGAGATGGCCTTGTTTTTGGCGACACTATGCATGCCTGACGGTAATCTTCTTCCGGCCTCAATATCCGCGACAAGGGCACCAACGACGAGGCCGGATCGATCAAGGACCGGACCACCGATATCACCACGATAGGCATCGACGGCGACGAGACCATGCGCCATTGACGCATTGCGCGGGTCATTGCCATTCCAAATGGCAGGAGTTTGCGACGGAGAACCGAGTTCGCCACCGAAGGAAAAACCGGACAGTGTGATTTCTTCACCCTTGGCGGGGTCGCCACGGCGCAACCTTGCGTAGGAGAGGGGGGTTTGCCGGTCAACAGGTAGTATCAGTGCGATGTCTGCCCCCCTGTCGACGGGTCCAAGCATCATTTCATGATTGGGAAAAAGAAAAATCTGCTCACATGAATCAGCAACGACACTACTTGTCACAACAATTCCTTGGGGGTCGATGAAGAAACCAGATTGGCGAAATCGTGGTTGGGGTATGTCGAGTCTGACCAGTGGAGGCGATGAAGATCGGTCGCCATCTACAGTCGGCATTGTCAATGTCAACGCACTCGATTCCTGCAGGCTGTTCGACATCGCTCTCGTCACACGTCCCATTTGAGTTTCGTTGACAGGGTCCCAGATCAGCAGATAGCCCTTGATTCGCTCATCAAAGAGTCGCACATCGGCATAGGCGCTGATCGAATCATCGGCTGCACGGATTTCAAAACGGTCTCGACTGAATTGTGTTTCACCGTCATCGGGAATGAAATCAATCAGTTGCATTGATTCGAACAGCGATTCGAAAGTGGCAGAACTCCCCGTCAAACTGATCAGGAACAACTGCAACCGGTTGTTGCCGACTGGCTCGAAATAGATGAACGGCTCTTCAACCCGAGAGAAGCGGAGTATGTTTCCCGGAATGTCCACTGCGATTCCTGCCGCGGTGCGGATAACGGGTTGGAGTCCGAAATACTCAAGTTCCTGCTCATATGACGCAGTCAACTGATTGAACTGACTGCGTGTCAGCTGGCCCGTGACGGGTGTTTCGGTACGCCCCTGATAGTTTCGTATCGCCGCCACCGTGCCAGCGCCAAAAATTCCATCAATCGCACCTCTATAGTCTCCAAACCATTGCAGAGCGGTTTGCGCCGCAAATGCGTCTTCAGAACCACGACGAATCGTATTAGCTTGCTGTGTTTCAACCGCCTCTGGCCGGTTCGCTGTTGGCCAGACCTGTTCCCGGAAATGTTTGCCCGTCGTGATGCTGCTGGTATCCTTGATGAGCCCGCCAGTGATGAGTTGGCCACGCAGTTGTGCAGCCTGTCCCTTGGTATAACGTCCGGACACAACGAGATAGCGATTGTTGAGAGAACGGAAAATGCGCAGTCCAGACACGCGCCCAGAGATCTGGCCGACAAGATGATTGGCCTCGTTATAGCCCCTGAAGGACTGGAGCTGCAGCCACCAGTTGCGATCCTGTGCCTGCACGCCGGGGCTGGCCAACAGACAACAGGGCAACAATAGGATGATAATGAGAATTCGACGCATGAAATACTGGCTTTGGAATATTGGCTTCCGGTTGAGAACTGAGAAAAGCCGTTGATACAAAATAATCAGTTGATGCTAAATATTACGCGGGATAGTTTCAAGACAGAGATGCCGTATCCTGCGGCAAAGACTAATCATCCCGGGCTTTTCATGACGCGCGTGTATCGGACAGCGAAAACGACAGAATGACCATCGAATCCGCTGAAAGGCCACGCTGTTTCCAGGACATTATTCTTCGGTTGCAGCATTATTGGTCGCAAAACGGATGCGCTTTACTGCAACCATATGATATGGAGGTAGGTGCAGGTACATTCCATCCGGCAACCACTTTGCGCGCACTGGGTTCCAGACCCTGGGCCGCAGCGTATGTTCAGGCGTCACGCCGCCCGGTTGACGGGCGCTATGGTGAGAATCCGAACCGTCTGCAACATTACTTTCAGTTTCAGGTGATTATCAAACCCGCGCCGCAAGATATTCGTGATTTGTATCTTGGGTCTTTGGTCGCGGCGGGGATCAATGCCAAGCTTCATGACATTCGCTTTGTCGAAGATGATTGGGAAAGCCCCACACTCGGTGCTTCGGGTTTGGGTTGGGAAGTCTGGTGTGATGGTATGGAAGTCTCACAATTTACATATTTTCAACAGGTTGGCGGACAAGAATGCCAAATAATTCCCGTTGAGATCACCTATGGATTGGAACGACTGGCCATGTATGTCATTGGCGTCAGACATGTCATGGACATGCCCTTCAATGATCCTGGGTCAGGTCTGCCACTGACCTATGGGGATGTGTTTGCCCAACCGGAGCGAGAATATTCTCGCTGGAACTTTGATATTTGTGACGGTGAGGTCGCCCGCCGTCATTTTGCCGATGCCGAAACAGCTTGCCGTGACATTCTGGACCAGCCGCCCATTGACCCCAAAACCGGTCAACATATCATCATGGTGCAACCGGCATATGATCAATGCGTGAAGGCCTCCCATCTTTTCAATCTGATGGATGCACGCGGATTGCTCTCGGTCAACGAGAGACAGGCGCTGATCACGCGAATACGTAATCTCGCGAAGCTGTGCGCTGCCGCCTATTTGAACACAGAGGATGGTGGCGGTCATCTGACACAGGAATCGACGGAATGAGTGGCCGTATGACGGCCATCGGATTGCTGGGGATCGCCGTAATTGCCGGTGCCTGGCTTTGGTATGCGCAAACCTTTACCGAATATTCCCGCTTTGAAGGACCGGTTGAGGGATTTGGGGCAATTTTGAAACTCGAAGGTGATCCCGGACGCCCGATCATGCTGAGTTCCATCAACGGAATTCGCGGGTCGTCAAGTCCGTTGAAATTTCGGGCCTGTTTTCAGGCGGACATCAGGAGTCTCGATCATGTGGATGATGATGTCACATATCACGATCCGATACCTTTGACCGCTCCGAGTTGGTTCGATTGTTTTGACGCAAGGGAGATCGGTGGCGATCTGGAAACAGGGCATGCACAGGCATTCCTGGTCGAATCTGAGGTTGCGGAAGGCGTCGACCTGGTGGCTGCCCTTTATCCCGACGGGCGTGGATATGCCTGGCGGCAATTCAGAACGCGTTGAGTGATTCGGGCATGGCAGATCTCATATTTGAAATTCAGTCGGATGAGATTCCGGCACGTCTGCAACGTGCCGGGGCCGCAGCTTTTCTCGAGCAACTGATCGGGCAACTCAATGCACAGGGAATCACGCCAGAATCCCATACTGCCTATGTGACGCCCCGCCGCCTGGCAGTTGATCTACGAAATTTGCCTGATTCAAGTCCGGCAACGACAGAAACCAAGAGAGGCCCCAGGGTGGGTTCTCCATCGGCAGCAATCCAGGGTTTCGCCAGGAGCGCGCGTATTGACCCCGATCAACTTGAGATTCGTGAGGAGAAAAAAGGCGCATTCTATTTCGCGGTCATCGCGCAACCCGGGCAGGAACTGGCAGAAATTCTCAACCGGGTTCTACCTGAGACCATCTTAGCGTTTCGCTGGCCAAAATCGATGCGGTGGGGAACAGGGTCTTTCCGCTGGGTACGCCCAATTCGTACGGTCACGGCCGTGTTATGTATCGACAACAGAGTTGAACGTCTCGATTTTGGTATCAGTGGAATGACCGCCAGCAGCACAACAAGCGGACATGCCGTCATGTCGCCCACGCGTTTCAGCTTTACATCTTTTGATGAATATATGTCGCTCCTCGAGGAGCGATTCGTCATCCTTGACTCACAGTTGCGCCTCCAGCGCATTCGCGAGGACGCCCGCCGCCTGGCGAATGATCGTGGATTGGAACTGGTTGAAGACGCCGAACTTCTTGAGGAAATCACGGGGTTGGTCGAATGGCCGGTCCCAATGATCGGAGAAATTGATCAAAAATATCGATGTCTGCCGCGTGAGATTCTTGTCACCACGATGCGTTCGCATCAGAAATTTCTGTCGGTGTGTGACCGAGAGACCGCTGCGGTCACGCATTTTATTGTGGTTGCTGACCGGCAAACCCCGGATGACGGAGCCACAATCCTCAAGGGAAATCAGCTTGTATTGAATGCCCGTCTTGCCGATGCTGAGTTTGTATGGAGCAATGATCTTCGTCAAATCACTGGTGATTGTGGCATCGACATGTTGCGGGAAAAACTTGCAACGATCAGTTATCATGAAAAACTCGGCGATATGGCATGCAAGAGCCAGCGGCTTCGGGCGCTGGCGGGACGCATTGCGAGCGATCTCGGTTATGACGGGGAGATGGCCGAGCGCGCAGCGGCATTTGCCAAGGTCGATCTTGTCTCTCAAACAGTTGGCGAGTTCCCCGAACTTCAAGGTATGGTGGGAAGACAGTGGGCAGAGATTTTGTTTATGGATTCAGCCATCGCGGCGGCATGTGAGGGACATTATCTGCCGGCGCTCGCTGAAGACAAGATGCCTAAGGGGGAAGTTTCCATAGCTGTAGGGCTGGCAGACCGAATCGATCAACTTGCCGGTTTTTTTGCAATTGGAGAGATCCCGACCGGATCAAAAGACCCGTTTGCCCTGCGCCGTGCTGCACTGGCAATCGTCCGGGTCGTCCTCGCCAATGACTTGCGTTTGCGGCTGGCAGATATCTTTGATGTCGCGCTGGATGGATATGCTGAACAAGGATTGGCCGGCCTTACAAAATCCAAGCCGAATTGGCATGTTGTGGTCGATTCAGTCATGACATTCATCATGGATCGACTGGCCGTGTTTTTGCGGACGCAAGGTCTCCGCCATGACATCATCAGGGCTTGCGCGGCAAAAGAAGATTCAGATGATCTGACACTTTTGACAGTTCGTGCACGCGCCCTGAGCATGTTCCTCACAACTGCGGATGGGGAAAGACTGCTGCACGGGTTTCGGCGCGCCTACAACATTCTGCAATCCGAAGGCCGCGTCGCAAAGATACCGCCTGAACCCACGGCCAAACGCGCCACTGAGTCAAGTGAAGTTGCGCTGTTTGCGGCACTCAAGGATACAAATCATGCGATCACGATGGATTTGGGCGAGGAGAATTATGCCGGAGCGATGAAGGCGATGGCAGCCCTGTCAGAGCCTATCGACCACTTCTTTGAACAGGTTCGGGTCAATACAGATGATGCGGATTTACGGGAAAATCGCCTTCGACTTCTCGCCGCCATTTGTCATTCAACCAACGCCATTGCTGACCTGACTCGCATTGAGATCTGATATCTGCTGGCAACAGGTACACTGAGAACGTGATCGTTGGTCGGGTATCGCGTACGATCCCAATGACAAGATACGAAATCCTCATGATATCCACAAGGCAGGATCATGACGCTGGAATGCGGACATTGACAGTATCTTGGAGGCTGAGACCATTCTGGTGCTGCACAACTCCTTTGCTTTGCTGGTGCAAAAGGATTATGCTGCGGTGCAGAATAATGAATCTGCGAGGTCGGGATTGGCAGACGAAACAGGGATTGTCGTCATTGGAAGCGGTGATTTAGATCTCGGTACAGACTTTGGACAACGTGCACAACGATTGAACCAGTTGGCGAAATGGAAATTTCCTGTACCGCCAACTGTTGCTGTCGCGGCTGCGGAAGTTGAACGGATCGTTTCAGGCTCACCCCAAGGCCTCGAGATCGTGCTTGCCCATTTTTCGTCAAGCCAGCTTCTCGCGGTGCGCCCGAGCCCCAATTGCTCAGGCTGGGGAAGTATCAAGGCACGATTCAATATCGGAATGTCGCCGGCAACGCAGGCAAGTCTTGCACGACAGGTTGGTGATGAGTGTGCGACATCGCGATACGCAGACTTTATCCATTCATTTGCTGTGGATATTGGAGTGATCTCACCACAAGTCGTGACGGAGGTCGAGGAGCGGAATTCTGCATCACAAATGGATCGTGTGTCGGCATTGCTTGATCTCTATGAGCAGGAGACCGGCAATCCGTTTCCGCAATGCCCTCTCCGGCAACTTGAAGCGGTCTTCATCGCTGCATTCGGCGCATGGAAATCGCCTGAACGCGCTGCGTTACGCGATGCCGACATGGCCAATGGGGGAGAAAACAGACTTGGATTGATCGTGCAATCCATGATCGATGGTGCGGGGCAGGAGGGAACGGTGTTTGGCACCATATCCTCAATTGCCCGTGAAACCGGTGAGTCGCAAGAATCCGGACAGCTCAGAATGATGCGTCGGCAGAAATGGTATTATCAAGGCGGGTGCAACTTGATTCATACCCACTTGCCTGAACGGGCACCTCAGGTGACAAAAATGCTGAACTCCCTGCGTCTTCATTTTCGTGACGTACAGGAGATTGAGTTTGCATATGATGGCATAAAACTCTGGCTTCTCGACTCGGTTCCAGCAGAGCGCAATGTTTCGGCGGCGATTCGTGTGGTTGTTGATTTAGCCAATGACGGTGTGATTTCACGACAGGAAGCGTTGTCCCGAGTCGCACCGACAAGTTTGAACACCGTGCTTCACCCGCAGATTGCATCTGGATCAGACAACGCGGTGATCGCCCGAGGCATCCCGGCAAGCCCCGGTGCCGCCACCGGCATGATCGCGTTTTCGTCACGCGCCGCCGAACAATTTGCCGCCGCCGGAAATGCGTGCATTCTGGTACGTGCTGAAACAGGTCCTGATGATTTTCGGGGTATTCATACGGCGCAGGCCGTATTGACCGGTCGTGGAGGACTCACTAGCCATGCGGCGGTGGTTGCACGCGGTCTCGGGGTGCCCTGCGTCGTTGGTGCCACAGATATACAAATAGTTCATCCAGACAATTCAACGACAGGTCCCCCCGTTTTGAAGGCGGGAATGGGAGCAGAACTTCGCGAAGGTGACAGCATTACGCTTGATGGAACCCAGGGTGCCGTCCTGGAAGGGCGTGCCTGCCTTGTCGAGCCAACATTGAACAATTATTTTGAGACCTTTCTATCATGGGCTGACGATATTCGCGACATGGGCGTGCGCGCCAATGCAGATATTATCGACGAAGTGCGTGTTGCAAAGACGTTCAGGGCCGACGGTATCGGGCTGTGTCGAACTGAGCATATGTATTTCGAGAAGTCGCAACTGACGATTATGCGGCAGATGTTATTTTCAGAAACGCCCGAAGAGCGCCGGATCGTGCTGCGCCAGCTCATTGAGATGCAAAAATGCGATTTTATCGAGATATTCCGCGAGATGTCCGGGCGTGCGGTTTGCATCCGGCTGTTCGACCCCCCGTTGCATGAGTTTGTTCCACGTGCCGTTCAGGAGTTTGAGCGCATGGCAGAAGAACTGAATTGTGATGTCAAATATGTCATTCAGCGTGCCGACGAACTTAAAGAATTCAATCCCATGCTGGGGATGCGAGGTGTTCGTGTCGGCATCGTTATGCCGGAGATCTATCAAATGCAGGCCAGGGCCATCTTTGAAGCGGCAGTGGAAGTGCACAGCGAGGGACTCGAAATGGTTCCCGAAATCATGATCCCGCTCGTATCTGCTAACCGCGAAGTCGAACTGGTCCGCAATTACGTCGATCACGAAGCGAAATCTGTTATGGAAGAGACCGGGATTCACTTCTGCTATCGACTGGGGGTCATGGTGGAAACCCCGAGAGCAGCCCTGCGCAGCGGTGATTTGGCGATCAATTCTGATTTCCTCAGTTTTGGCACGAACGACTTGACACAGATGACCTATGGCTTGAGCCGAGACGATTCCCAGAAATTCATGGAAACTTACATTGCTCAGGGTGTTTATCCAAACGACCCGTTTGGCACGCTCGATAGAGAGGGTGTTGGTGAGCTTTTGCAAATCGCGGTGCAGCGGGCGCAGGCAAGTGGGCACAATCTTCCCCTTTCCATTTGTGGAGAACATGGTGGCGACCCACAAAGTATCTCCCTCTGCCGCGAACTCGGTTTTGACTCGGTTTCCTGTTCGCCATACCGTGTTCCGATTGCCCGTTTAGCAGCGGCACAGGCGGTCATTGTTGCCACTGACAAAGCAAAAGACTCGGATAATCAATAAGTTCATTTGACAATTCGCCTGGGAATTGATACCCGCCTAATCCGTTCTGCCTCCGACTGAGACGGAATTGTATGCCCAATGATGGTGTTTTCGACAGGTGATGTGGCCTGACTGTACCATCAATCAAAAGGAGGAGAGGATTTATCGGCGAATGGAGACCGGAGAGCTTTGCGGCTCGGTCTAAACGCACCATTTGCCGATTAAATGAGACGAATGAACGGTTGACAACGAATGAAGAAACATTCGGCATCGTTTAGGCGTACGGATTCGAGCAGGAGTCGTTAAGCGTGACACAGGCTTTGACCGCGATTAATAATGATCGCGTAGAGAATTTTATTTGGGGTAAACTCCCATCCCAAAGGCATTTCCCAACGGTGAGGTGGCGATTGCTCAAGCGATGTAACATCGCCGTTGTTGTAACTGTTATGTGCTTTCATCCGATTGCACTGCTCGCCAATACGAGCAGTAAGACGGGTGATAATGTGGCCAGCCTCAGCGACGATGTTCCAGAGTTGGCATCATCGACTTTCAGAAGGCCGGTTCTCAGGCCCGGTGCCAGAACTGTTGAGGCCCAACCTTCTCGTACGAGTCCAATGCAGCAACTGCCCGATATCCCAGTTCCGGACAGCCAAGTCATTGAGATGACAGAACAAGCCCGATACAGCGTACTGAAACCTCCTTTGTTGCGGCCTGATAATTTCCCACCGATCGCACAAGCCGGGAATCTGGCCGTGGCTAATCGGGCCGGTTATGTTCCCGGGCTTCAATGGGTTCGTGACGAAACATTACACAATTTCCTGAGTTCGCCACAATTGCTGAAACGCCCGCTACGACGCCCGCCATCGTTGCAAGAAATAGCCTGTTTGTCGCAAGCGATTTACTTTGAATCGCGCGGTGAAGCTTTAGAGGGACGTATTGCCGTCGCGGAAACAATCTTGAATCGAGTCAAATCCGAACGATATCCCGACACGGTCTGCAAGGTGGTACGACAGGGAACCGGCCTTCTCAACCAATGTCAATTTTCCTACCATTGCGATGGGCTCAAGGAGAATATTGATGAATTGGATGTCTATATCGACATTCAGAAACTGGCGGTGAAAATGCTATCTGGTTACAGTAGCAGAGTGACCGATGGTGCTACACATTTCCATACCATTGATGTCAGTCCCTATTGGGCATCGGAATTGGTCATGACTGCGAGTATCGGGCGGCACTTGTTTTATCGCGGTCCTCAGTAGAGACATCATTTTGTCGAAATGGCTTTGTCTGCGCGGCATGTGTCGTGCGGGTCTATATTTGATGACCAAGGAGGGGTCTGGTAACACGAGGGGCTATTATAAGATGGTGCGGGGCCTCAATGAAGAACAGGACCGAAGATGGACGGTAAAGACAGGATCAGTTTTGGTACGGATGGGATTCGTGGACGGGCCAATACGCCACCAATGACGGCCGAGGCGGCGCTGCGTGTCGGTATGGCAGCAGGCCTCCATTTCCGCCGCAATCATTCAGATAAACATCGTGTCGTGATTGGCAAGGATACGCGTCGCTCCGGTTATATGTTGGAAAATGCCTTGACTGCGGGATTGACCGCGACAGGGATGAACGTGTTGTTGCTTGGACCTGTTCCGACGCCGGCGGTGGGTTTGTTGACGCGTTCGATGCGCGCCGATCTCGGGATCATGATCTCCGCATCCCACAACCCGTATTTTGATAATGGAATCAAACTGTTCGGGCCAGACGGTTATAAACTCTCAGAGATGACTGAAAAGAAGATCGAGAGTATCTGCAATGGCAATGTCGCGTCGATTGACCCGGAACATATCGGGCGGGCAAAACGGATTGACGATGGTCTTGGACGTTATGTGGAATTCGCCAAGACAACCTTTCCCAAGACATTGCGCCTCAATGGTCTGCGTGTGGTGGTTGATTGCGCCAACGGTGCGGCTTACCGTGCAGCCCCCGAAGTCTTGTGGGAACTTGGAGGTGAAGTGTTGCCGGTTGCAGTCGATCCGGACGGGCACAACATTAATTTCGGCTGTGGGACAACCGATCCGCACCAGGCAGTCGCTAAAGTTCTGGAGACACGCGCTGACGTTGGAATTTGCCTTGATGGGGATGCTGATCGGCTCGTTGTCATCGATCAGACGGGATCAGTTGTTGATGGCGATCAGCTGCTGGCACTGTTGGCAGAGCGTTGGCTTGTCAAAAAGCGGTTGAAAAAGAACACGCTGGTGACAACCATCATGTCAAATTATGGAATGGAACAGTATCTCAATGGTGTTGGGATCAAGGTTGAACGTACGGCCGTCGGGGATCGATTCGTCACGGAGGCCATGCGTCGCGGCGGATTTAAACTGGGGGGTGAGCCGTCCGGACATATTGTCATGTCTGACTATACGACGACTGGCGATGGTCTGATCGCCGCCTTGCAGTTTTTGGCGACGATGGTGGAGTCCGAGGTTTCAGCGCACGAAATGACCCGGATTTTTGATCCCCTTCCACAAACATTGATCAATGTCCCATTTCGCAAGGGAAAACGGCCACTCAGGGATCGCCAAGTGCGTGCTGCCATGCGTGAAGGTGAATCCCGCCTCAAAGGAAACGGCCGCCTTGTCGTCCGGGAATCGGGGACTGAACCGGTCGTGCGAATCATGGTCGAAAGCAATGATGAAAGTAAGATGCGTCTTGCTGCCAATGAGCTTGCGGCGGCGATTGCCGACGCAGCCTGAGAATCGAAACTGCAAGTCCCGGCGCGACGAACTTGGCCATGCATGAATGCGAGATTGCGGTCGTTGGCGGGGGGCTGGCGGGCCTCATTGCAACCTCAGTCCTGGCGAATGATGGTTTTCAAACCGTTTGTTGTGCGGCACAGGAGACTGGTCAGAGTCCGCAAGACAATCGTGTGACCGCATATATCGGGGACTCTGTAGAGCTTTTGCAGGTCGCTCTCGATTGGAACGAGGTCAAAGAATATGCACGACCACTGACCGTCATGCGTATTGCCGAAGATCCTCGGGATGCCGCGCACAACCCGTTCGTCCGCGAATTTCGCGCGGATATGATTGGCCTCGATTGTTTTGGTTATGCACTACCGAATCAGATCGTCTCGGATGCGCTCGTCCGACGGATATCGATCCTGAGACATGCTGAAATCCTTTTCGGTGCCGTGGTATCTGGAATGTCCTCCCGGTTGTCAGAAGCGACTGTCAAACTCAAGGGAGAAGGTCGTATTCGCACCCAACTGGTCGTTGCTGCCGACGGGCGCAATTCCACACTGCGCACGGCGGCGGGAATTGCCGTCAGACACTATGGATTTGGCCAGAAATCTCTCAGCTTTAATCTCACGCATGAACGCCCCCACGACAATGAGACCATTGAGATTTTGGCATCTGGCGGACCATTCACGCTCGTTCCGATTGACGATATCGAGGGGTGTCCGGCATCTGCGGCAGTTTGGATGGAATTTGGAAAGGAAGCCGAACGTCTTTACCGTTTGGATTCCCAGGGATTTGAAATCGAGGCGAATGAACGTTCTCTGGGTTTGCGTGGGCAACTCTCGCTCGCCGGCCGACGGCGGATCTGGCCTGCCTATTGCCAGATCGCGACCCGGTTTGCAGAGGAGCGCCTGATCTTGATTGGTGAAGCTGCTCATGTCGCACCACCCATTGGTGCGCAGGGCCTGAACATGACATTGGCCGATATCTGTGCCCTACGACGATGTGCATGTGAGGGTCGCCTGACACTGGGTGCCCAAAAGATGTTGGATCGTTATCACAGGCACCGTTATGCGCCGATTGCAGCACGGCTTTTTTGCGTCATGGCTCTTGACTGCATCTCGTCTGTCGAATCGTCCCAACTGCGTCAATTGCGTCGATGGGGCTTGTCCAGAATTGTTTCAACGGCATCCTTGCGAGACCCATTGATGCGCATGGGCATGAATCAGGATGTCTGGGGATATATGAAACAAACGATGGATCTGCAGTCGGGTGATCATTGGCAATCATCGAACCCGGATTACCGAGGCTGCTATGGTCAGGTCCCTGGTCGATGAAGAGTGATATTGGCTTGAAATTGGCCGTATGTTCCCCCAAAGACAGCGGCCGGTTACAGTCCCTGAAAGGCGGGTGCTGTGCGCAGGGATGACATCAAATGTGGAGAGAATAATGCGAGTATATTACGATCGCGACTGCGACGTGAATCTGATCAAGGACAAGAAAATTGCGATTTTGGGTTATGGCTCACAGGGTCATGCGCATGCGCTCAATTTGAAAGACTCGGGTGCGCGTCATGTGGCCGTGGCTCTGCGTGACGGTTCATCGTCCACCGCAAAGGCCGAAGCGGCGGGTTTGACGGTCATGGGTATTTCCGCGGCCGCGACATGGTGTGATCTGATCATGTTTACCATGCCTGATGAGCTGCAGGCAGAAACCTATCGAAACCATGTCCATGAACATCTCCGTCCGGGTGCTGCGATTGCTTTTGCGCATGGTCTGAACGTCCATTACAAACTCATTGAAGCCAAACCCGGCATTGATGTTGTTATGATTGCCCCGAAAGGGCCGGGCCATACGGTACGGGGAGAGTATCTCAAAGGCGGTGGTGTGCCGTGCCTTGTTGCCGTGGATCACGACGCAACCGGGTCGGCATTGGAAACCGCATTGTCTTATTGTTCGGCCATTGGTGGCGGCCGTTCCGGAATTATCGAAACCGATTTCAAAGAGGAGTGCGAAACCGATCTCTTTGGTGAGCAGGCGGTCCTGTGTGGTGGTCTTGTCGAGTTGATTCGTTCCGGTTTTGAGACATTGGTTGAGGCTGGATACGCGCCTGAAATGGCATATTTTGAATGTCTGCATGAGGTCAAACTCATTGTGGATTTGATTTATGAGGGCGGCATTGCCAATATGAATTACTCGATTTCCAACACTGCCGAATATGGAGAATATGTATCCGGTCAGCGGATTCTGCCACGTGCTGAGACAAAAGAGCGTATGCGGGCGGTTCTGGAAGACATTCAAAAGGGGCGCTTTACGTCCCAGTGGATGCAGGAATGTGCGGCTGGCCAGGCTTCATTCAAGGCGACACGACGGGTCAATGATGCCCATCAGATTGAAGACATTGGCAGCAAGCTTCGTGCAATGATGCCGTGGATTGGCGAAGGAAAACTTGTCGACCAGGAGAAAAACTAAGGAGAAGAGCAAGAATTCTGCGGCCGGGATCTCGGTTTGGCATGATGTTGGCGACGCGCTCGCATTGAATCGGCAAACTGCTCAAACAGGTAAAAGCTGTCCTGTGGTCCCGGACTGGCTTCGGGGTGAAATTGGACAGAAAAAACTGGGCGTTTCTGCATCTGCAGACCGCAATTGGTCCCATCAAAAAGGGAAATATGGGTTTCTTCGACATCTTGCGGGAGTGAGTCGCGATCAACCATAAACCCGTGGTTCATCGATGTGATTTCCACTTTCCCGGTCCTCAGATCCTTCACGGGATGATTGGCCCCATGATGGCCGTGTTGCATCTTTATGGTGCGTCCACCAAGGGCGAGGGCAAGCATTTGATGCCCGAGGCAGATCCCAAAAACAGGCAGGTCGGACTGTTCAATAACGTCGCGGATGAGGGGCACGGCATATTGACCGGTCGCTGCGGGATCACCGGGACCGTTGGAGAGAAACAGCCCATCAATTCCGGCATTGATGATGTCATCGACCTGTGTCTCAGCAGAAAAAACTTTGACGCTTGCGCCAACATCCGTGAGACATCTCAGCAGATTTCTTTTGACACCATAGTCAATGGCTGCCACCTGGAATTCTGATCCCTTGGATTCGGTAAAACCTTCCGGCCATTGCCAACGTTTGCTGCGCCAGTCATAGCCTTGCGGGTTGGTGACTTCAGCCGCGAGATCCGCACCATCCAGCCCCGTGAATTCAACGGCAAATTGTCGCAATTCGGCGATATTGAACTGTCCTTTTGGGCAATGCATGATCGTGGCATGAGGGGCACCTGTTTCACGAATTTTTCGTGTCAATGCGCGGGAATCCACATCTCCGACACCAATCATCCCGTGTTCGGACATCCAATCCGACAGATGCGATTCGGAACGCCAGTTGGAAGGTTTCGTGGGTTGCCATCTGACGATTGCACCACATGCCGATGGGGTCACGGATTCACAATCCTCATGCGTGGTACCGACATTTCCGATATGGGGGAAGGTAAATGTGATGATCTGTCCGGCATAGGAAGGGTCGGTCAGAATTTCCTGATAACCGGTCATAGCGGTATTGAAGCAGACTTCGCCGACGGCATGTCCTTCGGCACCAAATCCTGCACCAAAGAAAACCGTCCCATCCGCCAGCACGACGCAGCCGGTTGCATGAGATGATTCAGGAAATGGCATCACGGCAGAGCCCCAGTCTTGGTATCGATCAGAGCCGTCATATATCGTGCGATCTTTCTTTTATACCCCCATTCAATGACCTAATGATTGTTGGTCAGATCGGGATGGTCAATGGCATGCACGGTGACGGGAAGATTCTTGAGATACGTGCTGTGAGCAGCGTGAAGACATGGTGATTCGCATGCGGATGTGAGTCGCCTTGCAGCTGCAACTGAAGTTGCGACGGCAATTGCGTGAGAAACGACATCTCCCTATATTTGTGCGATTGAAGTTTCCGGAGCGAATGCGCATCCATGCGTAATCTTATCAATGATCAGCTCAAGTTGGCTGAGTCAGAAGGCAGTATATTGCGGTTGAGGATGCTACGCCTCATCAAAACCGCGATTGCCGATCAGGACAATGCGCTGCGTGCCACTGGTCAGGCAGAATGGGTTCCTGATGACAATATCCGCGACATCATCAAGACGATGATCAGGCAACGTGAGAAAAGTGCACAGGGTTATGAAGAGCATGGAAGGCTTGACCTCTTCGATGGCGAAAAACAGGAAATCGCCATCCTGACCGAACTGTTGCCGCCGCAACTCAGCGATGAAGAAGTGACCGCGGCCGTCAAGGCTGCCATGAAATCCACCGGAGCGACTGAGATCCGCCATAAGGGGCGGGTGATGCGAGAACTCAGAAAACTCTATCCCGGGCAAATGGATTTTCAACAGGTAGGAAAATATATCGAAGCCCGGTTTCACAACGCGTCGGGTTGCTTTCAACAGCATCCGGAACATTCCCCGGAAAGATAAGACAACAACCATTCAATTCTGGGTCCATTGGCGGGATCTTCTTGTTCCTGGTTTTGGCCCGGAAGCCACCTTGAGCAGGGAAAGCGAGTTTCCAATTTGCAGAGAAGTGGTTCTCATATGGCGGACTCATGAATTTTCAGATCGTTGAAAACGTTCGGTTTTCTGAATTCTGATGGCGTATGTCACAGTGATTTCGCGGAATTTCTGGAAACATGGCGGAATCTGACCTGATAGGGGTGGAATTGCTGGCTATGGTGGCTGGGAACAGGAGAGTGTTCCGAGATTGAACTCTCTCAATCATTGGAGACCGATGAGACAGAACACTCTGATGAACCATTGACAATCTGACCCCTCTGTTGCCAAGACTGATCTGGATATGGCTCAAGCGCGACAGTGGATCGCTGACACCATGCAGGCCCGCCGCGGCGCAGTTGCCGGACACGGGCCTCGTGGATGATCGCAGGGACCGGGTGTAGATTGCTGGGAAGAGCGATCGCCAGGTGGAGGCTTGCCGGGTCAGGAGTTTGAGGATCAGGACGATGATCTCCGCACAGAAGTACGGGGCGATGAGAACCTGCATGATGATGTGGTGGCCCTACGGGTCTCGTTGGATGGCACCCGGCTGCGGATGCATGATGAAGAGCTTGATGGACAGGCCGCTGAACCGGGCTGGCGTGAGGCCGCCTGCGGTGTCATGGCGCAACTATAGCGCGTCAATCAACCTGAAAACTGGCGACAAACAAGTTGAGAATCCGCGGTCTGGAGCGGTTTCTGATAAACTGTAGGTCTGAATCCAGCGACAGATGTCTTGCTTTGTCCGCCGCGGCAATTAAAATGTTAACAAGAGAGGAAAAGGACAGATGGCAGACAGAAAATCAGCAATCAAACGCACTCCGCCTTGCCCCGATCTGACGGCAATGTATGAAGCCGCCAAGAAACACAAGATATCCGATGAAGATCTGCGGGAGCAGGCGGCCATCTGGACTTACGGAAATGCCCACTCAGATCCACATTCGCAAAAAAATCGACGCACCATGCCGTCGGGCGGCTGCGCTTGATCCCCGAATAGAGACCTCGAATGTTCGTGCTTCAGAAAGAAAATCTTCAGCTTTTTGAGAGTGTGGAGCGCAAAAATCTGATCCGTTCGTACGAACGGCTGGCAGACTGTATTGAAATGGGTCTCTCAAAAGGCACATCCATCATCCATCTGGCTGTTGAAGAGGTGACAGGATGACCGCGTTTCAACGGGACGCGCTGCAGGATTTTGTTGATGACGGGGCCAAGGATCATCCCCCGGTTTTTGTGGGGCGTGAGGATCTGCTCGGGGAGATTCTTACCAAGGCGCACCGCACCTTGGTGCGGGTCCGGTCCGGACAACAGGCGGTGCCGGGGAACGCCATCATTATCCAGGGCGCGCCGGGTGCGGGCAAGAGTTCGGTCCTGAGTGAACTGGCAACACAGAATATACAGCCACATGTGCCGAAAACACTGGAAATTTCCAGTGTTGAACTCTGTGATCAATTCCCGGACGTTTTACGGGCGATTGGGGCCCTGGGGATCACGCCAAAGTCACAGTTGAGAAAACTGGCCCAAACGGTGGCCCGTACGCTGGGGAATCTGGCACTTTTGGATGTTCTGGGGCGCGCAGACCTGTCCCTGAACCTAGCCACGCTGTTTCAATCCCACAACATTGAAACCATTGGGTCTCTGCATCAGGTTTTTCCCGCATCACAATGGGATTCACCAGTGATCGTGGCGGTGGATGAAGCTCAGAACCTCTCGCCCAGCCGCGATTCAACATATTCCCGGTTTTTGCAGGCGATCCATGAAGCCCGGACAAAATTACCCCTCACCCTGGTCTGTGCAGGCCTTGGCGATACCCAATCGCGGTTACGCGATCTGGGATTGACCCATGGGATCCGCGCCCATTCCCTCGGGAGTTTGACCCGGGCGGAATGTAGCGAACTCCTGGATCGGTTTTGCGCCCATTTCGGGGTGACGATGGAGAAGTGCCGTGGGCGGGCACTGGCGGTGATGGACACCACCGACGGCTGGCCCCGGCATGTGCACTGGGCGCAGCAGGCCCTCGCCGAGGCGGCGCTGGAGCCGGGCATCAACGGGAATCTCGACAGGATCACCGACTGGGACCGGGTGCAGGCGCGCAGCGATGCGCTGCGGCATGGCTATTATGCCACCCAGTTCAGCCAGGACATGGCCGTCTCGCGCAAACTGGTGGGACGCGTGATGTTTGAGCTGGGGAAGTCCCGGATGGAAGGTCAACACACAACCATCGGACAGGTGATTGATTGGGTTGACGCCTATGCCGACAGCGGGGCTTCACGTGAATGGCGCATTCCCAAAGGCCATGATGCGGAGTCGTATGTCACGCATCTCATCCATTGCGGGGCGTTGCAGGACGATCCCGACACGGGCCAGCTGACCTGTCCGATCCCCAGTTTTCAGCGCTATATCATCACAAGGGGCGGTTTGGATCCGGACCAGTTGCCTTCACCCCAGGCATCATGACACACAACGCCAGGGTTCCGCGCTGTGTAGGACTCTCCTGCATATGGAAGACAGCAATTCCTGCTCATTTATTGTCTGGCTTGATTTCAGAGGTTTAAGGCCGGTTGACAATTATCGTGCCGCGCTTGATACGGTTTGGTCATAATCCTTTTCCTACTGCGAGATTCTTTGGTTTTGGAAAAGAAATTCTTGATCCGTTGCCGTTCATCGCGTTAGGGGATCCTGCCCGAAATGGTCAAAGAACGGCCTTGTCGCATAGTCGGTTATCTGCGTTTCTTCCGGGATCGGTCCTGTTGCCAGGACAGAAAGGTGTCATCTACTTGCTCATTTTTCCGACAAGATTGTTCTATATTGACTCATACGATTACACCTCAATTGCCGACACCGCCCCTGGACTTGACGATCCTGAAAGTTTCGTGGCTACCAATCCGGTAAATTTCACGATCAAATGTCTGCAGGCCCTAACCATGCACCCTTCGCTGCCACATCTCGGGTTGTGGCAAGGTTTCATACGTATGGTGCGGCGGTGGATTGGAATGCACCCATTCCAGAGTGTCAGCATGTTCACCCCAATAGGCCGGTTCATCAACACGTTTGCCCGCCAACAGGGTATAGGCAACGATACCAATGAAAAGAATGAAAGAGGCAAAAGACAGGTAAGCCCCGTAAGACGAGATTTCATTCCAGTAAGCGTAGGCTTCAGGATAATCGATATAGCGCCTTGGCATTCCCTGCCTCCCCAGAAAATGCTGCGGAAAGAAGGTGATGTTGGACCCGATAAACATCATCCAGAAATGAAGCTTGCCGGCCCATTCCGGATATTGCCGCCCCGTCATTTTTCCGATCCAGTAATAGATCCCGGCAAATATGCAGAAAACGGCACCCAGTGACATCACATAATGGAAATGCGCCACCACATAGTAAGTGTCGTGATAGGCGCGGTCGATGCCCGCCTGCGCCAGAACGATTCCGGTCACGCCGCCCACGGTAAACAAGAAAAGAAATCCCAGCGCCCAGAGCATCGGGGTTTTGAATTCCAGCGAACCGCCCCACATCGTTGCAATCCAGGAGAAGATCTTGATGCCAGTCGGCACCGCGATGACCATGGTTGCCAGCATGAAATAGGATTGCTGAGTGAGGCTCATTCCCACCGTATACATATGATGGGCCCAAACGATGAATCCAAGCGCACCAATGGCCACCATCGCATAGACCATTGGAAGATAGCCAAAAATGGGCTTTTTGGAGAAGGTCGAGATGACGTGGGAGATAATTCCGAACCCCGGCACGATGATAATGTAGACCTCTGGATGTCCAAAGAACCACAGGAGATGCTGATACAGGACAGGGTCACCACCACCCGCGGGATCAAAGAATGTTGTGCCGAAATTGCGGTCAGTGAGGAGCATTGTAATCGCCCCCGCGAGTACTGGCAGTGCCAGCAGAATCAGCCATGCGGTCACAAAAATCGACCACGCGAATAATGGGGTCTTATGCAAAGTCATACCCGGCGTCCGCATGTTCAAAAAAGTCGTAATCATGTTGATTGCGCCAAGAATTGACGATGCACCCGACAGGTGCACTGCAAAAATTGCCAGATCCATCGACATGCCGGCTTCGCGTGTGGAGAGTGGTGCATATAACACCCAGCCAACACCGGAACCCGATTGGCCATTGCCACCCGGGGCCAAGACCGATGCGACGGCAAGCGCCGTACCAGCGACGAACATCCAGTAGCTGAGATTGTTGAGGCGGGGGAATGCCATGTCAGGAGCGCCGATCATCAATGGCATGAAGTAGTTGCCGAACCCACCGAAGAGGGCAGGGATCACCACAAAAAACATCATCAGGATGCCATGACCGGTGACCAGGACATTCCACAGATGGCCGTTTGGTGTGCAATTCTCAACAGTTGCCGCAATGAGACTGGCACCTTCTGCACACATATACTGGACGCCCGGGTCCATCAGTTCCATCCGCATATAGACGGTAAATGCAACCGATATAAAACCGACAAGTGCGGCAGTGACGAGGTAAAGAATACCGATATCCTTATGGTTCGTGGACATGAACCATCGCGTAAAGAATCCGGATTCTTTTCCGTCATGTTGTTCTGCTGCATGCGCAGTTATGTCAGCCATTCCAATACTCCAGCTCAATTCTGCTCGGCGAATCCATCGGGTTCCGTCGCCCCACATAGGTTTTTAAGCGAAGCCACTTCCGTTCTCAACCTTCGAAAAGACTGTCCGGGTCGAACAAGCGCCTTGATGGCGTGGTTTCAAAGCATGAGTCAAAAGCCATCTGCAATGCCGTATCAAGATCTGCCATATCAATCTTGTAGCCGACATCAGTCAGGCTGGTGACACCATGGCTACGGATTCCACAGGGAACGATTGACCGATAATGGTTGAGGTCAGGATTCACATTGATCGAAATCCCATGAAAGGTCACCCATCGCCTGATACGAAACCCCATTGCAGCCAGCTTGACCTGGTGTCCTTGGTGCCAGGTCCAGACACCGGTGTGGGGCGGATTTCGGCCCGAAACGACCCCGAGCTGTGAAAGTGATTCGATTACCCATTGTTCGCATTGTCGTACGAAGTGGCGTACATCACGACCGCGTTGCCTCAAGTCCAGCATGGTATAGATAATCCGCTGTCCGGGTCCGTGATAAGTCACGCGCCCACCACGTCCGGTCTGAAAAACGGGAAATGGTGGATCTTCGGCAAAATCGTCTTCGCACGTCGCTGTTCCGGTCGTAAAGAGCGAGGGGTGTTCGAGGAGCCAGATCATTTCATCGGCTTGATGACAAGCGATGGATTCAGCACGTCCCTCCATCCTCGAGATGGCGTCGGCATAATCTGTCAGACCCCGTGAAATGATCCATTCAACCAATGCTGACTCCGCCACAATTGTACAATCAACCATTCATGCTTTCCTGCCAATATACAAGCCAACATTCGATATATCGATGCCAGCGGTGCAATATGCGTCCGTTTCAGAGAGATGCGGTTTGATCGCGCGAACATCCGCGGCCAAAGGCGCATTTCGACCAAAGCCCAGAATGCAAGGCTTGCGGGGAGCCTTTTTGGTTGAGTTCCAAGGAGCCAACCATGGAAATACAAATCATGCGGGGGCGGTTGATGACGGCTCTCACAGTTGCAGTGAGTGTAACGTCAATTGTGATTGGAAGTGAATTGTCGCGTCACAAGACGATGCTGTTTGCTGGAACACGCCATTCACTGGTTCACATCATCATCCTTACCCTCGTTATCACCTGCCTGGTTCTTGCACTGCAATTGGCCATGCGGCTTTGATCCCTATTTGTGGCTTGACCTTGGGGTCTTCCCGGGCCGGGGAACCGGCTCTTTGCTTCTCTGGTGTCGTTCACGACGCGTGAACCCGGTGCTATCGTCCTTCCGAATGAGTGGCGTTTGCTGTCCGGCTTTATTGCTGTCGATGGTTTTTCTGTTTGGATTGAATAAGACTGGAATCTTTGCGGCGCTCCGCCGGTTCAGGGACACAAGAGGGAGCTTGTGATCAGTGTATGAAATTGTTTTTGGAGATCACATTATAAAAGCTCAATTTCACGAAAGGTTCAATTCAGATCTACTTGTGCAGACGGGCGAACATGACGCTTGCCTGGATTCTGATATCAATCTCTATGTCTTTGGACGTTCTGGGGTCGAACCCTATCTGCTGATATATATTGAGCCAGAAGTTCTTGCCACAGGTGTGAAACTGCCAAAGACCTGTTGCCCGAGGGGTGCTGCGAAACAGGTGTGAATTCAATTCAACGCAACGTTAAGATGGGTCAAGATCAATTTATTCGAGGTTTCCATCGAGAATGATGGCACGTTCGACGCTTTGCGCCGCCTGAGTTACGGCGGCAATAAATTGAGGCAGTTCGGCCTGGGCGCGTGATTCGGGCAGGACAATGGAGATCGTGGCCTGACAAGCTCCGAAGGTATCACGGATCGGCGAAGCAATGCAGGCGACTGCATATTCCGATGCCCCCATCTGAACGGCCACCCGCGCCTTGAACTCATCCCCGGATATCCGTGCCAGCAGGTCGGGATCAGTGTCTGCCAATCCGGTTTCGGATGGACGAGCCGTTCGCTCAAAAATGTCCCGTCGTTCTTCGTGGGGGAGATGGCCGAGCAGCAGGCGTCCCGAAGCCGTCCAGTTCAGCGGAACGCGTGTCCCGACATCGGAGGCGACATTAAAATGCCCCTTGCCACGGGCCATTCCGATCACGCTCATCATATCTTCATCACGTGCGCAGATTTGCACGGTTTCACCAATCTCGGTGCAAAGCCTTTCCATGACACGTTTTGCGGTGACAAATGCATCCATGCGGGCACGATAGGTCAGTCCGTAGCGCATCAGTCGTGGCCCGAGCCAGATGCGACCTTCCTTATCCCGGGTCAGCATCGCACAGTTGACCAGTTCATCTGTGATCTTGTAGATTGTCGAGGCGGGCGCACCCAACGTGCGCGCCAATTCATACGTGCTCATCGGCACCGCACGCTCGGTGAGAAGGTCAAGAATCTGCAAGGCACGGTGAATCGCACCAATACGTTTTTTGGATTGTCGGGTAACTGTTGTCCACGGTCCATGCTCGTCCAGGCTCAACGTATCACCATACTGTCCGGGTTCGTCTCTATCTTTCAATCGTGATCACGTCCTCAAAGCCAATTCGCTGACTTTAGTTCTAATTTCCATAACTATGCAACAATCTTTCTATGAAGGCAAGGGTTTTCCCAATTCTGTCGAATCCCAAAGCAAGGGCAAATGCGGAAAACATTCAACTTGACATCAAGATTTGTGTACGCATAATATACCATATTTAAGAAGTCTATTCTATAATTAGGGAGGTTAGTTATGTTTTGTCTATCCAAACCGAAACACATACTTTTCGGTGCAATGCTTGCAGGTGCGACATCTTTTGCGCCGGTATATGCGGCCAAGATCGACGTCGGTATCATCGGTGAGGCGGATACATTTGATCCGATGATTTCAACCAAAGATGTAGTCTCGATTGTGACACAGCATTTTGTTGAGACGCTCTATACGTTTGATTCCGGATGGAACATTGCCCCGCTCCTCGCAACCGATCTGCCGACGATTTCAGATGATGGCAAAACCTATGTTATCGGGATCCGCCAGGGCATCAGTTTCCATGATGGCTCGTCGATGGATTCAGCAGATGTCGCTGCCTCACTCAATCGCTGGCTGACAATTTCACCGCGTGGCAAGGGCGTGGCAGACAGAGTTGCATCCATTGACGCAACGGGTGACTATGAGATCACGATCACCATGAACGAGCCATATTCCCCGCTTCTGTCGTTGCTGGCATTCTCGAATTCTGCTGCAGTTGTCTATCCCGAGGAGATCATCGGGGAGACGATCGACACCATTGTTGGTACCGGTCCCTACATGATCGCAGAGCATGTTCCTGATCAATATCTGCAATTGGTTCGATTTGATGGCTATTCGTCCCGTAGCGAGCCATCCAATGGCGCTTCAGGAGCACGCAACCAGATCCCGGACGAGATTCGCTTTGTCCCCATTCCGGATGCGAGTACTCGAGTTGAAAGTCTTCTTGCCGGGGAAGTCGTATTCGCCGATGGCCTGCCAGCAGAAAGTTTTGCAAGGCTGGAAGCATCGGAAGCAGCGGATCCAATCCTTCTGAAACCATTCGGGTGGCCAATTTGGGCAATCAATCACAAGGCCGGACTTCTGACAGACAAGACGATGCGTCAAGCGTTGCAAGCGGCGCTACCTATCGATGATATGCTTTTTGCAGCATTCGGTGACGACAATTTCTTTATTGTCGATGGACCCATGTATCCCGAAGGTTGGGTATGGCGTTCTGACGCAGGTGTTGAATTGTTCAACCAAAACGACCAATCCAGAGCAGCACAGCTTCTCGAAAGCGCAAATTATGATGGTACGCCGCTCCGGATCCTGACTTCGCGGCAGTACGAATTCCATTTCAAGATGGCCGAAGTCGCCAAGGTGGTACTCGAAGCGGCAGGGTTCACGGTGCAAATGGATGTCGTCGATTGGGCGACACTGGGCCAGCGACGCAACGACCCGGCGCTGTGGGACATCTACATCACACATTCACCGTTTCTGCCGGAGCCGGCACTGACGAGCCTGTATTCCAAGTCTTCGCGTCTGGGTTGGTCGAATCCTGAAAAGGATACAATTCTGGCATCGTTCACGACAGAGACTGATCCAACGACACGTCGCGAATTATTTGCTCAACTCCAGAACCAGGTGTTTGAGGATGTCGGTTTCATCAAGATCGGTGCATTCAACGCGTTGATGGGTTCAGCGAAGGGTTTTGAAGGGATCACCGCCACACCGTGGCCGTTTTTCTGGAATGCTAAAGTAAACTAACGGTAAGCCTGGGGGTCGCCACGCGCGGCCCCCACATGGTACGCCACAATGCGAAATTATCTCCTGCGGCGGTGTTTGGGGATGGTCGTGGTCATTTTTCTCGTTTTGACCATTGCCTTCATCATTGTTCGCCTGGCACCAGGAGATCCGGCCGCTGTCATGCTTGGGCCTGAGTCGACTGCCGAAGACGCTGCTGAATTGAGAGCCCAACTGGGTCTCGATCGCCCAATCATTGTTCAGTACCTTGCCTTCGTTTCTAACGCTCTACGCGGTGATTTGGGAACATCGATTTTCTTCAAGCAGCCCGTCACAGACGTACTTTTAGGTCGGGCGGAACCCACCGTTTTTCTCTCGCTGTTTTCGTTGCTCATTGCATTGTTGATCGCCGTGCCGATTGGAATATACACGGCATACCGGCGCGGCTCGTTGCTCGACCAGACAACCATCAGCACCGCCATGCTCGCGGCATCGGTGCCCAGCTTTTGGACAGGTCTGATGCTGCAACGGTATCTCGCCACCGACCTCGGTTGGTTCCCGGCTTCCGGATATGGCGGTCCCGACGCGATGTTTTGGGAGCGCATGCGTCATCTCTTGTTGCCGTCAATTGTCCTGGGAATTGTCAATTCGGCGCTCATTTTACGCTTCACCCGTGCTTCAATGTTGGACATTCTGGGTGAGGATTATATCCGCACAGCACGTTCCAAGGGTATGGGCGAGGGCCGCGTTATCTTGCTCCATGCCCTCAAGAATGCCGCGATTCCAATCATTACCGTCATCGGCCTGACTTTTGCGTTGCTCGTCTCGGGTGCAGTTGTAACTGAACGCGTATTTAACATACCCGGCATGGGTAACCTCGTGGTCAGTGCGGTTTTGCGTCGGGACTATCCCGTCATTCAAGGCACCCTCATCGTTGTTGCCTCATTTTATGTTCTTATCAACCTGTTGACCGATCTCGCCTATCTGCTGGTCGACAAACGGGTCAAATACTGATGGCGACGCACCCATCGCCCGCCGCATTCGAAGCCAAGTTTCTTGAGCTGTTATTTGCGCGTCGGGCGGTTTTATTCGCGCTCATCGTCTTTGCAATCATCGCATTGTTGTGTGCCTTTGCCTCTGTCGTTGCACCAAGCGATCCTGCCAAGATGAGTGTTCGTGACCGCCTCACGGCTCCCGGGGCCGACTTTATTCTGGGAGCAGATGCTTTTGGACGGGACGTTGCTTCGCGTCTTCTTTTCGCGGGTCGTGTGTCGCTCAGTGTCGGGCTTGGTGTTGCGGCTTTGTCGTCACTGGTCGGCGTTGTGCTTGGCCTCTGCGCTGGCTTCTTCCGGCAACTCGATGCCCCACTTTCACGTCTGGTCGATGCCATGATGGCCTTTCCGGATATTTTATTGGCGATTGCATTGGTTTCGATCCTGGGCGGTTCGGCTGTCAATGTTATCCTGGCACTTGCAATCGTGTACGCACCACGGATTGCCCGCATTGTCCGCGCCTCAACATTGGTAATCCGAGAGCTGCCTTTTGTCGAGGCCGCGATGGCACTCGGTGTCTCGACCCCGGCGATCATGGTTCGCCATGTGCTTCCCAACATTCTGTCCCCGATTATCGTTCAGGCAACTTTCATATTTGCCTACGCCATGCTGGCCGAAGCGGGGTTGAGCTTTCTTGGTGTTGGTATTGATCCTTCAACGCCCACTTGGGGTACGATGATCAACGAAGGCCGGCAATATATTGACCAAGCGGCATTCCTGATACTCTATCCGGGTGTCGCCATCTCGATCTCGGTTCTGGTGTTACAATTGATCGGGGATGGGTTGCGAGATGCCCTTGACCCACGGTTGGCAAAGGACTTGTGATATGGCCCTCACCTTGAAAAATTTTCGTGCCATTGGGTTCGACAGATCACCGAACGAGATTTTTATTGACGATGAGGGTCGGGTGGCAGCAAGCGCTCGACCAAGCGCCAAGGTTATCGACGCAAAAGGCGCCTTCGTGTCGCCGGGATGGTGCGATCTTCATGTCCATATTTGGCATGGTGGAACGGACATTTCTGTGCAGGCCTCACAAGCCGGACGCTCAACCGGTGTCACCGCCATGGCTGACGCGGGTTCGGCGGGTGAGGCGACTTTCCATGGGTTGCGCGAATATGTCATCGACAAAGAGGTTGAGACCATCAAGGCCTTTCTCAATATAGGGTCCATTGGGCTTGTGGCCTGTAACCGTGTGCCAGAACTTGTTGATCTTCGATTTATCGATGTCGAGCGAACGCTGAAGGTTGCCGAGACTCATGCCGATGTGATCTGTGGAATCAAAGTTCGTGCATCAGGTGTTATCACCGGCGCCTGGGGAATTGCCCCTGCGAAGATTGCTAAACGTGTCGCCGAAATCATCGGTAAACCCTTGATGGTGCATGTGGGCGAGCCGCTACCGTTGATCGATGAAGTTTTTGATATTCTTAGCACTGGTGACATCGTAACCCATTGCTTTAACGGCAAACATGCCGGATCGATAACCGATACACCCGCACTTTTCGCGCAGGCCAAACGGTTGGCCAAGGAGGGCGTGCGGATGGACATCGGCCACGGGCAGGCCTCATTCTGTTTTGAGACTGCGCGCCGGGCAATCGACAACGAGCTCATGCCGTTTTCAATCTCCACCGATCTGCATAAGCGTAACATTGATGGCCCTGTGTATGATTTGGCCACAACAATGACCAAGCTGCTCGCCGTAGGATTGCCTTTTGACGAAGTCGTTGCTTCTGTAACCAGCCGCCCACGTTCGATTCTGGGGTTGAACGCACGCACCGGCCTGACACAGGGCGAACATGCCGATTTGACTGTGTTTGAGCTGATCGACAGCAATATGATTGCGACCGACAGTCAGGGAGCCACACTTAAACTCGACCAGTCGTTTGAGCCACGAATGACGGTGCTGGGTACGTCGGTCAGGCCCGCCAAGCGGAGGACGGCATGAGCGACACTATCCTCAATGTCCAGAATTTACGCGTTGAATTCCGTGTGCGTGGGTCGTCGGTCGCGGCACTCCGCAATGTCAGCTTCTCGTTGCAGAAGGGGCGCACCTTGGCGATCGTGGGAGAAAGTGGCTCAGGAAAGTCCGTCTCCTCGCTGGCAATTATGCGACTGTTGCCAAGCAATGGTTCGATCGCTGGTGGTACGATTCATTATATATCGCGCGACGGTCAGGAGACACGAATTGATACTGCCAGGCCGCAGCAGATGCGTGCGCTACGCGGTGCTGAGATTGCAATGATCTTTCAGGAACCGATGTCCTCGCTGAATCCGTTATTCACCATTGGTGACCAGATTGGCGAGATGCTGTTTTTGCATACGGACCTTGATGCAGCAGCGCGACGCCAACGCGTTCTTGAAATCCTGGAGCTCGTTGAAATTCCCGCCGCAGCGTCGCGGTTGACCACCTATCCGCATGAATTGTCTGGTGGCATGCGCCAGCGTGTCATGATTGCGCAGGCTCTGGTCTGTCATCCGGCGCTATTGATCGCAGACGAGCCGACGACGGCACTGGATGTCACCATCCAGGCGCAGATCTTGGACCTGATGCGCCGTCTTCAGAAAGACTTGGGCATGTCAATCCTATTTGTTACGCATGACATGGGTGTTGTTGCTGAAATGGCTGACGATGTTGCTGTCATGTATGCGGGATCCATTGTCGAACAGGCGGATGTTTCCAAACTGTTTGCGGAGACCCGTCACCCCTACACGGCGGGGCTTCTGACCTCGATCCCGACACCCGGCCGGACCAAGACCGAACGACTTCTTCCAATTCCCGGCACAGTTCCGTCGCTTTATGCGATGCCACCCGGCTGTGCGTTTGCACCGCGTTGCGGGCGCGTTGTCGCGGGTTGTCATCAGCCCGTGAGTCTCCGTGCAGCAGTCAGCAACCATCATGTCGCCTGCGTGAATCCGATCGAGTCCGTCCATGTTTGACCATGCTGCGCAAGACCCGCTTCTGCACATTCGTAATCTCTCCAAGAGGTTTCACACCTCTCGTGGAATTGTGCATGCTGTCAGTGACGTCAGTTTTGATATTCCGCGTGGATCGATCACCGGACTTGTTGGAGAGAGTGGTTCTGGCAAGACGACACTTGGCCGGACATTATTGCGCCTCATCGAACCGAGCGAAGGAGAGACGATTTTCGATGGGACAGATATCAACAAACTCGATGGCAGGGCCCTGCGCGCAACACGCAGGCGCATGCAGATCATTTTTCAGGATCCCATATCGTCATTGAATCCCCGTTTCAAAGTGGGTCAGATTGTCGCCGAAGGATTGCGCGCCCACGGTATTGGGACAATTTCTGAACGCAAAGACAGAGTCGCCACATTGCTTGACGAGGTCGGTCTTTCCTCGGACGCCATATCCCGATTTCCCCACGAATTCTCCGGTGGTCAGCGCCAACGGATCGGCATCGCCCGGGCGCTGGCGCTTGAACCCGAATTCATCGTGGCAGACGAGAGTGTTTCGGCTCTGGACGTGTCTATCCAGGCCCAGGTCTTGAACTTGCTCTTGGAGCTGCGTGAGCGCCACAATCTCACAATGCTTTTCATTGCACACGATTTGTCAGTTGTGGAATATCTGTGTGATCAGATTGTTGTGATGTATCTCGGTCGCGTGGCCGAGATCGGCCTTGCACAGCACGTTTATTCCTCGCCTGGCCACCCTTACACGCAAGCGCTCTTGACTGCCGTGCCGGTTCCCGATCCTCAGGCCGCGCGTGACCGAACAATATTGACTGGTGATATCCCGAGCCCGCTGGATCCACCCTCGGGATGCGTCTTTCGGACCCGGTGCCCCATTGCCGACGCCGCTTGTGCCACCAACATTCCCGCGCCTGTCAAGGCTGGGCCCGCGCATCAACTTTATTGCAGGAAACCGAATGTTCAAAACTGATTTGCAATTACCGGAAACACGACTTGCCCAACTGGGTTTGCAATTACCTGACCTGCCACCTGAACCAATCGGTGCCTTTTGTAATGTCCGCATACACAATGACCTGGCTTACGTGTCAGGGCAGGGAGCAGTCACTTCGGACGGCAAACTTCTGTGTGGTAAGGTTGGTGCCGATGTTGATGCGGACACCGCCCGCGTGCATGCCAAACTTGTTGCAGTCAATATGCTTGCATCACTTCGCGCTGAACTTGGCTCTCTGGATAAGGTCACTGGCGTGATCAAGTTACTCGGCCTTGTCAATGCAACGGCAGACTTTGAACGTCACCCCTATGTGATCGATGGAGCCTCAACCCTTCTGGCAGAAATCTTTGGCATCCGGGGAGTCCATGCGCGTTCATCCTTTGGTGTCGGATCGCTTCCCAATCAGATTACGGTTGAAATTGAAGGAATCTTTTCATTGGAGGTCTGCGATGGCTGACACACCACCACTTGGGCTCACACCAATCATCAATGCCTCTGGAACCATGACCGGACTTGGTGCATCAATTGCGGCACCGAAGATTCGTGACGCGACCGCTGCAATCATGGGGCATTTTGTGAATATGCATGCATTGCAGTCTCGTGCGAGCGAGAGCATTGTGCGTCTGACCGGGGCCGAGGCAGGGTTCATGACCGCATCCGCTTCGGCTGGAATTTCCCTGTCGATTGCTGGCTGCATGACCGGCATGGACCCGGGAAGGGTTGAGGCTTTGCCGCAGGATCCCGGACCCAAGTCAAAAATTGTCGTGCAACTTGGTCATCTCTGCCATTACGGTGCGCCGATTTCACAATCTATCGAACTCACGGGTGCTACGGTGCGTCCCGTAGGGCAGTCGACCCTGTGCACTGACCATTCGCTACGCGCTTCCCTGACATCGGAAGTTGCTGCTGCACTTTATGTCATATCGCACCATGTCGTGCATTATGGACAGGTTCCTCTCAAACGATTTGCCGAACTTGCGCATGCGGCAGATATTCCTGTCATCGTAGATGCTGCTTCCGAATATGATCTTCGTGGATTCTTATCAGATGGTGCTGACCTGGTCATTTATTCCGGGCATAAATTTCTTGGTGGCCCCACCTCTGGTGTCGTTGCCGGACGCCGGGATCTCGTGCGTGCCGCTTATTTGCAGAATACGGGGATTGGGCGCGGAATGAAGGTCGGCAAAGAGAGCATTGCCGGTGCAATCGCAGCTCTCGAGGTCTGGGCGACCCGCGATCACAAAGGCATCAGGGAACACGAAACTGCGGTGCTCAATATCTGGATGCGCACACTGTCCGGAATCGATGGTGTGACACCAAGGATTGTGGCCGATCCGACCGGGAATCCACTTGACCGATTGGAGGTTCAGATCGATGCCAAACAACTTGGTGTCGATGCGTCCGGCTTGGCATCTGCTTTGGCGCGCCAAACACCTCCAATAATTGTCCGCGACCACGAAATCGAACTGGGATACTTCCAGCTTGATCCCTGCAATCTCAAGGAGGGAGATGCAGAAATTGTTGCTGATTCACTCAGAACTTTGCTCACCGACAGAAGTCAATTGGCGGGTGTCGCGTCAGACCTTTCGATGGCGCGAAACAGTGCGATCGACGGTTATCTTCAATGGGGCCGTGAGACCTGACAGGAGCGGTTTTCCTGCCATGCGATCAATGTCAGGCACTTGACGAGGTGTCTCACTGATTTCCTTGAGACGACCAATTGGCCGTTCTGGCCGGATTTGTTGCAAAAAATGCAAGCCGTTTTTGTGTGGGAGATGGCCGCGCAACGGGTGTCCTGACGCCATCAATGTCACAGAATCGACATTGTATCTCTCGCGTTCATTTCGTTTTATGCCAGGATTGCGCGGATGCTGTCGGTGAGGTTTTGTATTCCCTGCCGTCACCCAGATTCGAGCATAACCCAATTCGTTACCGGTGTTCTCTCCGGACTGAACATCGAACTTCAGAAGCGGTTGTATTTGTTGGTTTTATGCAATCCAAAAATTCAATCAGTGCCTTTCCGTTTGGTATAGAAAAGGCATTTCTCTCATTGATCAATTTCCGATTGCCTCTCGTTTTCTTATCATCTTGATATTGCTTTGGGTGCTCAATACAGGCGATTCTTCTTTTCTGCTTACTCGCAAAGTGAACGGTATTCATTGTTCCCCCACGAACATCGGTTTCGATCACCAAAACACCATCTGAAAGACCACTTTGTAATCGGTCACGTGCGGCAAAAGTGTATCGTGCGGGCTCCTTTCCGACGGGGTACTCACTCGCCAGGCAGCCCCCATGGTCGAGAAGCTGGTCCGCAAGTCCCCGATTCGACTCAGGATAGACTCTGTCTAATCCATGCGCCAACACTGCCAAACCGGTGCCGGTTGCCTCAAGACACCCTAAATGTGCATACGTATCGCACCCACTTGCAAGACCGCTCACAATTACATAACCCCCCTCAGCTGCCGTCTTTCCTGTTCTGCGTGCCACTTCCATCCCGAAAGAAGTCGGTTCGCGTGTACCAACTACCGCTAAGCTCAAATTAGCATGCATCGCTTGTTCGCTCCCTTTTATAAATAGCAATGCTGGCGGATTTGGGATGTTTTTCAGGCGAGCAGGATAAGCATCATCATGGAAAGTTATGACTTTCATTCCCATCTGTATGCTTGATTCAATTTCATCCTCACTGGCACTCCACGCGTGGTCAATATCGATGGATGTGACGCAAGGCAGATTTTTTACTGCCGCCAGTCGGCTAATGAGGTACTCACGGCAGCCTTTAGAACTCTTCTCGGTGACAGGTCGATCAATAATATTCAATGCTGTTGCGGATCCAATTTTATTGAGCTTCGTCAAAGCAAGTAGGGGGATGGCAGATAATGACACATAGTCTGACATGAGCCTATAATCCTATCCTGCATTTAGCCCGTTCATTACTCACTCTCCTTCCATATCTTGTTCCATTGCTTCGGAATATGGTCATTTGTGAGTTCTCTGTCAAAATTCTCGCGGTTATAGTTTTGGCTATCCGACTTGCAGAGAGCGATTCCGTAGACCTCGGCAAATGGGTTTTCTTCACGGATTGCCCTTGCGATATGCGAAAGTGTAGCTCCAGTTGTGATTACGTCATCGAAAACAAATACATTGTCCAACCCACTTAAACCATGTGAACTGAATTCGGCACCATCCAATATCTCACGACGTTGAATTCTGTCTTTATTACCCGTGTGCAGTGGCTCGTGGGGTTTTTTTTGTAATTGCATTCCGGATGAATTTTACATTTGTTTTTTCTGCACAAAAATGTGTAAGTCTTGAGAGTACGCCGCTAGAAGATGCGATGTTTTCATTCGAAGATAGTCCCGGAACAAAAGCAATCTTTGTCGTGTTGATTCCCAATTTCCGCACAAGCTCAGGAACAGTGCTTCTCATCAGACCGGCACCACCGCGCAACGCAGGACGATGCTTTTTCTTGAAATCATTGAACCGTTTGGTCCACATGTCATCATGGCGATCAATAAATCGATAGCCGATCGTGTAAGCTTGAGTGAGTCCATGCCCTTGATCAAGGTTGTACAACTCCATCCATCCGTGGAATTGTTTCCATGTATGCATACGCTTGCTGAATCTCACGCAAAGTAGCCACCCTTCGGTGGGGTGGCCTATGCTAGCGATTTTGGGTCATCCTCACAAGTTATATGTGCTTATCAACAATGCAACGACCTTGGCTATAAGAGATAAGGGTTTTCGCAATTCAATAGAGCCCTGAAGTCAGGTCAAGTGCAGAAAATATTCGACTTGACATCAAGGCTTGTGCAGGAATAATATACCACATTTAAGCAGCCTATTCTATAATTAGGGAGGTTGGTTATGTTTTTCTATCCACACCGAAACGCATGGAAAGTGCCGCAAACTGTGGGGCATTTCAGTTGCCACGCTGGTTGCAAAGCCATCGCATGTGTACAATACCCATTTTGGGTTGTTCGCAAAAGGAATTGACAATGAACAGCAAACGAAGCAACTTTCTATTTCATACAACACTCCTGAGCGCTGTTTCAGCTCTGGCGGTCGGTTTTTCTGCCCCGGATGCACAGGCAGAATTTTCATGGGATCAGCTTTCCGGTCAGTCCGTCACGGTGATGATGCCGGAACATCCTGTGACCGATGGAGTGCGTGCTGTGTTGGATCAGTTCGAAACCGATACCGGTATTGCAGTCAATTTGCAGACCATGGCTGAAGATCTTTATTTTGATCGGATGGAAGTCGCGCTGAGAGGTTCAGGCGGCAATTCGCAAATGGATGTCTATTTCTTGCCGATGGATTCGACGGCATACACCCAGCATACCAACGGGCTTGTCCATTCCCTGCAGGCTTTCATCGATAATCCTGACCTGACTGCGCCGGACTATAATTTGGCCGATATGCCGGCGGGTTTTCTGGACTCAACCAAATACAATCTTGAAGGCAATTGGGAGTATCACGGCATTCCGGCTTCGTTTGAAACTTATATCCTGTTTGCCAACATGGATCATGTGAACACATATCTTGGCGGCAAGATGCCAGCCTCGATGGAAGAGTTGATAACGGCTGCCCACAAAATCAAGGAAGACAGCAATGGCGCGGTCGCAGGTGCGGTGTTGCGTGGCATTCGATCTGATACATTGATCGACACAATCACCGGTTTTGTCAATAATTCGGTTGGTCCTGCTGACCGCTCTGCTCCTTATAATATCTGGTTTGCCGGGGGTTGGGACAAACCTCAGATGGACCATCCCGATATCGTTCGCGGGCTTGCCAATTATGCAGAGCTGATGAAGGCCGGGCCTGTCAATATTCAGGCCATGGACTGGCCCGATGCCTCGCAATTCTTCCAGGCAGGAGGTGCCGCTTTCTTCATTGATGCCAGTCTGTTTGCCCCGGGCTTCGAGGCTCCAGATGAAAGCCCGATCGCAGGTCAGATCGGCTATTCGGTCATTCCCGTCGATAATGAACAGGGTGAACCCTATACCGCACATTGGCAATGGGGTTATGGAATTCCCCAAAATGCAGCCAATCCGGAGGCCGGATGGCTGTTTATTCAATATATGTCACATCCCGATAATGCGACGGCCATCGGGAAGTTGCATGGGGGAGCCCCACGCCTGTCGACATGGAATGATGCTGATTATGCCTCCAGCTTCCCGCAAGGTTATGTCGATGCGGTGGCTGCAGCCATGCCAAACTCGCAGACATCTGTGGTCCAGCGGGCTGGCTGGAGTGAATTTGCACTGCGAATCGTTGATGTCATTCAGGCGATTTATGGAGGTGCCGATCCAGCGACAGCCGGTGCCGCCGCCCAAGCCGATTTCAAGACGATGATGGCAAACTAAGTCATCGGGAACTCTGGGCTACAAATCCATGTGGCCCAGAGTTTATCGGGTCAGGATGGAAACATATCCTCCCCCGTGAAAAGACAACAGATACGCTGTTGACAAACCTCCCGGGTCATTGAACGCGTCTGTGGTGAGCAATTGGTCACAATGGCGTTGTTCATAATCGAGTTTCCGATCAACTATCTTTTCAGTTCTTTGCAACTGCGTGAGATGAGATGAGTGCTATGCTCAAATCGCTCAACAATGCATCAGCATTCTGGTTTATCCTGCCGTGTCTTCTGGTCCTTGCCTTGACCTCGCTTTACCCGATTGGATTCGGGGTGGTGGTCTCGTTAACAAACTGGAACTGGGGCAATCAGTTCGACTATGTAGGGCTTTCCAATTTCACGACACTTCTTGGTGACGGGGAATTCTGGACGGTCCTGAAAAACACTCTGGTCTTCGCGACGTCCGCAACAATCATTGAAGTTGCGCTTGGCTTTTATCTGGCAACACAGGTGGACAAACTCTCGATCCGGACCGACCTCATACGTGCGCTCATCATGCTACCACTCATGGTGTCGGGAATTGTGGTTGCCTTGATGTCCAAAGTGATGTTCGATCCGTTTCTCGGGATCGTCAACCAACTGCTGGGAGTGTTTGGTCTTGGCCCCTCGGCCTTTTACGGTGCCGTTGCGACCGCCATGCCCTCGATCATTGCAGTGGATGTCTGGTGGCAGACTGCTTTTGTTTTCATTATCCTGCTGGCAGGACTGCATGGCTTGCCACGCAGTCCAATTGAAGCCGCCAGGGTAGAAGGCGCAAGCGAATTCATCATCTTTTGGCGCATCAAAATGCCGATGTTGCGCTCGCTTCTTGTCACCGTGATCATCATTCGCGCTATCGACACGCTGAAAGTTTTCGATATCGTATTCGGGACTACGGGGGGTGGCCCACAAATTGCCACTGAGGTCGTCCAGACCTTTGTCTACCGGACGGCTTATAGCTATCAGCAGATCGGCAAAGCGATGGCCACGATTATCCTGTTCTCGTTGTTGATACTGATTGTTGCGCTGGCCCTTCAAATGCTGCAACAGCGGATGGAGGAGAAGTGACGTTCATTCCTGCTTCCCTGATGACAGGACCCACCCGGCCGGGCACCGTCCTCGCGACAGGATGGGCGTATATATTCACCGGCATAATGCTGCTGTTCAGTCTGTTCCCAGTTTATTGGGTTCTGGCGACATCGCTCAAGACCAAGCGCGACGGACTGGCAAATCCGCCGCTTTGGATTTTTGATCCGACGACGGCGAATTATCTCAAACTGTGGACACATGAGACATTTAAATCCACCTTCATAAATTCCGTCATTGTGACCGTGATCGGCATTGCATTGTCGCTGGCGATTGCGATCCCCACAGCCTATGCGATTGTTCGGATGAAGGTGAGGGGGCAAAACCTTGTGGGTGCCTGGTTGATTCTGGCCTACATGTTACCCGAGTTTCTGTTCGTGCTGCCGATGTTTTCGTTCTACCAATGGACCGGGTTATATGACACGCATGTCGGGTTGGCGCTGATGTATCAGGTCCATGTGTTGCCACTTTCGATCTGGCTTCTGAGTTCCTTTTTCCGCGAGATCAATCCAGCGATCGACGAAGCGGCCCGGATGGAAGGTGCCAGCCACCTTCAGGTTTTGATGAAGATTTATATTCCCTGCACATTGCCGGGACTGATGGCAACTGTGATTTTGAACGCAATCTGGATATGGAACGAATTGGCCATCGCACTCGGATTGACATTTTCAAAAGCGCAAACGGTCACTCTGGGAGTTACCAGTTTTCGTGGTTATGCAGCACTCGATTGGGGGGCGATGACGGCGGCATCGATTGTCGCGATTTTTCCCATGCTGGTTTTTGCTGTCATTGCCCAAAGACATATCGTCAAAGGGCTCACCCTCGGCGCAGTTAAGGGGTAAGGATGTCGTTCAAGGAATCCGATATCGTGCAGTTTTCCACCGTTTTCGGGCGGAACCTGTTGGCGGAGATCCCGCATTTTGTCTGCCCGAAAATGTTAATTGTCACGATGGAAGATCTGTGGCCCATCTTCGGTGCACACCTGCCAGCTTGTGCTGAGACTTATTTTGTCGAGTCTATGGAGCGTTCCCGACTCGAAACCGATCTTTCCTTGTTTTCTGATATATCCTCGATCATCGGACTCGGTGGTGGACAGGCGATTGACGCCGCAAAATATGTGGCCTGGCGTTTGAATCTTCCACTTTTTCAGTTTCCAACCTCGCTGTCAGTTGACGCTGTATTCGGCCACCGTGCCGGGGTACGCGAGAACAGTCTGGTGAAATATGTGGGCTGGGCAGTCCCTGAAACGGTTTATGTTGACCTCGACATCATTGAAGCGGCACCTCGTGCATTGAATATTGCCGGTGTCGGGGACATCTTTTGTTTCATCACCGGTGTTATGGATTGGCGCTATGCTGCAAGACGGGGAAAGTGTGAAACACGCTGGCCTTTCGATGAGAGCTTGGCGCAAATTTCGCTGTCGAAGGCTGAAGCGGCTTTGGCTGCGCTTGATGAGATCAAGGTTCTCAGTCAGCGTGGGATTGAAATCATGGTCGATGCACTGAAATGGGGAGGTGCATCATATCATGGTACGGGCTGGAATCCGCGCCATATCGAAGGTGTTGAACATTATATCTTTTATGCACTGGAAGCGGGCACCGGGAAAAAATTCCTGCATGGCCAAGCGGTCTGCCTTGGGCTTGTCATTGGTTTGATGATGCATGCCAGCCGATGCGAAGAGGTTTTGAGTGCGATCGTCGAACTCGGTATCGATATTCGTCCCGCAGCACTCGATATCACTTGGAATGATGTTTTTGACGTAATGTACGGCCTCATGAAATTCGTCACGCACGAAAATTTGGCTTACGGCATTGCCAATGATTTTAAAGTGACGGAGTTATTCCTGATGGATATCCGGAACAGGATTGAGGGAGCATTTTCAGGATGAGAGCAAAAACAGAAACAGAAATCCGTCATTCATTATCTCCCGAGCATCGGTTAGTAGCGCGCGGCCTGCGCCTTCCTCAGGTTCCAGCAGCAGCAGGAAATTTTGATCTCGGTTCAATCGACGGGACAACCCTGTATCTTTCCGGTCAGGGGCCGTTGCTGGAAGACGGGAACCTCGCCCGCGGCAAAGTTGGCCGCGATGTCTCCGTGAAGGATGCCAGATACCATGCCATGCGAACCGGCCTTGTGTTGATCAGCGCCATGAAGGAAATTCTTGGCTCTCTTGAATATGTGCACCAAATTCACAAACTGTTTGGTATGGTCAACGCCGTTCCCGATTTCACCGAGCATCCAGAAGTGATCAATGGTTGCTCTGATCTTTTTTGCGATATTTTTGGAGTCTGCGGGCGGCATGCGCGCGCGGCGGTTGGGATGTGTTCCCTTCCCGGCAATATTTCAGTTGAAATTGAAGCCATTGTTTCGATTTCACCTGAGTGGAATTTGCCGTCGTGAGTGAAATAGAATTCATTAATGCATCGCAACGATACGGTGATGTGGAGGTCATACGCAATCTGAACCTGCATGTTTTTGCGGGTGAATTCATGGTGCTGGTCGGTCCATCAGGATGTGCAAAATCGACCACTCTCAGGATGATCGCGGGGTTAGAGACAATTTCCTCGGGTGACCTGATGATCGGAAAAGAACGTGCAAATGACCTGTCGCCTGCCGCACGCAATATTTCGATGGTTTTTCAATCTTATGCCTTATTTCCCAACATGTCGGTCAGGGATAATCTCTCATTCGGCCTTAAACTCCGTAAGATTGCGCAGGCCACTGTTGCAGATGAAGTGAGTCGCGTGGCTGATATGCTGGGCCTTGATACCTGTCTTGACCGGAAACCGCGTCAATTATCGGGAGGGCAGGCCCAGCGGGTGGCACTCGGACGCGCCATGATACGCAGACCTTCTGCATTTTTGTTTGATGAACCCCTGTCCAATCTAGATGCCGAACTCAGGGTGCAAATGCGCGGAGAGATATCTCAGATGCAAAAGCAACTTGGAACCACGACCGTCTATGTCACGCATGATCAAGTCGAGGCAATGACGATGGGAGACCGGATTGCGGTGATGAATTGTGGTGAAATCATGCAGGTTGGCGCGCCGCTTGAACTCTATGACGATCCGGCCAACAGTTTTGTTGCAGGTTTTATTGGCAGTCCGCGCATGAATCTTGTGGCGGCCAGGAGAATTCTCAACAGAGCAGTATCGGAAGATCGCAGGGTGGCGCCACCTCCCGGAGCATTGATTGGAATTCGCCCCGAACATGTCTTTATCGATACACGTGATGGTTTTGGGATCGGACCTGCCTGTGTCCAACGAATGGAGGATCTTGGCCACGAGACACTTGTTCATCTTGTCACCGACAATGGGACTGTCCTGACCGCGCGGACCAGCAGAGATCAACGAAGGAAATTTATACCGAAACAGACGGTGACGTTGAGTATTTGCCCAGACAATCTGTATGTCTTTCGAGAAGCTGATGGGGAGCGACTGCAATGAGTTACTGCGCCGCCACTTGTCATGACTCGCAGAGAATAGATGAGGAGCGTCTGATATGATGGATGATCCATTTGAACGGTGGCGTCTGACACCTGTCATCAATGTGACGGGAACGAAGACAGGTATCGGCGCCTCGCGTGTTGCCGCTGAGACCCGTGCTCTGGTGGATCAGATTATGTCATCCTTTGTCGATATGGATGAGTTGCAGACACGCGCGGGTGCGGTCATCGCGCGGATAACGGGTGCCGAGGCCGGATGTATAACGGCTTGCTCGGCCGCCGCCATGACTCAAACCGTGGCGGCCTGCCTGACCGGTGCCGATCTGGCGCGAATTGAGATGCTTCCGCAGACAGACAAAGAGCGGCGCGTTCTGCTGCCAATGAGCCATATGGTCAATTACGGTGCACCGGTGGATCAGGCCATTCGCCTCGCAGGTGCGCATGTCGTGCCAGTGGGTACTGCAGCCACCTGTGAGGAATGGCATCTGCGCGCAGCACTGGAGCGAGGGGCGGCGGCGGCGATGTATGTCGTGTCGCATCATACTGTGCGCGAAAACGAATTGCCGATGGATCTATTCATTGCCTGTTGTCAGGAATATGAAGTTCCTGCCATTGTTGATATGGCATCGGAATATGATCTGACGGGACCGCTCGCTATGGGTGCATCGGCTGTGATTTATTCGGGCCATAAATGTCTGGGCGGTGTTACCAGCGGGATTGTCGCTGGACAAACGGATCTGGTTCGCGCGACCTACCTGCAGCATCGCGGCATTGGGCGCACGATGAAGGCTGGCAAGGAAAGTATCGTCGGTGCAATCGCGGCGCTGGAGCTTTGGGAGACGCGCGATCATCAGGCGGTGCAGGTCGCAGAGGAGAAGCGGGTTGCACTCTGGTCGCGGTCTCTTTCCGATATCCCGGGAATGACGCTGGCCCGTCATGCAGACTGGACGGGCAATCCGATTACCCGGTTATGTATGACGGTTGATCCAGTTGTCGCAGGCCTGAATGCTTGGGAATTGACGGCGCGGCTGGCGGCACGTTCTCCGCAGATTATCGTGCGTGACGATCTGATTGAGCATCAGGAAATCTATCTCGATCCATGCAACCTGACCGATGACGAAGCGGAACATGTCGTGGTTGCCATCCGCGAGGAAGTTGCGCGTTTTCGTGCAGATGGTGATGGGCTGCAATTGAGCTGGAGTGACATCAAACATGCACGGGAAGCCCAGATATTGGCGTGGAGAGGCAATTGGGATGATTCTTGAAGGCCGCCGAATTCTGGTCACGGGCGCGGCGCGTGGGATCGGCCTCGCTGTGGTTCGTGCCTGTCTGGCCGAAGGCGCGTATGTCCTGGCGACCGATAGGGATGGTGAGGTTCTGGATCAGGCCGTTTTGGGGTTGAAGAAATATGCAGATCGCTTACGCCACAATCGTCTGGATGTCAGCGATCCTGCCAGTCTTGAAGACTCCTTGTCAGAAATCCGAGATTGGCCGATGCTGGATGGCCTGGTCAATAATGCCGCCATCCTCGATATCAACGATGCCCGTTCGCTGACCGACGAACGGTTTGCTGAAGTTCTTGACACCAATCTGACCGGAGCATTGCGCGTCACCCGCGCAGTGCTGCCAATGTTGGAACAGTCCAGCGCTCCGGGAATCGTCAATACATTGTCAACGCAGGCGTTTTTTGGTGTGCCGGGTTCAGCTGCCTATGCGACAGCCAAGGGAGGGATGCTGATGTTGACACGGTCCATGGCAGTCGATTTTGGTGCAGACAATATACGTGTGAACGCGGTGGCACCCGGATTCATTGATACGCGCATGGCATTGACCAAAGACGGATTGCATGAGCACGAGATGGAGGATTTCAAGACTCACTATATTGCTGCTGGCCGAATTCCGTTGCGTCGTCCAGGGACCGTTGAGGATTGCGCCGGGGCCTTTGTTTATCTGTTGTCTGACCGTGCTCAATATGTGACTGGACAAGTGATTTGTGTCGATGGCGGCCTGAGCGCCACTTACTGATGACGCGGGTTTCCAATAAATCCCAGTCTACCGGGAAAATATCTTTCGATTTGTTGGCAGGATTGTTTTATATGTCTGTTTCCTATCGCAATATTGGGCAACGGCAAACCTCTTGTCGACACATAATTGCCGTTCTGTTGCGCCCTGTGGTGAGACTGGCAATCTGCGGATAGGGTAGCATATGCCTGGGCAACATTGTTCTCATGCTTTTGATGCGCTGGGCTATGGCTTCCCCACCGTGTTTGGACGTGGGCTGCTGGGTGAATTTCGTCACTTCGTCAATCCTCCATTCCTCGTAGTGACGATGGAGGATCTTTGGCCGCTCTTCGGTTATCATTTTGAAGATACGGACTGCCGACCTTATTTTTGTCAGTCAATTGAGCAAACTGTCCTTGAACGGGAGGTTGCTGGATTGGGTGAAGTTCGCGCCATTGTTGGCCTTGGTGGCGGACAGGCTCTGGACGTTGCCAAGTATTTTTCATGGCGTTTGAACCTTCCACTCTTTCAGGCACCAACAGCACTTTCCGTGAATGCTGTCTATGGACAGCGATCTGGTGTCAGGAGTGATGGGAAGGTTGTCTATCGCGGTTGGGCGGTCCCGGAAGCGATTTATATCGACTATGATGTTCTTGCCAACTGTCCTCCTGTGCTCAATTGGTCGGGCATTGGAGATATTCTGTGTTTCCATACCGGTGTTCTCGATTGGCGTTACGCCGAAAGAGAGGGGCGAGTTGAGGAAAAGTGGCAGTTTGATGAGGGGCTCGCGCAGCAATCACTCGCCAAGGTAAGAGCCATTATCGACAATGTCGATCATATTCGTGCCATGGATGATCGTGGAATTGCAACATTGGTTGATGGGTTGCAATGGGGAACAACCTATCACGGTGCGGGTTGGTGCCCGCGGCATATCGAAGGGACCGATCACTTCCTCTTCTATACGCTGGAGACAATGACCGGAAAGAAATTCCTGCACGGGCAGCCTGTTGGTCTGGGAATTCTGGTCGGTTCCATGCTGCATGAAGATGGTGCCGATGAGATGCTTGATACGATCTCCAGTATCGGGCTGGATATCAGGCCGGAAGCCATGGGGTTGGCCTGGGATCATTTCGAGGAGGGGCTCAGAATGATGCGCCGTTACGTCAATGAGGTTGGATTATGGCATTCAATCGCCCATGATACAACGATTTCAAAGGGATTCATTTCAGATCTTCGCCGCCGGTTGAACGCCGCTTATGCACATAGATCGGGCAAGAATGCAGGCGCATAATTTTTCGGTCAGAAGATAGAGGCCTCACAGCATTTGGGTTGGAGCGACTGTATTTTGCGGTTTTGTTGTGCTGTATGCAGGTCGCACAAAATACGGGGAGTTGAGGTAGCCATTCTGGTTTCCGAATGTCTGATTCATGGGGAGGTAACATTGTGCGCATGGGCTTCACCAAGTTTCGCCGTGGGCGCGGATCTGAGGCACGAGGTCAGTGCCCCGTTTTGACGGGTGTATCTGCTGGTGCTTGTCGAAACGCTTGCCAATGACGGTGTTGATGGGATTTTCGGCAAAACCCATTGAGATGTGCGCTCTATAGCGCTGCCGCTCAGCATCATTCGGGATCATGACCGTGCTGTACGCAACCTATGGGACTCAAAACCGGGTTTCGAGTCAGACTATGAGACAACGAATTGAAGGATTCGCCCAAAACAGAACGTGATGCCTTCACAAGTTGAAACTTCGGTCGTATATGGCATCGTCGGCTCTGCAATTGCGGTCGTGGCGGAATTGGTAGACGCGCAGCGTTGAGGTCGCTGTGGGATAATATCCCGTGGAAGTTCGAGTCTTCTCGACCGCACCATGAATTGATCGTGCTGGCAGGATTATGATTGCTTTTTCGTCATTGCCGATCCTGCCGCCTGTCTTGTTCTTGCGTTGATTGCCCGACAGGAATTCCTGAAATTCGTGACATCGGTGGGGTCTCTGCCTTGGTGCGACAGCTCAAGATCTTTTGACAAGTCCCAATCACCGCCCACCTTGCAGGACCCGACGAAACATACGAAAAGATTCAGGTCCTTGCCCGAAATCGTTCACGGATTCTGCGTGTTGTTCACGGGCTTGCACTCCCCGAAGGACTCTGCTACCGTACTGTCATGCGCCGCGGATGCGGACATTCAAAGAAGGAGTTAAGTTTGACTGCGAGTGAAGCCACTGCATTTGTGGCTTTCGACAGAGTTCAAAAGTCATACGACGGCGAGACACTTGTGGTCAAAGACTTGAATCTTCAGATCGCCAGGGGTGAGTTTTTTACCATGTTGGGCGCGTCAGGGTCAGGAAAGACAACCTGCCTGATGATGCTGGCTGGCCTTGAGACGGCAACCCATGGCGAAATCACCCTCAACGGCAAACCGATTAACCATATCCCACCCCACAAGCGGGGAATCGGCATGGTCTTTCAGAACTACGCGCTGTTTCCGCATATGACAGTTGCCGAGAATCTGGCCTTTCCGCTTGAAGTCCGTGGCATCAGCAAAGCCGAAAGGGAAACAAAGATTACCCGCGCGCTTGACATGGTGCAGATGGCAGAATTTGGTGGGCGTCGACCCGCACAATTGTCGGGAGGTCAGCAGCAAAGAATTGCCTTGGCACGAGCCCTGGTGTTTGAGCCCGAATTGGTGCTGATGGATGAACCGCTCGGCGCGCTTGACAAGCAGTTGCGTGAGTCACTGCAGTTTGAAATTACGAAACTTGCGAAGGATCTCGGGATCTGCACGGTCTATGTGACTCATGACCAGACCGAAGCGTTGACCATGTCTGATCGAGTCGCCGTCTTTGAAGACGGCGTCATTCAGCAGGTTGATGAACCCGATACACTGTATGAATCCCCGCAAAACAGCTTTGTTGCTCAATTTATTGGAGAAAACAACACGCTGGAAGGCGTTGTTCATAGCATTTCTGAAGATGTGGCGGTGGTTCGGCTCAGTAACGGAGATTTGATCGATACGATTCCCGTCGATATCGATCAACCAGGCCAACCGACAGTCGTGTCCATTCGCCCTGAGCGTGTTGAACTCGATAGAAATCGCCTGACTGAGGATGCACATACGCTGAAAGCGGAAGTGCAGGAATTCATTTATATGGGTGATATCTACCGGACCCGAATTAAAGTCGCTGATAACGACGATTTTGTCATCAAGACAAGAAACGCGCCCGACCAAAGCCGACAAAAACCTGGCGACGTGATTGAAATCGGATGGCGCGCAGAAGACTGTCGGGCCTTTATCCCGGAGTCGCCGTGAGATCGGCCCACAATTCTTTAGAACAATCCAGAAATCAACAACAGACAGAGAAAAGGAGTTGATGATGTTGAAAACGAGGTTCGCGATGGCCAGTGCCGGTCTTGCCTGTCTTATGGTGCCGATCGGGGTGTCTGCGGACGGGCATTTGGCCGATTCCCTTACCGTTGTCTCCTGGGGTGGGGCGTATCAGGCCAGTCAGATCAAGGCGTATGCCAATCCGTATGCCGAGAGGCATGGCGTTGAATTTATCTGGGAAGAGAGTGCTCCCGAAGCGGTGGCGCGGCTGCGTGCCATGGACGAGGCCAATAATTTGACGTGGGATGTGGTGGATGCGGTGCCGTCCGATGCGATCCGCCTCTGTGATGAGGGTTTGGCCGAGGAGATTGATCACAATGCCGTGTTGGCCCCGGCCCCGGATGGGACCTTGCCCACCGAGGATTTTGGTGACCTGATCGTGTCTCCCTGTTTTATTCCCCAGATCGTGTATTCGACGACTTTT
>JAPOTI010000117.1:3445-15150 GCA_026709265.1 Paracoccaceae bacterium | reverse complement strand
CATGGGGCGGATCAGGCATTGACGAGGTCCCGGACTGACCTTGGCAATCGAGACATGCAGTCAAATCAATGCCCGCACCATGAAACCCGTTGCCGACAATGTGGGCGCAAATCAGCTTGACCATAACCCGTCAATCTAGTTGAAGGCTTCGGTTCCCTCCGAAGCGAATGATAATGGACAATCAGAACAAGAATCTCATACTTGCAACTGCCCTGAGTTTTCTCGTCGTGCTCGGCTGGTTCGTGCTGTTCCCACCCGAAGAAATGACCACCCCGCCACCGGCACAGCAAGGTGGTGAACCACTCGATATTCCTGGCCCGGACATCGCTGCCGCCCCACCTGCGGCCGGAATTCCGGCAACGCACGCTGATGCCGAACGCGCAGTTCCTGAAACTGTTGACACGATCCGGATTCCTGTTGAGACATCCCGTCTCGTCGGTTCAATTTCGTTGCAGGGAGGGCGCATTGATGATCTGCTGCTCAGCCAGTATCGTCAGACTCTCGAGGATGATTCAGAACTGGTGCGTCTTCTCTCGCCGGTGGGAACTTCGGAGCCCTATTACGCACTCTTTGGCTGGGCCCCGGCAGGATCTCTCGACTATAGTGCAGTCCCGGGGGCCTCAACTGAATGGCAGCTTGAAAGCGGTTCAGTTCTCACCCCGGGCGAAACGGTGACACTGGTCTGGAATAATGGCGACGGGCTGACGTTCCGGCGAACGCTGTCGATTGATGACGGCTACATGTTGTCAGTATCACAGAGTGTGGTCAATGAAGGATCACGTCCGGTTCGACTGGCACCTTATGGTGTGATTGCGCGGCATGGAGAGCCCGATGTTCAGGGTTTCTTTATTCTTCATGAGGGCGTGGTTCAGATGACTGATAGCCAGCTCGAAGAAACAGACTATTCGGATGTCCCGGACTTACCCTTCGATACGCGTGAGCGTGCCAACCTGAACATACAACCGGTCAGCGCCAATGGCTGGATCGGATTTACAGACAAATACTGGATGCTGACGCTGATTCCGCGTCCCGGACAACCATTTGACGCGGTCACAAAATATTCCGAAGCCACCGATATCTTTCAGACCGAGGCACGGATGCCGACTGTGGAGGTCGCACCTCGGGAAAGCTATGGCACCGACACCCTGTTATTTGCCGGGGCCAAGGAGTGGGAGTTGATAAAGGGCTATGAAGACCGGTTCGGAATTGAACGTTTTGTCGATTCCATTGACTGGGGCTGGTTCTTCTTTCTGACCAAGCCCATCTTTCTGCTGTTGCACTGGCTGAACGCCTATGTCGGGAATATGGGGTGGTCGATCATCTGCCTGACCTTCATCATCAAGGCCGTACTCTTTCCGCTCGCCTACAAATCCTATGTATCGATGGCGAAAATGAAAGAACTGCAGCCAGAGATGGAGAAAATCAAGGAACAGACTGGCGACGACAGAAAAGAGCTGCAGCGCCAGATGATGGAGCTTTACAAGACACGAAAGATCAACCCCGCAGCAGGTTGTCTGCCTATCCTGCCACAGATCCCGATCTTCTTCTCTTTATACAAGGTGATCTTCGTCACCATTGAGATGCGGCACGCCCCGTTCATTTGGTGGATTCGTGATCTTTCGGTGCCCGATCCAACTTCAATCCTGAACCTGTTCGGTGCTCTGCCCTGGGGTGCCCCGGATCCCGGATCCCTGATATCTCTCATTTCTCTGGGCGTCCTTCCGATTCTTCTCGGAATCAGTATGTGGTTGCAGCAAAAGCTCAACCCGGCACCGACCGATCCCACTCAGGCAGCGGTTTTTGCCTGGATGCCATGGATTTTCATGTTCATGTTGGGGCAGTTCGCGAGTGGACTGATCATCTACTGGATTGCCAACAACATGATCACCTTTGCACAGCAATATGTGATCATGCGCAGTCAGGGGGTGAAACCCGACATACTTGGGAACATCATCACGAGTTTCAGGAAAAAGGAAAAAAAGGAGCCGGTTATCAAACAGAGGAATTCCCGCAGCGGTGGTCACCAACAGGAAAGCCATCAAAAAAAGTCACGGAAACCACGGAAACGCACGTCGCAAGGCAGGAAAAAGAACGGTTAGTCCGATTTGGGGTTTGAACCCTTGATCAATCGTCAGCGACAGGGCGATATAATTCCTCGCGATTGGCAACTGCCACGCCTGATGTTGTACCCGGGCATGAAACCTTGCCACTGACAATTTGAAATGAAAGACCACTGGATTGAAACCGGCAATTGTCCTAATGGGTCAATCATCCCAAGTTCGATACAGGCCGGAGCGCAATGAATTGGAGCATCACCAAAAGGTTTCTGTCTTTGCTGCTGCCCCGGGTCGTTCGACAGCCAGAAGGGCCAGGAGGCTCTTTTCCGGCGATTGTCGTTTTTTGCTGAGCGCGCCAACTGTTGACTGTTTACCCCCTGCTGATCGGCCAGAAGTCTGTTTTACCGGCCGCTCCAATGTCGGAAAATCCTCCATCATCAATGCCCTGACCAATCAGCGACGGTTGGCACGAATATCGAATACCCCCGGTCGAACCCGCGAGATCAATCTTTTTGCCGTCGGGAATGCGCATCATCTCGCCGACCTGCCCGGTTATGGATTTGCGCGTATGTCCAAATCTGTCGCGGCCCGATCGGCCCGGTCAATCAACGACTATATCATGCAGCGCGCATCTTTACGCCGGGTCTTTCTGCTCATTGATGCACGAAGAGGTCCCATGGACATCGATGATTCATTCATGCACTTTCTGGATGAAGCCGGTGTCAATTTCCAGATTGTCGTCACCAAACTTGACAAATTGCGGGCACCACAGCAGAGGCAATTGGAAGACACAATCCGCACTTCGCTCGCAACCCATCCGGCTTCATTTCCGCAGGCTATCGGGACATCTGCGGTGACCAAGAGGGGAATTGATACATTGCGATGTCAAATCGCCGCCATCAGGTAAAGACGATCCGCAGAGCCAGATCGACTGAAAAACAGTGTATGTAAGTGATGCAGAAGCGGTCCACAATGAAGTCAAACCAGACCGACACCGCGCGGACATTGTCCGAGGCTCTCCCCTATCTGCAACGTTATGAGGGGGCGACAGTCGTCATCAAAATCGGTGGCAACACGATTTCGGACAACACCATACTTCCTGCTTTTGCACGCGACATTACCTTGATGAAACAGGTCGGTGTCAATCCCGTGGTGGTCCATGGCGGCGGCCCTGAAATCAGTCAACTGCTGTCCAGACTGGGGATAGAGTCCGAATTCGTTGACGGCAAAAGGGTTTCTGGGAGTGACACGGTTGAGATTGCTGAAATGGTGCTGGCCGGTTCGCTCAACAAGCGCATCGTCCAGGCCATCAACAGCCAGGGTGGGCAAGCCGTCGGAATTTCAGGCAAAGATGCAAGTCTGATGGCCTGCACACAGACGGACCCCAAACTCGGCCTGGTTGGCGTTCCGACGCGGATCAATGTGCAATTGTTGCAGGTACTGTCTGCACACCAGTTCATTCCGGTCATTGCCCCGATCGGGGTCGGCAGCAACGGCACAACGCTCAATGTCAATGGAGACACTGCGGCCGGAGCCATCGCTTCCGGCCTCAAGGCCGATCGGTTGTTACTGCTGACCGATGTCGATGGTGTCATGGATGCGGATGGGCAGTTGCTCACTCAACTTTCTGCAGATGACATTAGTGAGTTACGGGAAAACGGGACCTTGAAAGGCGGGATGATTCCCAAGACCGAAACTGCGATTGCGGCACTGCGCGAAGGCGTCAGAGCTGCAGTCATTCTCAATGGCCGCATCCCCAATGCCGTGCTTCTGGAGTTGTTTACCGATCTCGGTGCCGGGAGCCTGATTCGTCTATGAACTTTAGTGACATTGATGCGAAGGCCGCCGCATTTTACCTCCAGATCTATGGCGGATTCACCGCTGGATCCAGCGATACCGCCCTGCCACCCGACACCAAATCACTTCTTCTACTGGGACCCAAGGAACCTGGTTTCTGGCCATATGTGAGTGCTGAGCCAGAATTTCTGGATGGTCAGTCCAATCCATTGGATCGCTGGTCACGGCGTGCCATTGACACCCTTGCAAGTGATTGTGCGGCGCAGTCTCTATTCCCCTTTGGCGGGCCGCCATGGCTGCCCTTCACGAGTTGGGCCCTGCGCACGGGGCGTTGCTGGGTGTCGCCTATTCAATTTCTTGTGCACGACATGGCCGGACTGATGGTCTCGTTTCGCGGAGCCCTTGCCATTCCCTATCGGATCAAATTGCCCCGGCCACCTCTTTCTGCACCGCCATGCGCAAGTTGCCAGGACAAACCCTGTATCACGGCATGCCCGGCGAACGCACTTGATGATGACCATTATGACAGTCAGGCCTGTATTGACTATACTGGCAGCCCGGCGGGTCATGATTGCTTGATGCGCGGCTGCGCCGTTCGCCGGATCTGCCCGGTCAGTATGAAATTTCCACGGCGTGAAGCCCAATCGCACTTTCATCAAAAGGCGTTGATCAACTCGCCAAATCCGCCATGAAACTGATTATTGTACGCCATGCAAAATCAAGCTGGAACCAGCCAGAAGTTGGCGACCATCACAGGCCTCTGGCTGCGCGTGGACGCAAGGCCGCGACACGAATCGGTCAATGGCTTGCAGATGACGGGCATATTCCCGCTTCCGTTCTCTGTTCAACTGCGACCCGGACACGGCAGACTTGGGAATGTCTCAGTTCGCATTTCCCCAACACACCCAAAATCCGATTGACTGACCAGCTCTATCACGCCAGTGTGCGACAGATCTGGGCCGTGTTGCAAAATGATGGATCAGTGGATCTGCCGACTCTCATTATCGGACACAACCCGGGAATTGGTGAATTCGCCGCCTCTTGCCTGCAAGCTCCACCAAGAGATTATGATTTCAGGCGCTATCCAACCGCCGCCACAACAGTCTGCACATTTCCGGCAACCGGATGGCAGCAGGTCTCGATGCAAAGTGGCCAACTCATGGCATTTGTGGTGCCACGGAAATTAGCTTGAACTCTTCATCCGGCTGAACAGCACAAACCTGCTGGTCAGTGACCGAGGATCTGGCTCAGAAAGAGTTGCGTGCGTTCATTTTGTGGATTGTCGAAAAATTCTTTGGGTTGATTCTGCTCCACGATCTGCCCTTCATCCATGAAGATCACGCGGTCCGCGACCTGACGGGCAAATCCCATCTCATGTGTCACGCAAACCATTGTCATTCCATCCTCGGCAAGCTCGATCATCGTGTCCAGCACCTCCTTGATCATCTCAGGATCCAATGCAGAGGTTGGTTCATCGAACAACATGATTCGTGGACGCATACAAAGAGAGCGTGCGATTGCCACCCGTTGCTGCTGCCCGCCCGACAGCTGGCCAGGATATTTGTGTGCCTGTTCAGGGATCTTGACCTTTTCAAGAAAATACATCGCGGTTTTCTCGGCATCACTGCGCGGTGTCTTTCTGACCCATATCGGTGCCAGTGTGCAGTTTTCCATGATCGTCAGATGTGGAAACAGATTGAAATGCTGAAAACACATGCCAACTTCCGAACGGATCTGGTCAATGCCCTTAAGATCTGAGGATAATTCAGTGCCTTCAACAATGATCGACCCTTCCTGATGCTCCTCAAGGCGATTGATACAGCGAATCAGCGTTGATTTGCCTGAACCCGACGGCCCGCAAATCACGATTCGTTCGCCATGCCTGACGGTGAGATTGATATCGACAAGCGCATGGAAATTTCCGTACCATTTATTCATGCCGGAAATTTCAACAGCATTTTTGCTTGTTGGTTCTGGCGACTCGTTTGTGCCCGTCATCGTCATACCCCTTGATCCATCAAAGCAGCCTTATCGATCGTGGCCGGTTTCCAGTTTCCGCTCAAGATACATCGAATAACGTGACATCGCGAAACAGAATACGAAGAAAATGACTGCAACAAATACATAAAGTTCCCACACAATTCCGTTCCAGTTGCCGTCCGCGCGAATTGCGTTGGACAAACCCAGCGGATCAAGTAACCCGATGATTGATACCAGTGTCGTGTCTTTGAACAGGCCGATGAATGTCGAAACAATCCCCGGAATTGAAACCTTAAGCGCCTGCGGAAGAATGATCAGGCGCATCGATTTCCAGTAATCGAGGCCCAGCGCATCGGCCGCTTCATACTGCCCTTTCGGTAATGACGCGAGGCCACCGCGCACAACTTCCGCGATATAAGCCGATGCGAATAATGTCACCATAATGATGACACGTAGTATCAGGTCAAAATTGGTGCCGGGTGGCAGGAAAATATTCAGCAGCGTCGATGCCACGAACAGCAATGTAATGAGCGGCACACCACGAATAAACTCGATGAAACCGACGCAGATCGACTTCACAATCAACAGGTCCGATTGCCGACCCAGAGCCAGAAGAATGCCGATTGGCAGCGAGCAGGCAATACCGGTGACACCGATTGTCGTCGACAACATGAATCCGCCAAATTTTGCACTCTCAACTGATTCAAGATGAAGAAAAGGAATGATTCCCTGCAAGATTCCCGCGAGTGGCCCGGCCAAGAAGATCCAGAACAGCAAGGTGATCAGCACCGCGCCAATAATCCCTGGAAGTGACCCGAATGCGCGCGCGATCGCGAAGAAGGCGGCACAACCAACGGCCAGCCCCAACGGGATGACGGCAATGTCCCATAAGGACCCGCCCCATAACAACCAGACTCCAAGAAAGGGATAGGCTGCAGAAAACCACAGCATCTTTCGCGGGAAGCGCGTGAACAAGATGGGGGCCAGGGCAACAAACAGCAAAATCAGGGTCAGGTTCGGTCGCCAGTAGCTGTCACTGGGGAAGAATCCGTAAAGCAGCTGCAGATAGCGCTCACGTATGACGGCCCAACAAGCGCCGCTGACACCTTCACCATAGGTTGCCGCAATCGCCTCTCGGCATCCCCTGAGTGATGTTGCGGTCCAGGATGACTGGAAAACCCACGGCACCGACTCGACCAGGAAAAATGCAATCGCCAAAATCGAGAGAATGGTGAGAACCGAATTCAACCATCCGCCAAACAAATTTTCGCGAGCCCATGCGACAAGTCCAACATACATTTTTGGTGCCGGACGAACCGAAGCCATTTCTGTTCGCACATAGGAAACAGAGTTCATCTCAACGCTCCACCAGCTTGACGCGATTGTTGTACCAGTTGAGCACCGCTGAAACGCTCAATGAGATAAACAGATAGCACAGCATCAGCAGCAGGATAGTCTCGAGCTCTCGCCCGGTCTGGTTCAAGGTAATTCCACCCAGGGTACCGGTCACATCCATATAGCCAACGGCGATGGCCAGCGAGGAGTTCTTGGTCAAGTTCAGGAATTGTGAAATCAATGGCGGAATGATCACGCGCAGCGCCTGCGGGAGAATGACGAGACTCATGGTCAAGCCCGGGCGCAGCCCCAGCGAATAAGCCGCCTCCGTCTGCCCTTTGGAGACCGAGGTAATGCCAGCACGAACAATCTCTGCGATGAAGGCCGCCGTATAGAAAGACAGGGCCAACCAGAGGGCAATCAGCGAATTGCGCATATGAATGCCACCACTGAAATTGAATCCCTTTAATTCGGGATATCCCAGGTGAAAGCCGAGATAGGTAAGCAACGCCACGGGCGGCACAACGATCAAGGACAGACGAATATACCAGGTTGTTGGGAGCGTCCCGGTTGCAGCCTGTATTGCTAATGCTCGCTGCCGCACTTTGCGGGCAATAAAGATACCGATCCCGAGGACAGCCAGAAGGGCGAAAAGGTCCAGACTCACATCGAAGAGTCCGAAGATCGAAAGATCACCAAAACCGTTGGAAAACAGCGGTTCAGGAACATAAATCCCACGATTGGTAAGAGCCACCGAGTCCCATAGAGACATGGTCGCCGTGGCATCTTCTCCGCGGAAATCGCGTGGACGTGGCAGCGTCTCGATCAGGATCACCATAAAAAAGACAATCCACAAGAGCACAGGCACATTGCGGAACATCTCCACAAAGACTGTCATAAGACGGGCAACCAACCAGTTCTTGGAGAGGCGCAACACGCCCACAAGGACGCCAATGACCGTCGCCAGCACGCAACCCATCGTTGCCACCAGCAAGGTATTGAGCAAACCGACGACAGATGCCCGCAAATGAGTTGAGCGGGACGTATACTCGATCAGGCGCTGGTTGATGTCGTAGCTGGCAGGTTGACCCAGAAAAGAAAAATCGACATCCTTGCCGAGTGCATTTAGATTTTGAATCGTATTGTTGATCAACCATGCGATCAACAACATGAATCCCATCAAGGCGACCACCTGAATTGTCATCGACCGATAGCGGGAATCATTGATCAGCATGCTAAGCCGAAAACCCGGCTTCTGAGGACCCGGATTGGTCAGCATACGAAATTCCTCAATTCATGACGTATGAAGCCACCGCCGTCGCGGCGGTGGCTTCGAATCTGTTCAGGTTTGACACCCATGAAGCAAAGTGTGGCGACCGATGATGATATCGCCTTTGCCATCAACTGAGAATCAACGGAAAGGTGGTGAATAGAGCAGTCCGCCGTCCGTATAGAGCGCGTTGAGACCGCGGCTCAGACCAATGGCAGTGTCCGGTCCGATATGCCGGTCAAAAATTTCACCGTAGTTTCCGGTCGCACGAATGGCATTTGCTGCCCAGTCGGAGGAAAGGCCGACCATCGCACCATATTCTCCCTCAGTGCCCAGCAGTCGCGCCACTTCAGGGTCATTGGTATTGGCCATCATTGAATCCACATTGGCGGCGGTAAGACCCTTCTCCTCAGCGATGATCAGGGCATTCAGAACCCAGCGGGCAATATCGGCCCATTGATCGTCACCATGAGCCACAAGCGGACCGAGTGGTTCTTTGGATACGACTTCCGGAAGCACGACGAGCGAATCGGGATCTTCGGAAGTTGCACGCGTTGCCGCCAGACCCGAACGGTCGGTGGTGTAGACATCGCAGGCCTCGGCAAAGAACAATTCGCGCGCCTCAGCGTTGGTTTCAATCGGCACCGGCTCATAACTCATATTGTTCGCACGGAAAAAATCGGCAAGGTTCAACTCGGTGGTTGTACCGGTTTGAATGCAGATTGTTGCACCATCGAGGTCGAGTGCGGAATCCACGCCCAGTGATCTGTGGGTCATGAAGCCCTGACCATCATAATAGTTGATACCCAGGAACGTGAATTTCAGATCGACATCGCGCGAGTAGGTCCATGTGGTGTTCCGTGACAAGACATCGATTTCACCAGCTGCGAGGGCAGTGAAACGGGTCTTTCCTGTCAATGGTGTGAATTTCACAGCCTCGGCATCTCCAAAGACCGCAGCGGCCAATGCTCGGCAGTAATCGACATCAAAACCGGTCCAGTTACCGTCAGCATCGGGTGCAGCAAAACCGACGAGGCCGGTATTGACACCACACTGGACAAACCCTTTGGCTTTGACATCGTCCAAAGTGGCGGCTCCCGCGACGCCGGACACAAGACCAGCAACAGCCGCGACAGCCATCAAACGGCGATAATTCATTTCAATCTCCTGATGAGTTCATGTTTAGCGTAGATTTAGCACGCAGCCAGCTGACAAAAGCATCTGACCGCTCACAAAAGACCTAATGCCACGCGCACAAAAGTCAAGCACAATCCTTCCCTGACCGACAATTCCCACTGTCTCGGATCATTGCCGGATTTCCGAGGAGAGAATTGCAAACTGCCGAGCCATTGGATGCCAAGGGTTGCGCGTTGACAAATCCTGTCCGCCCATGCCGCGCGGGCACTTCTCGGTGGCCTGCATGATCTGATGCTGCGATTCAAGCCGATCCTGGATGCCGCAGAGCCGGGTGAGCTGGATCGGCTGAGCAGCGAATATCCCCATTTCGGACAGTTTGTGGCCCTGCTGTCTGATCTGACCGGCGGGATACAGGCCGGGATGTTCGATGCGGAGATCGGGCGTCAGTGAGGCGGTGCGGTGGGCGGCCATTCGACCCGGGATTGAAGTTATTTGTGACAAATGACATGAACGGCCTCAAATAAGTGACCTTATCTTCGAAAAAGCCCTATTCGAAGGCTGTTGCACAGCGTTTCGAGTTGGCGAGATTTGTTGCAGACCGCGTTCGGTCGGAAGGGCTAAGCGAAAACCAGTGGCTGATATCGTCCGATCTTTCGACCACCCGACAGAAGTTTCAGAGGGCTTTTGCCGCCGAGTTTCTATGCCCGATTGACTCGCTGGTTGATTTTCTTAATGGCGATTTTTCTGAGAGCGGAGTGGAAGATGCAGCAGATCATTATGATGTCAATGAAATAACGCGTCAGGACACCCGTTGCGCGGCAATCCAGTCAGTGACCCAGACCTCTGCTGCCAAGAGGTAAAACAAGCAGCAAGCTATGACTATTTTCATTGGTTTACCTTTTTTTCATTGGTTTACCTTTTTAGAACGTTCTTCCAGTCAGCACTCGAAAACCGCTTACAGACACTAAACTTTTGTTCGGGCCAAAAAGTACTTTTAATTTTTACTTTTCCGTTTTTTTCAACATGACGATGCAGAGCTGCTTGTTCACGATCCAAAAAATTGGTCATCAGAAATGATAATGGAGGCTTTTCCTCAAGTATAAGAATAGAAAATTCCCTTATCTCACTATCTTTTCTAACTTTGTTTCCAAACGAATAGAAATGAGCACATTCCCAATCCCAAGGTTTCGCTTGTGTCGTTGGTCCACAATCTGATGGAGAAAAAAATCCAAACATTCTTTTTCCATTCCAGTGAATGACCGCTTCTATCGGGCGATTATCTTCCGGTTGTCCGGGGATTACCCATGCAGCGAATTCTGGTGTGCTTGAATTTCGTTTCTTATAGCATTTCCAAGCTTCGTATGCTTGTGCCTGTGATGCACCCAGCATTGCCGCAAGCAGAGCAGCCATGATCGTAAATTGTTTCATTCTCTGTAACTATTCAGCACCGAAAATGCGCAACATTTAGAGTTAGAGTGTTTCGCGTATTTATGTTGACATCTTGAGAGTCAAGGTCTATTGGGCTCTCAAACGAGACGGCAGAAGCCGCGGTTGAGGTCTTTGATACGATAGCAGGCAGGATCTTCCGATGTCAGGATGTCTTGATCGCCCCCGGTGAGATCGGTGACATTTCCTTCTAAGCCCCGTTGACAATGATCGTGCCGCCACCACGCCGGCCATCAGGTGAATCCCGGCTGCGAAGCTTGCGCGGGTCTTGTCGTATCGCGTGGCGAGACTGTGGGCCTCCTTGATTTTCGCGAAGACAGTCTCAATCCGGTGTCGCTCCTGATCGGCGTCGTGGTCAAAATCGCGTGGCGTGCTTCGGTTTGACTTCGGTGGGATCACCGCCGTGGCTCCGCGTTCCGCCACTGTCTCCAGCACCCCATCCGCGTCAAAGGCCTTGTCGCCCATCAACATCTCACAGGTGAGATCGTCCCGGAGTTCAGGTCCAGCCTTGAGATCATGGGTCTGACCCGGCAGAACCCCAAACCGGATCCGATGTCCGACAGCATCCGTGAGGGCCACGACCTGGCGGGTCAATCCCCCTTCGCGCGGCCGATTCCTTCCGATTCCACTCCCCCTTTTTGGCCCCGGAGGCCCATCGATGCGCTTGCATGATCGTGCCATCG
>JAPOTI010000117.1:0-3409 GCA_026709265.1 Paracoccaceae bacterium | reverse complement strand
GAACCGCTTGACGACACGGGTCCACCGCCCAAAATGCGGCGGGAGATCACGCCACGGTGTGCCTGTGCGAAACCGCCAGAGAACCACCTCCAGACAAAGACGATTGTCAACGGGCTTTAGTTGAGGCCGATATAGGATTGTCTATCCAGTGGGGGTTATGCCCGAATCTGGGCGACGTCTAGGCAAGGTGCCGGGATGACGAGCGTGGTCGCAGCAAGATGACTATCGATAGAGCTTAGCATTGACTTAGCCATAGTGTCCTATAGCCCATGACCAAAGACTTCCCTGCTCAGGCTTAAAGTTGTCATCTACTTTGCGGTGAATATGAAGGCCATAATGGTTCGAGTGGTCTAAGAAAAAACTCCAAGAGATATTGCGATAGATTTGAAGTGTTTGGTTACCTGTCCAGTGATAGAAGCTCGCTTTTGGTAAAGCTTGCCCACCAATTCTGTGTCGCCGTGTCAATCTAGTCAGCGCGTCATTGGCAAATATTGTTATGCCTAGGTCAGAAGGAGAAAATTCTTTTTTGAACAATCGATATATTACTGGGCGAAGTAATCCACGACGCCAACCAAGCCAATTGGGAATGAGCATAGGTTGACAAAGCAAGTCTTGATATTCTCCAATTATCGGGCTGAATGATGGAAGGCGCAAAACAGAGAAACCCATTCTGAAGCGAGATTCTTTTGCGAATATATGAGTGTCGGGGCTGTACTCAAATTTACGAAACATCAAAATATCCGTATCAAACCAGAGGTTTCCATCGTGCTTTTGCTGAAAAATCCGGAAAAAGTCACTAAAATGACAAGTAGGCAACCATCCTCGCTGGTGTTTTTTTGCAATAGGAATTAGCCTTTTTATGAGTTTTGGGTCAAGGACTTTGCGGCCATCTTCAACTGAAATACCAGGCGGCAGGTTTGGTACATCCCCAAAAGTATAAAGGCGAACTGTCATTCCTACGTCTACCATTGACGAAAGACAAACGCGATCGACTAATCGCAAAGGCCCGTCAAACCACATTGTACTAGCATTGGCCGATCTTCTGGGTTGAGACCCATTTGCCCCAGCCTCTATATTTGCCACAAGAGTTCTCACTCTACCAATCACGACCTAAATGAATCACTCTAGATCTCTAGTTCAAGTACGAAGTCACATCCTATGCCAAGTTAAGGGAATGTCCCAGCTGATGTTGAAACTTCACTGAGCGGTGTTGCCTCATTTGCTGCATTTATGCGGCTTTCCTTTCCTGCTCAAGCTGTGACATCCGACGGTGCCTCACCAGGGTCTCCCTGAGGATGGGGCGCGGCCTGTAGGCCTTCAGACGCCGGAACCCCTTCTGGGCTTCAAGCATCCCCGCCGCTGTCCCGCGCAGGGCCATCCTCGCGTCCTGCCACCGCTTCACATTCCGGCAGGTCTGGCGGATGACGCTGTGCATCGATTCGATGATGTTGGTACGGGCGAGCGACGGGCGCCGCTCCGGGGGCAGACCCCGCCTGGTCAGAGTCAGGATCTCATCCAGCCCTTCAAGGATCGCGCGGGCGACATCAGGCGCCCCATCCTCGAAACTGCGGGTGCGGGTGCGCAGGGCCGCCTCGGCCGCATCCGCATCCTCCATCGCCCCGGCATCCCTGAGGGCCTGGCGGACGCGCTTGTGATCCCGGGCCGGCCGGCGGTCGATGATGTTGCGGGCCTTGTGGATCTGGCAGTGCTGGATGGGGACATCCGCCCCGAAGGGGCGGCGCAGGACGGTGCTGAGGGCCTTGGCACCCTCGACGATGAAGAGGCAGGGGCCCGCGGGATCAAGGCCCCGCTCGATGAGGGTGTCGATGAGGGCCTGCACGGTGGCGGCGTTCTCGGTCGCCCCAGCAATGACACCGAGGGGAGGCGTCCTGCCATCTGTGTCGATCCCGACCGCACCGATCATCAGCAGGTCCTCCCTGAGGTGGAGACCATCAATCGGGATGGCGACGCGGTCCAGCCCTGAGAGATCACGGCCCATCCACTCGGCCAGCCGGGCCTCACTGAGGGCCTTGAAGCGTCGGGAGACGGCGGACTTCGAGAGACCGCTGCCGTTCGCCGCGGGCAGGCCGGTCCCGGGCCTGCGGACAGCACGGCTGGACTTGCGTGTTGCGACATTGAGGCGCATGAGGTTCAGGGTGCACTGGCTGAGGAGGTCATGGGAGCGGACCGCCTCCAAGGTGGGCAAGGCCATCTCCTCCCTTGTGGCCTGACTGCGCACCCGGGGGCGTCGCACGTCGACCTGGCCGCCATGGAGGGCAACCTGGCTCCGGGTGTGGCCCCAGCGATAACCCGGCTTGTCCCGGGTGTGGCCGTCGCGTTCTCCAGCGATGACATCCACATCCGCGTTCATCATCTGGGTGAGAGCCGCAATGCCTGTGGCGAGGCAGAAGTGCTCGAAGCTCTCTGTGAGATCGGCAGAGGCGGCGGCGGGTGATCCCGCCGGGGGAGTGGCAGCGGCATTTGAATGTGGGGTAGATGGTGTCATGGTGTTGCTTCCTTTCAAGGTTTCAAGACACCCCGAGCCCTACAGCTCAGGGGGAAGCAGCACCACCCTGATTCAGAGTTTCAACATCATCCTGGGACAATCCCTTCTACGATAACGAATGTCTCCAAAACTCACTAAACTAATCAATTTTCCTGCCAACATCCTAAAGATCTCCAACAAACTGCAACACGGCACCTCACCCGGGTTATGCCCATAAGAGTGGGTAACGGCAGGAGAAAGGTGGCATATCAAGACGGCAACACAAAGTCGTCAAATTTCAAAGAGAAGAGGAGATATGCCAATAACCACCGATACAGTCACACCGCTGGACAGTCGAGCGGAATCGTCAGGGAATACATTGACGGAGGTTTTGCGTCAGGGGGGCGCCATGTGTTGGAGGTGGCAATTGAGACCAAAGTGTCTGAGCTTCTCAGCGCTCATGAGGCGCTTGTCGATGACTAAGGCCCGTTGACAATCGCCTGGCGTTTTGAGCGCTGGGCGTGTCTTTGTGTCGGCATTGCACGCCGAAGGTGGCGGCACGCGCCGACGAGGTGGGTGACAGGATGAATGCAGATCGCACAGTTTTGACGGATGAGATGTGGGCGCGGGTGGCACCGCTGTGTCCGGGCCAGGTGACGGACCCGGGGCGGACTGCGGTGGACAATCGTCTGTGTCTGGAAGGGGTTCTCTGGCGGTTCCGGACAGGCACACCCTGGCGTGATCTCCCGCCGCATTTTGGGCGGTGGACCCGTGTCGTCAAGCGGTTCCGGCGTGGGGCCAAGGCGGATCTTTGTGAACGTATTGTCAAGGCGTGATCCGGTGATTGGGATGAGTCGATGGTGTCGATCGATGGCCCGATCATGCCCGCGCATCGATGGGCCTCCGGGGCCCAAAAGGGGGAGT
>JAPOTI010000102.1 GCA_026709265.1 Paracoccaceae bacterium | reverse complement strand
GGGATTTACCTGATGGCCGGCGTGGTGGCCGCACGATAATTGTCAACGGGCCTTAGATTGCCCATCCTGCCAACGGATTTTGAGTTCCTGCGCGTCGGTCTGATTAAAGGAACCCTCTCTTGCAGCCCGCCCGATCCAGTCCAATCGTTTTTCAAAGGTGACGGGGCCGATCGTCAAGCGAGGGAAATCAGGAAGGAAACTGAGGTGGCAGCCAAACAGATGGGTGCGAGGGCTGGTGATGGCATTTTCTTCTTCCTCGATTCTGTCTAACAAAGTTTGACAAAATTTATCAGACGGAACTGTCTTGATATTATTGTGTGTGGCAACGACATCGGCAAAACAGTGAACAACAATCGTTGCCCATTCTTTGGTCGAAAATACCGTCGTTCGGTCATTTATGTGGAGGGCTTCTGCGACCCGGAACAACACTTCCTGACCCTCCGGCCAGATATAGACGGGTGAGTCGGTGTTCAGCCTGAGTTGACGCGCTGCAAAAACGCGCTGTCCTGTTCCAACTCCAATGCTTCCGTCTTCGCGGCGTTCGGTGAGGTGTTGCAACTTCTTCAGATCATTATCAGGTATAGTGCTCGAGGTTATTGCTCATCTCCTTAACCCCTGCTCTGTTGGACCAGGGGCCCCATTACACAAAACGCAGCCGCGATCTGTTGACTGCATAACATACTGCTCGCACACCAGATATCCGGCGAAGGATGCACAAGCCCCAAACATGAACACGCTCTCGTCGACACCAACATTGGCCGTATTTTTATCAATGCGTGACATATTCCCTGTTTATCGCTGGTGTACCCATAAAGGGAGAGTACCGCAAACTGTGGGGAAAATTGCGTTTGATATGTGATGGAGCCAAGAGTCTCACATGTCGGATTCCCCCATGCTTTGCGGTGCTCTCGTAGTCCATCGCAGAACTGCTTACTCGTAAACTATTCGGTTTGTCGAAGGCATAGCTGTAACTCCGTCAAGCCTTTCGTTGATGGCATTGGCAAGTGTGAGCCCGTTGGTTCGGGTGTTGTCGGTGATGACCAGCTTGGCACCCGATGCCACAATGAATTCCAGCGTTTCCTTGAAGTCAGCATGATTGGACAGGGCCACTTGATAGCTCCGCTCGCTGAATTTGAGCAATGGATCATCTCGATTCACCATATACGCACTGCATGTGATGGATGTTCCCGCATGCGGGACATTCCCAAAACCGTCACCTTTCGAGTAAACGCGAACATATGATCCCGACTGCTGTGCCGATTGCCCGTCATTGGAATCCAGATCATGGATGACACCAACAGCAAAACCGTTGTTCTGATAAACTGAAACCTCACGAAGAAGTCTCTTGCTGGCAACGATTGGGGCCTGGATAGCCCCGTCAAGAACGCCGAGAACACGTTCAATCGTGCCCCGATGTGCCTTGATGTGGACAGGGCCCTGACGGAGGCGGGTTGCCACAACTTCAAGGAGGCTGGTTTCAGCCTCTGTCTGCGTGTAGTTGCGAACGCTGATTGGATTCCCGTAGGTGGCATCTACGACAAGCTGATCGGCTTGAATAATGTCTGCAAGCGGCCAGCTGAAATCACCAGAGTAGCCACAGCGGACCCCATCGGGACGCTCAAGCAAAACCTGACAGGCACCAAGCATGTGGTTGGACGGCAGCAACGTAAGTTTTGAACCATCATCAAGCTGGGTCGGATGATCAGGCCGAACCGGCTTCAAGTTATCACGATACTCCAGTTCAGCATTATGTTCGGCAATCAGAAGCTCCCGTGTCTCGGGGCTCATAAAGATATCTTGCAACCCCTTGCTCTTGTTGAAATCGTCCATGTGGTCGTCATGGATGTGCGTCTGAACACGAACGCGTTTTGTATTTGCGTAACCATCGCAGATAACAGTATCACCAAGACACACCGCCCCAGTGGCAAGGACATCAACAAGGGGATCAGGCAAGTGCCAGCGCTTCAGAGATTTGTGTGCGCAGGAGAGGCTCAATCTTGCCCTTTCCGATGCGCGTCATGGCACTGTTGAATTCTTCGTCACCGACAAGGGTGAAGTGCTTGGGACCTAATCGGCCCTTGGCGTTGCCGAGGCCAAGATTGGCGATACCCATGGAAAGAATCTTGTCACGTGCCTGCTGGGATATAGTGTTGAGATGGTCGCAAGCATCTGGCGGGTTTGATCCGATAAAGACATAACGCCGCTCAATGATCGGACGCATTCCGACGATTTCGTCAATACACGTCTGGATAGGGCGTTCGGAGCGCGTGCGGAGTTGTACGATTTCTCGGACTTCCTTGCTGGTTAAGCGTTCGGACAGAACCGCCTGTGCGACCGCTTGTTGATCACCAGCCTCCTTCAGGCGGGCCATTTCAACCGCAGTCGAAAACCCGATGAAGTCATCGCCGCTCCCCCAGTCAACACAATGTTGTTCGCTTTCATCCAACCGAAGGATTCGAAGGAAACGTTCAATCTGGCTGACACTTAATTGCAGTGCTTCAGCACAATCTTGCAAGGAAGCCCCGTCCCGCCGTGCCGCTTGAATATAATTGCTGACTTCAAGAGGGGAGAGAGGGCGCCCTGTCCTGTGGTGTCCGTATCCGACAGACATCCGCAGCCGCCCGCGCTCAAGGGGACTCAGACTAGGTAACATGGTGTTTAATCCTCAATATAGCCATGCCCGGCAAGAGCCTCCTCAATCAGTTCTGCTGCCGCCTCATCCTGATTTTTTTCTTCCTCACGGGCGAATTTCTGAAGAGCGATGTGTACATCTTGTGTGATGGTGGTAATGATCTGTACCACCTTGGCCGCTGATTTGGCTTTCTCGAGAGCTTCGTCCGGTGGCAGATTCGGATGGGCCGTGTGTGTGTCGGTAAACTTCTTGCGTTGGGGACCAGTCATTGTGTGCAAATCTGTGGCCAATTTGACGGCAAGATCCGGATCAACCGCATCGTTCTCGTCAACGGCCGCATCCTGGGCCTTGATGGCGGCATTAATATCAACTGTCCCACTGTCAACAAGCTCCTTGAGGCGGGCATGCAGACGGGGATATTTCACATTATCCCTGATGGTTTTGTACGGGAGTCCCGTGGCCGCCCGCACATCCTTGATCGTTCCATAGTGGTTGTACAAAAACGTAATTCCATCTTTGAGATCTTTCCCGGACAATTTGCGGCGTAACAGGTTTTCCGTAATCGAAATGGCCTTGGCTTGCTCCGGTGTAACTCTCTCATCAAGGATGGCAGCATAGATGGTGTCGCGTTTGAGAAGCTTGTGGGCCAGAAAACGCCTCTGGCCGGCAAGAATTTCCCATTTGCCTTCATCGCGCGCTTTGCAGACAATGATGGGTTGCAAAAGACCAAGTCTATTGATGCTCTCGGCAAGAGTATCAATCTCTTTGCCGGGTTCTTGGACGCGCACTTGTCCTTTTCCGATGTTAAGATCGTCAAGCCGCAGTTCCTGATAGTCACAGATTTTTGCCATACCTTCGCCCTATCTGATTGATCATGAGTCCTTGCTGTCGACCGATACGGGGAGTTCGAGTATCTGCATCAACTCCAGAACGCTAAAATGTTTTGATTCTGTGGGGGTTGAATCAATAATTTCTTCAAATATTTCCTGTTTCTTGTCAAGGATCGCAGAGATTCGTTCCTCAATTGTCCGCACAACAAGAAATCGAATGACGTGGAGGGGTTGGTCACGCTCAAAACGGTGGGCACGATAGATGGCTTGCATCTCGACAGCAGGATTCCACCAGCGATCGAAGAGAACGACGTGGGTTGCGTTATCAAGATTCAGCCCCACTCCACCTGCACGGAGAGATATAAGAAGAACGCGAGGTGTCAACCCATTTGTAAAGCGGTCGATGGTATGGTGCCGCTCAAGGACAGGCATGGCCCCAGTCAGCTGTTCATGAGTGATGGGGAGTCGATCCGAAATCCAGCTCAAGGTTTCCACAAATTGGGAAAACACAATGATCCGTGCATTTGGTCCCGCACTCTCGCAGAGATCAAGAAGTGCATCAAGCTTGGACGACACAGAGGTGGTGACATCATAGTTGCACACGATTTTCAAGCGTGTGATCAGTCCAAGGAGTTGAGTGCCGATACGGTCTTGAGAATGCGCGTTAATGTGCGTGTGACGTCTTTCCCACAGATTGTCATAGGCGGCCCTCTGTGGCGAAGACAGTTCGAGGCGAATATCCTGGAGGATAATCGGCGGTAATTGGGATTGCACCTCCGCCTTGCGCCGTCTTAGCATGACTGCCGTGAGCTGCCGTGAGAGTTGGGAAAATGTAAAGTCTGGCCTAAAACTGGAATCGAGAAAAGATAGAAGCGATTCAACATCCTTGCGGTCATTTTCAAGGGGCGTTGCCGAGAGTGCCCAAGCGCGCTTGCGGGGCAGGAGACGCGCGGCCAGTGCCGTTGTGGAATGCCGGTTCTTGATGCGCTGAGCCTCATCAAGCACCACAAGATCGAAAGTGCCCGTGGGAATCCGGTCCAGCCCATCCATACGGATTTGCTCATAGGAGCCAACCAGCACGGGGATCGGAAGAAGGTAAAGAGCTTGCCGATTGGCATAACTGCCTTCGAGGCGGCGTGCGGTGACAGCCGGAGTCCAATGTTCAAACTCATCCAGCCAGTTCAAGGTCAGCGACGCGGGGGCCACAATCAAGACCCGATTGATATCCTTGCATGTGTTTAGGAGCAAGGCAACTGCCACAGCAGACTGCACAGTCTTCCCAAGGCCCATTTCGTCGGCCAGAAGGGCGACCGTGGCCCGATACAGAAACGCCACACCTTGCCATTGGTAGTCGTGCAGGGTGGCAGGGATACCTAACTCTTTCTCGGCGATGCGGCGCAAAGCCGTAGTTCTGGCATTCACTCGAATGTCCAGACCTGAGCTGCGATTTTGGCCATTCTGGCTTGTCGTGAAGTTATCCGTTCGGGGGTCCAGTCATTGAACTTGTGCAATTGACGGGTGATCGCCACACTGCTCTCGCGATAGATTTCTTTCTTCATCGCAAAGCTGGAATTGTATTTTCCGCCGGGTTTGTTGTCGGCCGGGCTCATCAGGGTGAGATTGCCGATCCGGTGGACCCAATCCGCAGCATCGCCTCCAAATGCCTGCCACGTCTGGTGATGCTGACCTGCTTTGGGCAGGATATGTTCAACACTGCATTTGACCCCATCGACGATATCACTCTCGGGTCGCTGATGACGATTCACCCCGAGCAGAAACTTCTTGATTTTGGGGTTTCCGGTCATTGAACCCTGCTTGATGAGTTCAATAAATCGTTTGTCGTTCAAGATTCCATATGCTTCCCGATCACAGCCCTTCAGGAATTCTGAAAATGAGTCCAGATCAATGGTCGATGCGGTCGCAATCGTTCGGGCCATATTCGCGAAGTCTTTTTCGAAATGCGAAGGTTCAAATTTGGGAGCCACGAAAGCGGTGCGCATCACGAATGTTGTCAGACGATGCAACCCCTTGTGTACCTTTTGGGCGACGTGGCGTTTCTTGTGCTCATCGGATTCACGTAAATACTTGGAGAGGACAGCAAAGATGAGGGGTTGCGTCACGCTGTAGGCATTTAATTCAACCAGAAAGTGTTCGATTGATCGCGCCGCCGTGCTGGTATGGCTTGCTGTTTTGAAGGCGCGCACAAGTGTTGGGCTGGGGTTTGCCGCGGTGATGGTCCTGTACAGTTCAAGATCTTGTTGCGCGGTAATGTCTTGTGCCAGGTTAAAGATGTCATCAGTCTGTCCTGACCACTGGCTGCGGATGGCTAGGCGTGCCTCACGATAGAAACTGCTGGCCCCAAGAAATCCATAATGGCACTGAAGGCGGCAGCGCAGATAGCCCGTGGCTTTTTGGGGAGCCGGAAAAATTGTCCGGATGCGCTCCAGACTGTCATGGACCGATTTCTTGCGTTGGGTTTCCGCATTGAAATGCGAATAAATAAAGTTTCGGAGACGATCAAGGTCATCCAGCTGTTTACCGCGCGAGTTGATGGTTTCATAAATGGCATTGGGGTCGATATTGTGGGGGATTTCCAAGCACGCCACCTCCAGCCGGTCGCGGACAAAATCAAAGATATGCTCCCAACGCTCCGTATTTTGCACGGGGCCATTTTGCACTGAGCCAAGGAAGCCTTCGATTACTTTCCATGCAGTCGTGAGTTTCCCATTGGTGCCGATCGAATGCCCGCGGATCATTTGCTTGTATTGCATCTGATTATTCTCAGGCGGAGTGATTCTGGGTGTATAGTTTTCGGCATCCGCCACACTCACCACCTGTCTTTCGGAAAGGTCAAAGATCATGCGGAGGGCCTGCGCCTCGCGTTGTGTGCCGGGATGCCCATCAGCAAACCGTTTGCACAGGCCCGCGCAGAGCAAGGATATCGTGATCATACGTTGTTGGCCGTCATTGACTTCCCAACAAGCGGTGGCGGTCGGGACCAGCATGATGGATCCCAGGAAATAGCACGGGCGATCTTCCCCAATGGCTTCATCAAGATCATTGAGCAAGGCACGGACGTGCGATGCATCCCAATCATAGTAGCGCTGATGCCATGGGACCGTGAATTGCCCTTTGCAGAAGAGATCGGCGAAGGGCGTAGCATAGGCCAGAAGAGTTGTTGAGGGGGGAGATGACACGCGGGCAATCCCGATCACACGACCGCCACGACCGCTTCGTTGAAAGCCGCGCGAGACGCCTCCACAATACGATCCCGCCGCCAGATATCTTCAATGACGTCGCGTTCGGCTTGTGACAGAAGTGGCCAACCTGTTTCCACCTCGAGATCTTCCAGAGCCTGGAGAATACGTTTGCGGACATCAAGGGTGAAGGGACCGAAAACAAGGCTGCCGTCAGCGCGCACGCGGGTCGCCCCCGTGCGACGCACAGGTAGACGATTGGTATTGTCTTCCCTGAGATCAATCAACCAGTCACGAAAATCGTAGAGTTTACCAAGTGCCGCCGCATCGGTGTGGCCCGAGTCGATCACCCCCCGCAGACTCCGATCCTTCTTGATGACAGTGCAGGTCCAGCACCCGAACCGGGGGGATGTGGTGCCACAGGACGGCGCATCGTCTGCAGTCAGGACAAGAGGACATTCCCCGCCCCCGGCATTGCGGTACAACGTGATGAGTTTGTGATGGGATCCACCCCAGGGCGGCGGACGCTGGAGGAGAATGGTCCAGATATCATTATCGGTAAAGTCGGCAAGCGGGGCAAACATCCGACAGTCCGGGATCGACGTATGCCGGGTCATCCGGGCCCCGGCAACATCGTGTTTGGTCATGGATCGCCGGCGATTCTCCGATTCAGCCTTGCGGGTGCCGATCAGCAACACGGCGGCGCGGTGACGTGCCACAAGATCCTCGAGCAACTGAGAGGTTGGCAGGATCTTCATGCGGTCCGTACACCAACGAAAATTTCGGGTGGGTGGAATATAACCGCGGCCGATCACATTGACCCAGAAGGTCTGATCGACATGCGGTCGGGTAATCCTGGTTGTCAGCGGAAACTCGGCTTTGGAAGCCGCAGCGGCGATCTTTTCAACAGTCGAACGCAGATGCGCAATGACCAAGGGAGATTCGACCAATGTATCATTACCAATGACAAGAACAGGGCGCTTTCGTGAGTCTGATGGCAAGGCCGCTATTGTTTCCCAGACGAGCTGGAGCAAGACGGTCGAATCCTTGCCGCCCGAATAAGCAATCACCCACGGATAGTCATGGTGCCGCAGATATTCCTGTTTCAGGATGTCCTTGCAGCCCTGCAAACGTGCAAGGGTTATGGGTGCCTCATGGGAAATTTCCGCGTTGGGGCTAGCCGGCGTGTTCATGCCAGTCCCGTGTGTTCGGTCTCGACAGGAGACGCTGCAGAAATGTCAGTTTGATATGCTTCCCAAGCAGGTGACAGGGCGCGCAAGGACGCCACATGGGTCCGAAGACAGGTCGCCACAAAATCGATTTCTTGTGCAGTGGTGAAACGCCCCAAGCTTATACGGATAGAACTCATGGCACGATCATTCGCCACGCCCAAGCCGCGCAGGACATGGGAAGGTGCAGATTGGAGCGATGTACAAGCGGATCCTGAAGACAGCGCAACCTTATCCCGCAATGCCAGGAGAAGCGCCGCGCTGTCAACACACGGAAACGCAAGATTTATCAACCCCGGAACCCGATGCGACGGAGAGCCATTGACAATGACATGTTCAATATCTGTGAGCCCCCGGAAAAGTTGCGCCTCAAGAGCAACAAGATGTTTGTTGTCGGCCTGGCGTTGATCACGAACCAATCCCGCCGCTTCTCCCAGACCGACAATTTGATGTGTAGGCAGAGTGCCCGCACGAATTCCCCTTTCTTGCCCGCCGCCGTGTGTCAATGGCACGATCACAGATTGCAGGCTGTCCCGTATATACAGCGCCCCCGCCCCTTTCGGTCCATAAAACTTGTGGGCACTCAGAGAGATCAGATCAATGCCATCGGCCTGGGCATCAAGGGGAAGCCGGGCTGCCCCCTGGGCCGCGTCGACATGAAACAGAATACCGCGTTCGCGGACAAGATGTCCAATAGCACGGATGTCCGTGACGGTGCCAACTTCGTTGTTGACGTGCATCAGGGACACAAGGGCCGTGTCATCTCTCAGCGCAGGTTGAATAACATCCGCGGTCATCAACCCATCGGCATCCGGTGAAAGAAAGGTGACATCAACACCCTCACATTCCAACGCCTTGCAAGTATCCAGAACAGCGCTGTGCTCCAGACAGGATGTGATCATGTGACGCCCCCGCAGGGTTGGTGAGCGCATGATTCCCTTTATCGCAATGTTGATGGATTCAGTAGCACCTGATGTCCAGATGATTTCATGCGGGAAAGCCCCGATCAAGTCACCGACCAAGTGTCTTGCCTCATCAACCGCCTCCCGGGCTTGATGTCCAGCCGCATGCGTTGCCGATGATGCATTGGCAAATATACCATCACATCCAAGATATTGACTCATCTTGCCACTGACGCGGGGATCCACCGGCGTCGTTGCGGCATGATCCAGGTATACAGTCCGGGTTATGGTGATGAGTTATGCCCCTTTACCGCCTCCGGTGGCTAGCCACTGGGCTGTTTTGCCGTCGCATCCGTCTTGAGAGATCGTATTTGTTTTGGCTTCGGATCTTTGCCGTTTGATCCACAAACCAGCGCAGATGGTCAGGTTTGCCTTCAATACGCGACCAGGGCACAACTGACAGACAAACATCGTCACACATCAATTGATCGACAATCCGGGCTGGCATCAACGGAAATCGCTCTTCCCAGTCCTTGCGGCTGGTCACCGAAGTCCATTCTCCTGTGTAGTCAGAGTAAATCACTGACTTTTCTTCAGGAAGGTCGGCGCACCATAGATTGTCGGCTACGCCCGGAAGATTGATGACCAGGATCCCGGACTTTTTGTTAAGCTCGCCATCAATCATGCTGGACTTCAGCTCCCAGTCCACATGTTTGCGCTCGTGTGTCTCCATGCCACACAGCAGGACAGTGACCTGGGTATCCCGGAGATAGTTGTCGCGGATCAATGTCCGGATGCTCTCCGAGCGGCGGTGGTCATCATCAATATCCCCTGTGTTGACGGAACCGTCCTCAAAGCATTCATATCGTGAGGCCATCCACGAGAGATGTTCCTTGCGCCCCTGATCATTCTTGTGGTGATAGCTGATGAAGACTTTTGTCATGACAAACTTCTGAAGTGCAGGCTATGGGCAGCGTAAGTCCCGTAAACCAATAGAACAACTCCTAGCAAAAGCGTACCCAGCATCAACCAATGGGCAATACTGGCCCATTGATTCGACACATCAGGGATTTTGGTGTCTCCAATGACTTCGCCTTTGGCCTTCAGGGCTTCGCCATTTTTGCGTAATCCCTGATTAATTTTGTGCATGGCGATAGCCAGCACAACGAGTCCTGCGCCCAGGAACATAAAGAACCACCATGCAAGAGAGCCCGAGTCCGAAGTGGATCGCAGAATGAGCGTTGTGGCCGTTCCAATCGCAACGAGGATCTGGAGCATTTGCCACCGCATTTTGTCAAGATGTCTGAACGTTTCATAACGTTGCCGATAGATTTCCATGTTCCTGTCGTCGGTCATCCCAAGATTCTCAATGTGGTGGTGTTATCGACGTAATGTCATCTCGGTGGGGTCGTGGCTCTTATGATCCTCATCGACCAGAAACATCACGACCCCGAGAGATTTCAACGCGGGAAAAATATCCTTGGCCAGATTCCGATGCCTGTCAGTTGTGGGCACCGCAATCCCTGGCTTGCAATGTCCTTCACCGGTCGGGCACGCCGCCTTGTCGAGTGCCTTGGCGACGTGGCTGAGCATCTGGGAAGGCGTGAATGGTTTGTCGCGATGAGACGTGCGTTTGCTTGACGTTCCGCCTTTTGCCTCAATCACAAGGTCGGTTCCATCCCTTGTGGCCAGGATGTCGGGGCCGCGCGGATGAGTGTTGGCCGTTTTGATGATTATCCAGCCGTGGCCATCCAGATACCCCGCCACAGCTTCGACAACATCGTTCTCGGTCAACATCCCATCACTCCGTTCGATGCAGCGCATTTCCAGGATTGTTTACAGACTCGAGATGAATATCAATATTTTGCAGCCCGCCATAGCCCGCGCCGCCGCCCCAATTGCCGATATTGCCGCGGTTTCCTTGAAACACAAAAGGTTGTGGTTTTTCCCTTTTGACCTGTACAGTGATATTATTGTTGCGCACATCAAATCTGTCTTTTCTTACTTCCACTCCGCAGTGTTCAATGAGGTGTTTGACAAGCATTTGGGGTTCTCTGCAATCAATTTCAGATCTTGCGTCCATTATACCAGCACCCGCTCCGAACTGTTCTGCAGCCTTTCCAAACTTTCCCTGCATGATGAGAGCGTTCCCCTTGTTGAGGCAAATGTCACTGCGCGGCGTTCCCCAAAACCGTTGAGCGTTTTCGAAATCATCCACTGCTTTCTCAAACTCCTGCAACACATAGTGGGTATTGCCCCGGTTATAATATATCGGCCACCGAAGTCGGTGGACCAGTTCCGATGACTCCCCCGATATTGCCTCAAGCGCCGCCGTGTAATCCTGGACAGCCTCATTATGACGATTCAGTACAGCATAGGCATTGCCTCGATTGTAATGATAGATTGCTGCCTTGAAGGGTGACGGCATCGGTTGGTCTTTGAGTTCGATGGCTTTATTGTAGGAGTTGAGCGCATCTTCGTAGTCTTTTGATGCGGCCAATGCATTGCCCAACAGCCAGTGGGATTCACCGATGTTCGGGTGTCTTTGGACATATAATGCGAAATAAGCGCGCGCCGCCGCGAAATCTGTCTGACTGAAAGCCTTTTCCCCTGCCCACTTAATCGCCGCGGGCTGACCCACAATATATTCTGCACGTACGTGAACTGCTTTGGCAGACGGTGGCGCGGGCAGTTTTGCAGGACCATCCAACGGAAGTTCAGGGTCAGGAAGATCGTCATCAATGCCGTTCACCTTTGCGATTTCGAAGAGGTCAGGAAACAGGAAGTCTCGAGAAACGCCAAGACTGTCAAGCCTTCGGCATACAGCCGGTTTCAAAGCCGACGGAACAGCGATCTCCTTGAACTCTTCCGGAGGGTTTGGGCGACAAACAACAAGCACACTCCTCTGAGCGGTGACTTTCGGACTCAAGGCATAGCCGGGATGGTAATAAACGTTTTCCTGCACATCTTCTGTCAGCCATCGGGCTCCGTGCCCATTTTTCCATTCTCCAGACCGTCCAATGTCGACAGCAAAGACCTTCCCATCCTTCTTTGCCCACTTCGGATCCCAACACGCAAACCAGAGTGCCACCAAAGGAGACTCGGTGAAATCCAGCAGCATCGTTGCAGCACCATGATGCTGCAATAGTGCCACAATCTGTTCATCAGACCGATTGTCTCCCTCCATGATCTTGGCACGGGGAAGCAGGATTTCCCTGTGATATTGCCGGACCATTTCCAGACTGATTGCGTAGCCATGGGCTTTCAACCGGCGGACGGCAGACGATTCAAGGGGCCATTCAGAACTGCCGTGACCTCGATAGATCGCTCTTTCCATTCCTGATGATTGATCGAGAACGTTTTGAATAATTTCTGTTGTCTCCGCATCCTCAAACTTGGACACATGTCGGCGCAGGTCTTCGGAGTCATCAATCGGATCGTAAGGGTCGTCCCGAAGGCCTTCGGCGAGTTGATCCAATGTATAACCTGTCGGATAGCCAGTCTTCTTGTTGACAACCCATGAAGCGTATGGACGGCGACTGCCGAGATATTGACCCACCGACTGAGCAGGCACACCAAGAACGCCAGCCAGGGCACCGAAGGTGCAGCGGCGTTTTTTGTGGTTGAGGAAGGCGAGGACGAGCCAGGTCCAACCCTTCCGCTTGGCATCATCCATCATCGTTCAAGGTCCGGATTTTCATTTGATGAGCATCTAAAGCCTGTCAAAGACGGATCCCGCCCGCGGGTCGAACAGCTGGCGGTACCGCTCGGTCGCGTAAGCATCGGTCATGCCCGCGATGTAATCGCAGATCACGCGTTCGATTGGAATATCGCCCCCGCCCTTCGTTGATCGCCGATAGTCCCGTTCATCCAGCAACCGCTTTGGATCGGTGGCAAACGCGTGAAACAGTTCGGTCACGATCTTCTGGCCCTTGAACCGAAGCTGCTGGACCTCAACCCTTTCAATGACGCACGCGCGGATCATCTGTTTCAGGGTCTTTACGGCTTGTTTCTCCGGATCTTTCAACGCGACCCGAAACTTGAAAAGCGGAGTCTGGAAGTGGGGATCGTCGATGATTTCGACGGCACCGACAAACACACCGACCAAGTGACCCATCACCTGTTTCCGCTCATGCGTCTGGCGGCTGAACAGCCGATCAACCAGATTCACAAATTCAGGGCCGATCCCTGCGGAATCGAGAAGCGGCTCAATCGCGCTGAGCCTGCCGCATTCCTCAAACCACTCCTGGAACATTCGCCTGTCCATGATCCTGAGTGAAATGGCGTCCTCCAGGTCGTGAACGCCGTAGGCGATGTCATCCGCCAGTTCCATGATTGAGGCGTCAAGGGACTTGTGTTGTGTGGTGTGGTGCTTGCACTGCCTCTTTTGGATGTCCGAAAATTTCTGCCACTCATCAAGCCCAGCAGCAAGCCAGCTCTGAACAATGTCCAGATCCTCGTCATCAAGATAGCACTTGGGCGGCTCAAACCCCGCGGCCCTGAAGACGGGTTCGCCGGAAAGGTCCCGGCGGTAATTCGGGTACGCTTTTTCATTGTTCACGTCCTTGTAGGGCGCCGGGTATTTGATCGCGCCCAAAACCGCCCGTCGCGTCAGGTTCATGCCATGGTCCTCGGTATGCTTTTCCAGCCGCGTGATGATGCGCAGTGTCTGACCATTACCCTCAAAACCGCTCTTGCCCAGCATGCAGCGGTTCAGGGCCACCTCCCCGTCATGGCCAAACGGCGGATGGCCCAGATCGTGCGTCAGGCAGATCGCCCGGATCAGCGCCGAATCCGGAAGCCATTTCCTGATATGTTTGTTGTTTTTTCCGCCATGACCGTGATGCAGTCTCTTCCGGATGGACTCACCTATCTGGCTGACCTCCAGCGTGTGCGTGAGGCGGGTGCGATGGAAATCGCCCTCGCCCACCCCGAGGATCTGGGTCTTGGCCTGCAAACGACGGAAGGACGCCGAATGCACGACCCGCCCGTAATCACGATACCATGGCGTCCTGTAATCATCATCGGTTGCCGGTTCTCTGCAACGGCGGGCCGTCCAGTCACAACCCTTCGGATTGTCTGCGTCCATGGCGGGATCCTTAGTTGGGGAATTGTTGGGTTGACGGTACGGCCCCTTTTATCCCTTATGTGTTGCGGCCTGCAATCATCCGGCATCGCAGGCTTCGGCTTGGATTGTTTGGGACTGAAATCACATGGTCCGCGACCAACTCACGTCGCTTGAGACTGATATTCGCAGGTTGGATCCCGCCAGACGTCACTGTCGTCACGGCGTGGCCTCTCTCTGAGATCGCGGGTCGCCGGTCGAAGACTGTGCCGCAGAGGTTGATTGCGGGTTCTCCTTCCGGGCTGCCGGCATCCTGACACGGTCAGGGTTGGTTTCGGCATCTGCAGGCCAGGGCCCGACTGCCATGCGGGCGGGCGTTGACCTCGCAGGCGATGGCCCCGATGACGCCCACAAGCTCCCGGGCCACGTCTGTGGTGACCTTGCACTGATGCTTGCGCACAGCGCTGAGACGGCTGGTGTGTGCGCAGAAGTCGCTTCTGGGCCTGCCAGGCGATGGCTTGTACGCGTTCCGGTGCGACGGCGGCCTTGGCCTGCAGATGGCGCGTCAATCAGGATGAAAATCTTTGCGTAAGGGTGAGGCTGCCCCTCACCCCGCGGGAAGAGAGGTAGAAAAATTCTGCAAGACACCCTGTTTGACGTATCGCAGATTTCATTGGCTCTTGACATGGGGATCAGCGATTGTGGGGTCACTGTGTTGTTTGGCATCCGCTGACGTATTGGTTGATTGTTCGGTCGCGGCCCATGCGGCCAACAGTTCGAAGAATCCACTGACGTTGTTGATGATCTGGATGGCATCGTCACGGGAGAGGGGTTGGCGAACCCGCGGCTGCCAGATGTCCAAAGTGCGGTCGATCAGGTCGTCATGGATAGGTGTGTTGACTTTCATCTGCAGATCCCACAGAGGGCTGATCGCCTCTCTGCCCCTCTGATCTCCGACCTTGGACTCACACCAATAGTGCGGGATCATGCGTTCATGTGAAGATCGGGCGTCCCCATCCCAGGGATCACCCATTCAGGCCGGACCGGCGGGGCAATTCGTCCTCCGGAATCGTAAACTTGTGCAACTTTCCGGCTTCGATGATGACTTCACGCCTCTTGCCCTTTCCAATCGCACTGGTAATCGTGCACCGAAAGAACCCATGGTGAAGCCCGTCCAGGACCACGTCATTGAGTCGTGTCAGGACGTCATGGGTCTGGGGCCCCATGTGCCCATTCGTCTGTCTGACCGGTTCGTCTGTCATGGTGTCCCGGGATTCCCATTCCAATCCATGTTGTCACCGCACAGGTGAACGGCGTTGGAAGGAATGATATCCCCTCAAAACGAA
>JAPOTI010000114.1 GCA_026709265.1 Paracoccaceae bacterium | reverse complement strand
CCCGCGCCTGCGGGCGGCCCGGCATCAGGACGGAATCATGGGGGTGAGCAGTTACCTCCATAAAAAGGTTAGCACGACCCAACCTTTTGCAACCCGACCGTTGCGAGGTTGTCGAAGCCTCTCGGCCGAGCAATATGTTTTACAAGGAGTAAAACTATGCCGTCAAAACAACCCAGGAAAGATTGCCATGACAAACGCACAAAACCTGAAAACAAAAAACCCATGTCAAGCGCGAAATCTGCGCGGGGTGTACGACAATTGCAACACATCTGTTGCCCCTAAAACAAAAATCCGCTACGAACCGTACCTCGGCGACTGAATGGTGGCTTCCGATCCGTACCGAATCCGAATCCATGAGTATTCAGTTTCTTTTGAATTGATGGGGGTCATGAATTCAGTACGTTGTGGACAAAATGAGATCTCGTCCCTATTCGAGATGCACACCATACGATGAATTCAGTCAAATCGAACACTGATCTAAATAATTTTGGAGAATCAATGATGTTTGATAGAATCTTCAACCTCCAAGGAGTGTCTGATGAATGGAAAACAATTCAAAAGGTGGCTGAAGAAGCAGGGATGCACGTCTCAGGAAAACAGCTGGGAAGCGGCTTGATGGCCAAAATTAAGAAAGACCCTGGACTGGAGTAAATCGATGCTGTCCTATCCGATCCAATTGCAGGAGGATGATCACGGGGTGATGGCGACGTCGCCGGACTTTCCGGAACTCACGACTTTTGGCGACGATCAGCGCGAGGCCCTGGACCGGTCCGTGTCAGCACTTGAGGAGGCTGTCGCCGCGCGCATGCACGACAATCAGGATGTACCTGTCCCTTCTGACGGTGAAGTCTGCGTTGTGTTGCCGACGCTCACAGCGGTGAAGGTGATTCTCTATCAGGGCATGCGGGATCAGAACGTTGGAAAATCCGAACTGGCGCGGCGACTGGGTTGGCATCTTCCGCAAGTGGATCGGGTGTTGGATGTGGAGCATCTCTCGCGGCTTGACCGCATGGACATGGCACTGGGTGCCATCGGAAAACAATTGGTCGTGAAAACTAAGGAAATAACGGGATAGGTCGAGCCAGCCCATGGGTTCTGGCGGCACGCTCCTCGGCTAAAAAAGAGCACCGCAAAATGGGGCAACATAATGTCACACCCTGTGGGACTTTACATACCGACGTTGGGATCGACCCTACTTATCCGGTAGAATTCTGTGCACGTTCCGCAAGAAAGCTATCGAATTCCGCTTTATCCTTGGCCTCACGCAGCCGCTTCAAAAATTCTTCGAAAGCGATCTGTTCGTCTTCAAGACGTTGAAGAGTCTCTTCCTTGTAATTGTCGAAAGCCGTATTTCCTGTGGGGCGAATTCGATACCGTTGCCCACATGTCTTTTTGACTGATTTATAGTGATTAGACATACGTTTACTCCAGATAAGAAAGAAGAGAATAGCGAGTCCGATTGGCCAGAAAATGATAAAGCCAAGAACCATGATCGCAATCCACGCGAGTCGCCCTCCCATGTCGATCCAATCGATAACCTGTTGTGTAATGTCTGAAACCTTATTCACGGTTATATCTCCACAAAGCCTGTGTCCAACAATGACGGGTCAGACCCGAATTTGACGTAAAACCCGTCGCGTCCTCAATGCCTAATGGGCATTCTGCATGTTCAGGCGCACCGCTGATCTGTTTGTCCAGTTTGACAGCGAATAACACATGTTAATGCATTTTACATTAAAGGATTTGGCATCTCTTGCCAGATGTTTCAAGAGGTATCCAGATTTATTTTGAACACAAGATTGAAAGGCAAGGCGGTGCTCCGCTCTCAACTGTCGGGTGCGACCAGACCCAGTCCACGCAGATAGATTCCAATTCCTGATTCAAGTAGATCTTCCGGGGTGTATGGCGAGCGGGACCCAACGGGTCCGCGCGCAAATAACTCGACAACTCCATGGCTGATTGCCCAGATATGATCACAGACCATGGCGACCGGCGGCATGCGCTCAGGTGGCAAATGCGCAACCACCTTGCGTGATGCTTCCTGAACGACATCTTTTGCACGATTGGCAGCCTGTGCGAGTTCCGGGCTGGCATTTACCGAGATTCCTGACTCGAACATCACGATATAGTGACTGGGATGGTGACGCGCGAAAGCGAGGTATGAAAGGCTGGTCCTTTCAAACGCTGAAAGGGCAGAGGGTTGGCCCTTATTGTAGGCGAATTCCAGCAGATCTGCAAAAATTTCAAATCCCTGGCGCGCCGCCTCGATCAGAAGTTCCTGTCGTGAACCAAAATGACGATAGGGTGCTGCCGCCGATACGCCAACGCGTTTTGCCGCCTGCGCGATGGTAAATGTCTGTGGACCCGTTTCTTCAATTAATTCGAGGGCAGAATCCACTAGAGCCTGTCGCAGATTGCCATGATGATAACTGCGTTTTTGCACCGCGAATCTCTAGTCGCGATTGCCAATGTCATCGGGATCAAAAGGCACAGATTGATAGATTTCATTGATCCAATTGCCATAAAGTAAATGTCCGTGGCTTCGCCATCGGTTGCGCGGTGCCAGGTTCATGTCATCATCGGGAAAGTAGTTATACGGCAGCTCAATGGGTTTACCAACGCTCCGATCACGCGCAAACTCTTCGGCAAGTGTTCCGGTATCATATTCAAAGTGATTAAAGATATAGAGAGCACGCCGACTCAAATCCTCAATCAAACACGGGCCTGTCTCGTCTGATCCCAATAGAATCCGCAGGTCAGGCGATGTTTCGACAGCCTTGTGAGAAACCCCGGTCCAGCGACTCACGGGAATCACAAATTCATCAGAAAATCCCCGCAAATAAGGTGAAGCGGGAAACAGGTTATTGTGTCGAAAACAGCCAAACGCCTTGCTTGAGAGAGGAATTTTATCGATCCCATGCCAGTAATAGAGCATGGCCATGCCACCCCAGCACACACCAAAGATCGCATGCACGTGGCTTTCGCTCCAGTCCATGATCTCCACAAATTCATCCCAATAACTGACATCATGAAAGGGCAGGTGTTCAATCGGCGCACCGGTGACAATCAATCCATCAAATTTCCGCGTCCGAACAGCCTGAAATGGTTGATAGAAAGCCTCCATATGGCGAGCCGATGTATGTTTGGGCTGATGTTCGGTCATGCGGATCAGCGTCAAATTGATCTGGAGTGGCGTGGCACCAATCAACCGGGCAAATTGAGTCTCGGTTTCAATCTTTTTGGGCATGAGATTAACCAGACCGATCTCGAGCGGTCGAATATCCTGTCGCTGAGCTTGTGACTCGCTCATGATCATGACCCCTTCATCACAGAGGACGCGATAGGCAGGGAGTGTTTCTGGAATATTGATCGGCATCGGTGCAATCAGGTCAACTTGATTTTTGGCGACGTTCAATTGATGTTGCGATAATCTCAATAACATCATCGGCAGATTGCACCTCGGCGATATCCGCCGCATCCACTTCAACGCCCCAATTGCGGGCCATGGCGGCGTAACGCGGTTGACGCGCGGCAATCGCACGTTGATAGACGCGGCGCGCGAAGTCAGCGGGATCGACCTCTTCGGGTCTGATATCATGATCTTTGAGATATTTATCCCAATTGTCTTTCAGGAAGTCTGGACGGTAATACATGGGCTTTGGTTGCTCATTGAATCGTTTTTGCAACCTTTCCGAATGTCCTTCCGGCTCACGAATCCAAACCAGAAGAAGAGTCTCCCCCAATGCTTTGAGGATCTTGTCATCATGGTTCTCCGGGTCCACCACTTCGCAAATTGATCCACCCGAGTCACAAACAAAATGCCGATATCCGTAAAGTTGTTCAGCCCGACCAATAAAATGCCGTGTATCCAGCAGGGCCGCAATTTCAGCCTGCCGGTGCAATTGCTGTCGGCGACAATATTCAGCAAATGACAAGCCACCCTTGCCGGGATTGCCCATGTAGGTCGACAAGGGCTCCAGATTACCAAAGGTTATGTTTGAGGCAATATAGATTGAATCTGAGCGCAGCAGATCGGCCAAGAAGGGATTGCGCATCGCCTCGAACTTGAAATTGTCGACGATATGTTCACCCATGTAACGTGTGCCAATGCGATAATCGACCGAGTAGTGAAACCATGCGCCCGAGTCGCGCAGAATTGTTGACACGTGGGTTTTTCCCACACCCGACATGCCAAAAAACACAAGCCGACGGAAGTCAGCTTTTCTCCATTCTGCAGCAGTTTCGTAAATCATCAACCATCCATCATTTGTTACAACAGATTAACGCAGTGCTGTGCGATTCAGTCCGCACAAGAATTACGTCTACAATTCACCTCCAACGCCCTTAAATTTCTCAACAAATTCAGAAACTTTCTGAAAAACACTCTGTTTTTTAGTCAAATATTGAGGATTCAAAGGACTCATTTTGGGCAAGATTGCATTGAGTTCGGTACCAATCTCGCTGGCAGTTCCCCGTTTGATCGAAGTTGCAATATATCGCTTTGCAGCTTCAAAATTCAGCCCCTCAGTGTCAATCAACTCTTCAACTTCGCGTCGTTGTTGAACTCGTGCAAAGCTAAAAAACGCATCAATCACACTGGCAGCATCATCAAGTTCATCAAGGTTTGTTGTGTTGATGAAATCGACCAGCATGCTCTCTTTGGCCCGGTGGCCGAGACTGGCTTTGATCATGCGCCGTACATCATCAATGACCGCGGACTTATTTTCCATTTTCTTGTTATTCTCAAAAATCTGTTCAAGAATGTAGTCCAGATTGATTTCCTGAGATTTCAGCAAGTCAATTTCGAATACGACATCATCCCAATCAACGGTCGATTTCTCCGTTTCTGATACGATTCTGTCGTTACGCAGCCAATCCTGTATGTCGTTGTATGTTGAGCGGTAGTCCTGCACCTTTCGTTCAGTTGGTAACCGTATGCCTCGCATGGTCGCCAACTCATCGTCACTCAGATGATGTGTCTTCTGAAAGGCCTTGAGAGCCGCTTCGTCGGTGACGTTGACGTTTTGCAGGGCTTTCAGGACCGTGAACTCATCGTAGTTTCGGAGAATGTTCTCGATGCGCAGGTATTCTCCGAACAACTGGACAAAATTCTTCTTGTCAGCTTCCCTGACAATGTCTGACGGATCGGGGAACCGTTCCTCCAACTCTGTCAAGACATCGACAAAGCCACGCCGGGATTCACCGGTCGCTGCATCGGTGTAGCCCTCCATATACTCACGATAGCTCTTTTCCAGAACCACGTTCCTCGTGTTGGCATCGCCGAACAGGGTAATCGCATCCACTGTCGCCTGCTCCAGATCACGAAAGGTGACAATGTTGCCGAATGTTTTTGTCGCGTCATAAATACGATTTGTTCGTGAATAGGCTTGCAACAAACCATGATAGCGCAGGTTCTTGTCCACAAAGAGGGTGTTCAGAGTCGGTGCATCATAGCCGGTGAGAAACATACCCACCACGATGAGCAGATCCACCTCCTTGGATTTCACCCGCTGGGCCAAATCGCGATAGTAGTTCTGGAAGCCTTGGTTCTCCACACCGAAACTGGTTTTGAAGTACCGGTTGTAGTCACCGATGGCCGCATCCAGAAACTCCTTGGCGGTGCTGTTCAATGCCGTGACGTCAAAGCCTTCGTCCGGAATATCGCCAACAGCGTCCTGTGCTTCATTGGCAGCAAACGAAAAGATCGTTGCAATCTTCAGGGGTTTGTCGTTCTTATCCTGCAAAGCGTTCAATTTATTGTAATAAAGTTTGGCCGCATCGACGCTGCTGACCGCAAACATGGCGTTGAAACCATGATGTCCACCATGAAGGCGATGTGTTTTCTGGTGGAATTTGTCCAGGATATATTGTGAGATTTCACGAATGCGCTCCGGGTGCTGCAACGCCTGCTTTGTCTCACCCGCGAGCAGTTTTTCTGCGTCTTGTTCGCTTTCTATTTTTTTGAATTGAGGCCGTACATCGTTATAATCCACTTTGAACTTGAGCACCTTTTCATCCCGAATGGCGTCCGTGATGACATAGGAATGCAACTCACAGCCAAAGACATCGGCGGTGGTGGCGGCCCCTGCGGCATTTTCCGGAAAGATCGGTGTGCCCGTGAACCCGAACTGACAGAACCGTTTAAATCTTCTCTTCAGGTTTCTCTGCGCCTCACCAAACTGGCCGCGATGACATTCATCAAAAATGAACACGGCCCGCTCTCCGTACGCTTCCAGCGTGTCTTCACTCCTCATGAGGTTGTTGAGCTTCTGGATCGTGGTGACGATGATCTTGTTGTCATCTTTGGCAAGATTGCGCTTCAAAGCGGCCGTGTTGCGGGACCCGTTCACGCTGTCAGGTGAGAACCGCTGGTATTCTTTCATCGTTTGATAGTCGAGGTCTTTCCGGTCCACGACAAAAAACACCTTGTCGATTGACTCAAGATCCGTTGCCAGACGTGCGGCCTTGAAGCTGGTCAGTGTTTTTCCTGATCCCGTGGTATGCCAGATAAATCCGCCGCTTTCCGGCTTGTTCAGGCTTTTTGCTGCGAAGGAACTGCTGATCTTCCACAGGATCCGTTCGGTGGCGGCAATCTGATAGGGGCGCATGACCAGCAGGGTATCGTTCGTATCGAGCACAGAATACTTCAGCAGTATGTTCAGCAGGGTGTTCCGTTGAAAGAATGTGGCGGTGAAATCCTTCAGATCCCGGAGTGGGCTGTTGTCCGCCTGTGCCCAGTTCATGGTGAAGTCGAAACTGTTCTTGTCACGGCTTGTGGTGTTGGCAAAGTATCGTGTGTCGGTGCCGTTCGAGATGACGAACAGTTGCAGGAATTTGTAGAGTGAGTTTTCGCTGTTGAAACTCTCCTTGCTGTAGCGGTGGATCTGGTTAAACGCTTCTCGAATAGCGACACCCCGCTTTTTCAGTTCGATATGCACCAGCGGTAAACCGTTGACCAAGATGGTCACATCATAGCGGTTGGCGTATACTCCCGTTTGCTCGAACTGTCGGATCACCTGTACCTTGTTGCCGGCCAGGTTCCGTTTATCCAGCAAGTGGATATTCCGAATCCGGCCATCATCGAACACAAAGTCGTGAATCCAGTCATCATGGATTTTGCGGGTTTTCTCGATGATGCCCTCATTGGGCCTGTCCAGCCAGGTCCCGACAAACCGCAGCCATTCGTCATCAGAAAATTGGACATCGTTCAGTGCCTGTAGCTGCAACCGCACATTTGCAAGCATCGCTTCCCGAGTGGTGAGGTCGGGCCGGTATTCATATCCCTGACTGGCAAGGTCCTGAACCAACTCCCGCTCCAGATCGGACTCGCTCTGATAGCTGTCTGCGCCCTTCCATTCCCTTGTGTATTGATTGAGAACAATGAACGTCTTCGACTCGACAATGGGTTTTGTCTGTTCAAGCATTCGATGCGTCCTGCTGACAGTAACCGTCGTTCTGGGTCAGATTGTTCAGCAAGAGCTTAATCATCCACTTTTCTTGTGGCATTGGCTCCGCAACCGCTTTGTTTGACAGAGGGTTATGACCGGTGAGTTGCTCAGCAATATTGGAAAGTGTCCGGCTCACTTTAAAGCGCTTTCTCGTGAGGCTTGGGGAAATTTAAAAGTAGATCACGATAATAGTTGTATTGTTGCTTACGAGCCTTAAGCTCGGTGGTCAGCTCGGTAAAAGAGTCCAGAATGCGCACGATCTCCGCCTGAATCGCAAGCGATTTATCTGGATTTTCCGGGCAGGGGATGGGAATTTCGAAAGCTTTTACCTTCGAGTTCGAAATAGCAGGATATGCTGCGCCAATTTGTAATTCTTCAACGTATGTCTTGAACCTTCCCGAAGAAATACAATGTAGGATCCATTTTGGAAGAACTTCTTTTTTATTAGTTCTCAAAATACAATATCCAGTGCTAGCAACCTCGCCTGAATGTTTTTCATCAATCAAACAATATCTTTGTTGCGTCGGGCGCGTAGTCGCAATAATCACATCGTCCTTTGCAACAAGCCTTTGAGCACGGCTAGGAGCATTGTCCGCTGTAACTTCAGACGTGCTAATGATCGATTTAGTGTCAACGCATACAGAAGTGAGATCAATATAACGATAAGCGCGATCTGTATTACCCCACTTAATATTGTCTGTTGGAAGGGTGACTTCCCCCAACGGTTTCCATTCCACCTCGGCTCCATCCAGCAGTGTCTCCAAGATGTGTCGCTTGCTCACAGCTACAACCTCTCGATTCTGAATTCGCTGTAGCCTTCATAATAAAAGCTGACATCTATGCCCGTCATGAACAGCGCACGGTTATCAATCTGATCGGTCAGCGCGCCTTTCAACAAAGCCTTGATCTCCACATCTTTCACCACACTGCGTTGCATGGCGGAAAGATATTCATCCTTATCCACCACGTTCCAGTCCACGACCTGTTTCATCTCCTTTTTCAGGATAAGATCAAGCCAGATGCGGGTGGCGCGCCCGTTACCTTCGCGGAAAGGATGGGCAATATTCATCTCGACATATTTTTCGATGACCTGATCAAAATGTCCTTGCGGCATGGCGTCGATATGATTGAGCGAGGTTTGCAGATACATAAGCGGCGCAAAGCGGAAATTGTCCTTGGCGATGTTCACATCACGAAGCTGACCGGCAAACGTATAAATCTCTTCGAACAGATAGGCATTGATGACGGCCAAACCGCTGAAGGTCCCAACCTCCACATTATCAATATCGCCGGAGTCAAATAGCTGTTTGGCCTTCCGCTTGCTGATCTTCTCTTCCGCTTTGGCCAATTCAACCTGATGGGTGATGCCCAGTTTATTGTCCAGTGTCATGCGGCATCACCTTCGATTTCTGCCACGATCACATCAATATCAGACCGCAATTGCTCAATCTTGGCGATGGTCGTTTTCAACTCGGCATTCAACGCAGTAATATCAATCACCTCACGCGTATCTTGGGGTTCGACGTAGGAACTGACCGACAGGTTGTAGTCATTCTTCGCGACCTTGTGATGGGGCACGGTCTCGGCCACATGGTCAACCTGGGTCTTGCTGTCGAACATCTCCATGATCCTGGCGATGTGATTGTCATAAAAAACGTTGTTATTGGTTTCTTTCTTGAAGAATTCCTCGCCACTGGCATCAATGAACTGGATATCCGTATCGCTTTTGTTCTTGGCCAGCACTAGGATGTTGACCGCAATCGTCGTGCCATAAAACAGATTCGGGGCCAGTGAAATAACCGTTTCAACGAAGTTGTGATCGACAAGATATCTGCGGATCTTCTGCTCGGCACCACCACGATAGAAAATACCTGGAAAGCACACAATCGCTGCGCGCCCCTGACTGGACAGATAGCTGAGCGCATGCATCACAAAGGCAAAGTCCGCCTTGGATTTCGGCGCAAGCACACCAGCAGGTGCAAAGCGATCATCATTGATCAGTGTCGGATCGTCTGTTCCGATCCATTTGACTGAATAGGGCGGGTTCGATACGATCACATCAAAAGGTTTGTCATCGCCAAAGTGTGGCGATGTCAGGGTATGACCCAACTGGATGTTGAACTTGTCGTAATTGATGTTGTGCAGGAACATGTTCATACGCGCGAGGTTGTAGGTGGTGGGGTTGAGTTCCTGGCCAAAGAAACCGTCCTCGACGATATGATCTTCGAACTGCTTTTTGGCCTGCAACAGCAACGAACCTGACCCGCAGGCAGGATCATAGATTTTATTGACGCGGGTTTGGCCGTGCATCGCCAACCGGGCGATCAGTTTCGATACATGCTGGGGTGTAAAGAACTCGCCGCCTGATTTGCCCGCATTGGCAGCGTAGTTGGAGATCAGGAATTCATAGGCATCACCGAAAAGGTCAATTTCGTTGCTGTGAAAATCACCGAAATCCAGTTCGGCAACCCCCTTGAGGACCGAAGTCAAGCGAGCGTTCTTGTCCGTCACCGTATTGCCAAGCCGGTTGCTGGTCGTATCGAAATCGGCAAACAGGCCTTTGATCATGTCCTCAGACGGATATCCACGCGCAGAGGATTCAATAGCGGCAAAGATATTTGCCAGATCGGTGTTCAGATTGTCGTTTTTATGCGCATCGGCAACAATGTTGGCAAAAAGCTGGCTGGGGGAAATGAAATAGCCTTTGGTCTTGACCGCGTCATCTTTGATTTCCGGAGAGATCGCATCATCAGACAGTTCCGCATAATGAAAGCTATCGTCATCGGCTTCAATGTAGCTGGCAAAATTCTCGCTAATAAAGCGGAAAAAGAGGGAACCTAGCACATATTGCTTGAAATCCCAACCATCGACCGCGCCACGCACCTCATTGGCAATTTGCCAAATCCGGCGTTGCAGTTCGGCGCGTTGCTCCGGGCCTGTCATCTTGGTCTTCCTATTCTGACCTCTGTGATTGTTCAGCAATCGCGCCATTGATCCTGCTTCAACAAAATCATCAGGCTTTCCGTGCGTTGAAACTGGGAACCATACCCTCGAATGCCAACCGACAGGTCGGTTTCTAAGTTATTTGAAGATATTCTGCGAGTTCTTTGACGTTCACATGATCAGCGTTGGGGAACACGCCGCGATGTGCAAGATACCGCCGGTCAAGGGTCCGAATTTTGGTCGTCACAATGACCGAAACACATAGCGAGATTGACAGCGGATCAACACGATCCTTGCCAAAGTGAGAAAGCCCTGAATTCGTGAAGTTGAATGACACGTTGTGATAAGATCACGCAAGTTTAGCCACAACCATTCATCGCTTGGCTGGGCGTCGTGACAAGACGAATGTTCTCGGAGTCTGATCTGGCTCTCTTATGTTTGTCGCTGCATATGACCAGGGTCAACTGCTGCGACTGCCGCGCAATCTCATGCCTGCCTGACGATGCCTGTGCGAATATTGATACTGTTGGCTGCAAGTATAAAAAGACTGCCAATAATCATAAATATATCAATGATTTCGCCGTAAAGTATAAAACCCACGACGGCAATCGCCGGGAGGCGTGCAAAATCCAGGGGCATGACAAACGTGGCCGGGGCAATCTGCAGCGCTTTGGTCAAGCAGAAATGCGCAGAAAGCCCGCATAATGAGACCGCGAGGATCGGCACGAGGAGAGCAGAAGAGGGCAATGTGATGCTGAGATCTGCGCCTGCAATCGCGAGGCCCAAAACCGATTGAATGGCACACATCCAGAAGAGAATCGTTGCAACAGGCTGTAAACCGGTCAGCTTGCGGGTGGCGATGGCCGCACCGGCAAAACCGATTGCACAACTCGCCGCGGCAATCATCCCGGGCGAAAATTCAACAATACCCGGGCGGGCGATGATCATGATACCAATAAAACCAATGATCGTCGCAATGATTCTGATCTTCGGCAACATTTCACGAAGAATCAATGGTGCCAGCACAGCTGTCCATAAAGGCGATGTGAACTCAAAGGCAAAAACCAGCGCAAGGGGTACCGATGCCAATGCTGTAAACCACAAGTTGGTCGCTGCAAAATGCAATATGTTGCGCACCAGATGCAGACGAAAAGATTGTGGACGCAACTGATGCCGTTTGCCAGTGGCAACGATCAGACCCAACATGACCACCATTCCGATAAGCGAACGGTAAGTCATGATTTCAAAGCTGCTGAGTTCATGGCTGGCTTCACGCCCGGCAACAGCCATTGCACTGAATGACAATACCGTTCCAATCATCCAGAACGCCGCACGGATCGATTGTCTCTTATTGTCTGCCATCTTTCAATCAGGTGCCATCCGTCGCCTTTGGCTTTAAATTCAACATGTCGTACCTCTCGTCAGGCTGTGCGTCCGTCGAATGACAAGCTCGTGGATCAATGACCATGAAGTCAGATGAACCTCAAACAATTTGTGATCCCAAAGGCGACACCGGTATGATTCTATCGGCACAAGGGAGACTGTGTGGTCACGGCGTCACTCCCACTCGATTGTCCCGGGTGGTTTGGAGGTGATATCATAGAGAACCCGGTTGATGCCCCTCACTTCATTGACGATGCGGGTTGCTGTCTCCGAAAGAAAGGTGCCCTCAAAATCATAAAAGTCAGCAGTCATGCCATCGACTGAGGTCACGGCCCGCAGGACACAGGCGGCCCCATAGGTACGCCCATCGCCCATGACGCCAACCGAATTGACCGGCAGAAGAACGGCAAAAGCCTGCCAGATATCATCATACAGGCGGTGTTTGTCGATCTGGTCCAGGAAAATGGTATCGGCTTGCCGTAATATTGCCAGTTTGGCAGGCGTAACCTCTCCTGGACATCGGATTGCCAGTCCGGGGCCGGGGAAGGGGTGACGTCGTACGAATTCATCCGGCAAACCGAGCTCACGGCCAAGTTCACGTACTTCGTCTTTGAAGAGTTCACGGAGCGGCTCAACAAGCTCCAAACCCAGTTCAGCGGGTAATCCACCGACATTGTGGTGTGATTTGATCGTGGCTGATGGCCCGTCTCCGGCGCTCGGCGACTCAATCACATCCGGATACAGGGTTCCCTGCGCCAGATGTGTGGCACCGCCAATTTTTTGGGCTTCCTCCCTGAACACATCGATAAAGAGGCGGCCAATTGTTTTTCTTTTTGTCTCGGGATCAGAAATCCCGCGCAATGCGGCAAGAAACTGCGTTGATGCATCAATCGGTGACAGTGGAATGTTGAAACTCTCACGAAACATTGTCGTGACAGATTCGGCCTCATTGTCTCGCAACAAACCATGATCGACAAATACACAGGTCAACTGCCCCGGCAAAGCGCGGTGAATGAGCGCTGCAGTGACCGCAGAATCCACACCGCCGGATAATCCGCAAATGACTTTTGCACCTCCAATATCATCGCGCAATTTCTGGATGATGCGCCGACAGAAAGCGGACATTGTCCAGTCGCCTGTAAAACCCGCAATATGCGCAAAGTTCCGGAGGATTCGTGTGCCGCATGGCGTATGATAGACTTCAGGGTGAAACTGCAGGCCGAAAAGATGTCGCTCATTATCGGCGAGGGCCGCAAATGGCGCATTTTGTGAACGCGCAATCACTCGAAATCCCGCGGCAGGCTGCGTGACGCTGTCCCCATGTGACATCCAGACCTCTTCATGCCCGTCCGCAAACAAGCCTTCCATCAGGTTGTGACGGCCGATCAATCCGGCCCCTTCAGGCCGGAGCGTGGCACGACCAAATTCACCATGGCGGCCCTGGCTGACGTCTCCACCGAGTTGGCGCATCATTACCTGCTGTCCATAACAAATTCCCAAAATCGGAATCCCCAGTTCGTAGATGGATTCGGGCGGACACGGAAAATCCGGCTGGGTCACGCTTGCCGGGCCACCTGACAAGATGATGGCTTGAGGTTCAAACGCGTCAATGAATTCTTCCCGGGCTGCGTTAAACGGATGAATCTCGCAATAGATGTTCGCCTCCCGCAGTCGGCGCGCAATCAGTTGGGTGACCTGACTGCCAAAATCAATAATCAACAGCTTTTGGGGTGTTCCTGTATTCATGACCTTGTCCAATATGACCCGGTATCGCACGTTAAAAATATGTCTTTCTGGCCTAATCGGCTCAAAGCTGCAAATTTGACCGCTGAAACGAATTCAGGCGAACACATGGAGGTTCGACATGACTGTGCTGAGGTTCAAGGGAGTTTTTTCATGGCATGGGAAAAAGAAGCAATGGATAATTTCACATCATTTATCACCGCGACTGGGAACCTGTCATTTCATCGACCGTTTCCGCCAACGCCTCGATCTCGTGCAACGCGCTGTGGGACGTCTGCAAGAGGAGAATGCCCGTGTGGCGCACCATGAGATGGTCACCGTCACCCCAAATGACACCGGCCAGACGGCCACGGCCGGCACAGGGGTCCAGAATACCGAACCTGGCTCCATGATGGAAGCACCGGGGGTCACTTGTCTCCATACCAACATCCTCGACGGGGACACCGAACACGTGTGGCGGGCATACGCCTGCCTGACCGCGGTCGAATCGATCTTCCGGGCGCTGAAATCAGAACGGGGACTGCGGCCCATCTTCCACCACAGGGGTGCCGGGTGGACGGACATCTGCTGATCTTCGTTCTCGCCAACCAGGCCGTTCATATCCTCTGGACACAGATGACAGAGGCTGGGGCCCACGACAGCGAGTCCACCCTCCGCGATGCCCTCGCTGATCTCCGCCGCGCAACACCCAAATCACCGTGGTCTGAAGACCCGACATCATCCCCCAATGCGCCGCGGTTTCCAGCCACCAGGCCCACTTGTCGTGCCACGATAAAAATTTGGGAGCTTATATACATAGGTAGCCAACTACTACCGACTTATCCACTGCGATCGCGTCTGCCGACTTTTTTAATTGTTAGTAACTGGGTCTATCTCTAATATGACCCCTAACAAATTCGGGCTTCCCATTTCGTACACGCCAATAGAATTTAATTCTGACATGTATGAGTGGGTTATATGGTATTTTCATATTTATACCTTTCTATTATGGCACCCGGAACGATTACCGGACAATCGGGCCATAACAATTATGACCCAAACTTAATAAGTCATAACATGGCTACAATTGGATAATCGTCCGACAATGGCAGACGCGATCACAGTGGATAAGTTGGGGGCTTATATACTTAACTACCCATCAGAATCCCCTTGAATCAACAAGTTAATATTTTAACGCCGTAGTATCGCTATGGAGTTATCAACCGGCTTCCTATTAGAGATTGACATTTCAAAAATAAAATTTACAATATAAATTCTAATCTCCCTTCGGTGGAATTGGTAGCCGTGAAGGAGATTGGGTAAGACAAAGTCGGTGGTGCTTTTTGGTTCCCCTGACGGGATTCGAACCCGCAAGGCCGCGTGTTTAAGGTTGGGCGCGACCACTGCCCAGTTGCTAACTGAGTGTGTATACCAATTCCACCACAGGGGACATACCAAGATAAATTAGGGGCTTATATACTTAACTACCCAAAGAATCGTTTTTGAATCAACAACTTACCAATTTTCACCCGTAGTGTCGCTACGGAGATACCAACTGACTTTATATAGGTATTGAAAACCAATACCAAATTCTATAACAATAAATAAAACTGGTGGATGAGATGGGATTCGAACCCACGGGACGCGCGGACGCCCTACAAGTTGTTAACTTGCTGCTTTCAACCACTCAGCCACTCATCCTTAAGTCGTGGTGTGGTCGGATTCCATATTGTTACGAATTCCGCAATGGTTTTACTAAGGCCCGTTGACAATTATCGTGCGGCCACCACGCCGGCCATCAGGTAAATCCC
>JAPOTI010000115.1 GCA_026709265.1 Paracoccaceae bacterium | reverse complement strand
TGACACTCTGACATCTCTGTTGCCAAGATCGATACGGACACAATGCAGGTCGCGGGTCTGGCCCGTGGGCTGTTGGGTCCGGCCTTTGCGGCGCGTGTCCGTCAACCAGTGGCTTTGCGTAGTCACCGACAGTGCTGGCATCGACGATTGGGCATACCACAATTCTGACTTGCCACTGATTGAACCCTGTGAGCGATTGCATCCCGTCAAAATGCAGGCCAATTTGCAGAAGGATCAGCTGTGATGACAAAATACCTGTCTCATCCATGACAGATCATGTATGATGTGCTCTGGCAGAATCACTGCAGATTGCAGTGATCTCAATATGTCGCCATGTTCCGTTTCCCTGGAAAATTCTCTCCTGACCGGGGTGGCGAAACTCTTGTGTTCGGAATCAGAGACAGTGACGGAGATGCGCCAATGAAGGTACTTGTGCCGGTCAAGCGAGTCATCGACTATAATATCAAGGTCCGCGTGAATCAGGACGGATCCGGTGTCAATCTCAACAATATCAAGATGTCAATGAATCCGTTCGATGAAATCGCACTGGAAGAGGCCGTACGGCTCAAGGAGGCAGGAAAAACCGAAAGTGTCATCGCAGTGTCAATCGGCGTTCCCGAATCCCAGACGATTCTGCGAAAGGCACTGGCGGTCGGTGCCGACCGCGCGATCCTCGTTGAGGCCACAGACGACCCGCATATCGATATTGAACCCCTCGCCGTGGCGAAAATTCTCAAGGCGATCACCGCGGAAGAGAAGCCAGGGTTAATCCTCATGGGAAAGCAGGCCATTGACAACGATATGAATGCAACAGGCCAGATGCTGGCAGCCCTGCTCGGATACGGTCAGGCCACCTTTGCCTCAAAACTGGAAATCGATGGCGACACGGCAATCGTCACTCGTGAGGTGGATGGCGGTCTGCAAACCCTCAAGGTCCGTCTTCCTGCGGTTGTCACGGTTGACTTGCGCATGAACGAGCCACGATACCCGTCACTGCCGAACGTCATGAAAGCAAAACGGATGCCATGCGATATCCGGAATCCTGCCGAGTTTGGTGTGGATATCAACCCGCGTCTTGAAATCACCCGAACGGTGGAACCAAGAGAGAGAGAGGCTGGCGTCATCGTCGATTCCGTTGATGCGCTTGTCAGCAAACTCAGAGAAGAAGCAGGAGTTATCTGATGGCCGTTCTTGTCATTGCTGAATTGAATGGAACGCAGCTGGCCACAGACCTGACGGCAAAGACACTCACTGCAGCCGAACAACTCGGGCCCGTCGATATCCTCTGCGCTTCCGCAGGATGCGGTGCAGCAGCCGAAGCAGCGGCGCAGTTTCAAAATGTCACGAAAGTTCTGTGTGCCGATCACCACTACTATGGAAATGGGTTGGCCGAACCGCTGGCCGAACTGATTGCCGGGCTGGCCTCGCAATACAATCATATTGTTGGACCCGCCTCGACCTCTGCCCAGAACATCATTCCGCGTGCTGCTGCTCTCTGCGATTGTATGATGATTTCGGATATCTCGGCGGTCATCGATCAAGACACATTTGAGCGGCCGATTTATGCCGGCAATGCGATCCAGACGGTCCGGTCCAAGGACACGATCAAGTTCATCACCGTCCGAAGTTCGGCTTTTGATGCGATGCCGACTGGTGGTTCAGCTGAGATTGTACAGATTGAATGCACCGGTGACCCTGAACTCAGCATATGGCTCAATGATGATTCAGCTGCCACCGATCGTCCAGAGCTCACGTCCGCAAAGATCGTCGTGTCCGGCGGTCGCGGCCTCGGTTCACCCGAAGATTTTGCGTTGATTTCCTTGCTCGCCGACAAACTCGGAGCGGCCGTCGGTGCGTCTCGCGCTGCAGTCGATTCCGGCTATGCCCCCAATGACTGGCAGGTCGGACAAACCGGCAAGGTCGTGGCTCCGGACCTCTATATTGCGATTGGCATTTCTGGCGCCATCCAACATCTCGCAGGAATGAAAGACTCCAGGGTCATTGTCGCAATCAACCAGGACAGTGATGCACCGATCTTTCAGGTTGCAGATTACGGACTGGTTGCTGACCTCTTCAGCGCGGTGCCTGAATTGACTGAAAAGATTTAAACTCATCACTTAATCGGGCGGGAAAACGTACATGAACATTCAATCGATCAGTGTCATTGGAGCGGGCCAGATGGGCAATGGAATTGCCCATGTTTTCGCTCTCAATGGCTACAGGGTCGTGCTGCATGACACATCCGAGGACGTGTTGCAGCAGGCATTGCAACAAATTGCCAAGAATCTCGATCGCCAGATTGCCGGAAAGAAAATCAAGAGTGAGGACAAGGACCCGGTGCTGCAACGCATTTCGACGACAGTCGAACTGCAAGATTGCGGCGATGTTGACCTCGTTGTCGAAGCGGTAACCGAACGCGAGACGGTCAAAGCAGCGATTTTCGAAGATCTGACACCCCATCTTCGCCCCACGACAATTCTGACCTCCAATACGTCATCGATTTCAATTACCCGCCTGGCTTCAAGAACGGATCGACCGGATCGCTTCATGGGCTTTCACTTTATGAACCCGGTTCCCATGATGCAGCTTGTCGAACTGATCCGCGGCATTGCGACCGAGGAAACGACCTATCAGACACTCCTCGGCGTCGTTGAATCCCTGGGCAAGACACCGGCATCAGCATCTGATTTTCCGGGTTTCATCGTCAACCGCATTCTTGTGCCAATGATCAATGAGGCTGTCTATGCGCTGCTCGAGGGAATCGGCTCGGTGGAGGCCATCGACTCGTCCATGCGATTGGGTGCCAACCATCCGATGGGACCGCTGCAACTGGCCGATTTCATTGGTCTCGATACCTGCCTTGCGATCATGAATGTCCTGTTCGACGGTCTGGGAGATTCCAAGTACCGGCCCTGCCCGCTCTTGACCAAATATGTCGAGGCCAATTGGTTGGGGCGCAAGACCCAGCGTGGCTTTTATGATTATTCAGGTGAGACACCGATACCCACCCGCTGACCGTGCGGGTCAGAATTTTTCGTGAAATTTCTGGCTGATCAGGTTGTCGAGATCCGCTGCCAGTGATTCCGCATCCATCCCACGGATATGGACATCAATTGTCGTGCCCTTGGAGGCGGCCAGCATCAGGAGCCCCATGATTGAATCACCGAATGCCGACACACCATCCTTGTAAACCTCGGCATCGGCCTCATGGTTTTCGACGACTTCAACGAACTTGGCCGCGGCGCGCGCATGCATTCCCTTCTCGTTGATAATTGTGAAACGTCTCCTGACTTCTCCCACACCATCCCCCTAATCGAAAATTTGAACATATTTGCGCCCGGACTCGGCGGCGCGCGAGGCGGCAACCTGCAGATCGGCCCGTCGCGACTTCACCAGTTTAACGAGCATTGGCAGATTGGCTCCTGCCAGGATAACCCGATCCGGGGGCCCGCATGCCTTCATTGCGAGATTGGCCGGGGAGCTCCCATACAGGTCGGTGACAACAACAACGCCGTTGCCCTCATCAACCCGTGCGACAGCTCTGCAGATTTCTTCCTGTTTCTGCTCTCGATTATATTCGCCACTCAGGGAGACTGCGGTGATTCCCGGCTGTTCGCCGACAATCTGAATCAGACATGCCAGCAATTCGCAGGCCATGTTTCCATTTGCCACAATCACGACACCGATCAAGCCGCTGTCTCCTGAACTGGCCCGTATGCAGGCATCTCAATCCCTGCTCTTCACAATATTGCTGTCAAAATCGCAAGTTGATTTCATATTTGGGGAGTGATTCCCCTATGGTTGGGTTTGGACCATGGTTGATTCCTGATCGGTTGCGTCCGGCGACCCTGGCGAGGGGCGTGCGATTGTCGTTGGCCGAGAGGTGGGCATGGGCGTGGCGCCGTCTGTGGGTCCGTTGGGCCCAGACGTAGTTCAAAGCGCCCTGATGTGAGCCGGGCACGGAAGGTGAGAACGCTCCGACCGCCAGCGCGTCCCCCGCGCTGGCCGCTTCTCTTGAGCCGGGTGTTGACGATCATTGTGTTCGCCGCCTCCTTCGTGAGGCCGCTGCCCATGGGGGCACCAGCATCGCGGGCCGCTTGATCGCGCATCCGCTGGCGGTGGCTGCGGACACGAGCGCATGGCGGTGGTGATCGCGTTGTGCCCTTCCCGGTTCCGGAAGACGCGCAAAAATGCACGGGGTACGCATCTCTCCCGTGTTGCTGAGTTGCGCTACAACATCGGCGGGGGCCACACGCCAGCCCGGTTCCGTGACCTGTCCATCAGGCTTGTCGTCATGCCTCCGCAGCCGGGTGCCATCCCGCACGACCCGCAGGGCCACCGCATCATCATGCAAAGCCTCATCGTCGCACACCGCTGTGAGCAGATCGTCGGCCTGATGCGAATCCTCCCCCAACAGGCGCGCCAGATCATCCATAAGGCCCGTGTCCGGCAATTGCGCCGCGACCGTCTGCATGGTGTCCACATTCCGCTGTCGTGCCCTATCCCTGTCCAGATCGATCCGGGCAACAGAGGTGTCAGAATGTCAATCGGTCATCAGCGTGTTCCGTCTCATCGGTCTCCAATTATGGAGAGAGTTCAATCTCGGAACACTCACCAGTTCCCGGCCACCATGGTCAGCGATTCTACCCCCTATCGGGTCAAATTCCGCCATGGTTCCCAGGATTCCACTAAATTACCAAAACGCACATCATCAGGATTCAGAAAACCACGCGCTGGCTACAGGATGAAAATTCACAAGCCCGTCAGACAAGAACCACTCCCCATATTTGACGTCTTGCCGCGGACTCCATCTTCTAAATTTGACCTTGCTCGCACGCTTTCCTGCCGGCTCAGGAGACGCTGCACGAAACAGCTCAGATAACGACACCTGGGAATATCCCGGAGTGTGTTGAAACTTTGCATTCCGTGTGGTGTGGTTTCCCATGAGTTTGAGAACCGCATTACGGGTGTCGATATCGCACCATAGGGCTTCCAGAGCAGAGCACCTCGGTATCGCTTTGGGATCAGGGGTTGAAGGTCAGATCTTCAATCGGGGTTGCGTAGTGAAGGGTTCTCGCATAAAGATGTCCTCGGTGTTTTAGTGACGCCAAATGTGGCAAAAATTGGATTTCATGCAAATCTTGTGTGATTGTCTTGGTTTTGCACCATAAGTCACGAATCTTCGCCAGCAAGAACCACAGAAAGTGATGTTTTTCAAAATTTTACCAGAAAATTTTGGGTTTTTGCAGATACTTATGCAATAAATTGTCGACACAGGGAGTAAGCAATGTCATTCAAAATAAAACTCGCATTGGCGACGACAGCGTTGGTCGCGACCGCAGGTCTATCGCAGGCGCAGGTTGCCGAAGACAGCAAGCTACTTGAAGTTCTGGACCGTGGATCGCTGTTGTGCAGCGGGCATAACGGATCATTCCTTGGTTTTGCCGAGGTTGATGATCAGGGCAAATGGAAAGGGGTTGATATCGATCTTTGCCGTGCATTGGCCGCTGGTCTGTTCGGAACGTCTGAAGGAAATCTTGAGATTGTCCCAATTAGCTGGGCTCAGCGCTGGCCGGCACTTCAATCCGGTGACATCGACGTTGTCATCAAAGTCTCAGGGTGGACCCAAAGCCGCGATACTGAATTGAACTTGGCCTATTCCACACCGTATTTCATCGGCGCATTCCAGGCCATGGCCAAGGCCGACCTGGGCGCGGAAGCAATTGCGGATCTGGATGGCGGTTCGCTTTGTGTTGCGGCGGGGACCTCAACCGAGCGAGCGACTGCGACCTTCCTTGAATCCAATGGCATCGAAGCAGAACTTCTGACTTTCGAAAACGGTGACGAGTTGCGCAACTCTTACTATGAGGGCCGTTGCGATGCGATTGTCGAATGGGCGCCAAGCCTTGCCGCTGGACGCGTGGACGCGCCGGACGGTGCGGACAACCACGTCATTCTGGATGATGTGATCGCGCTGGAAGCAGAAGGCATTATCGTTCCAGAAGGCGATCCTGACTGGCTGGACGTCCAAAATTGGATGCTGTCCTCGCTTTGGTTTGCCGAGCTGGAAGGTATCACATCAGAAAATGTGGACGAGGTTCGCGCCAACCCACCATCCGAGACCATTGCCAAATTCCTGGGTGTTTCGCCCGGTTATGGCGATCGGCTTGGCCTGTCGAACGACTGGGCTTACAACATGATCAAGGAAGTTGGAAACTTCGCCGAGATCTATGACCGTAACATCGGTGACGGCTCTCCATATGGTCTGCCGCGCGGCATCAACTCGCTCTATAATGCAGGTGGGGTCTTTTACCCCTTTATTATCGACTGATGATCCGTGCCCGCCCCAAAATCGGGGCGGGCCATTCCACTTGCATTCGAATGCCCTGCCAAAAGGACAGAGCGAGTTATGACTTCACTCCTCAAGGACACGCGCATCCGCGATACCGGACTTCAGGCTGCTTTTGTCGGCTCTATCCTATTGCTGTTTGCTGTTTTCATTGTCACGGCGCGTGCCAATCTCGAAGCACAGGGGCTGACATCGGGTTTTGGCTTTCTCGAGCGTTCTACCGGTTGGCGGATCAGCTTCTCCCTGATTGAGTACAGCACATCTTCGACCTACGCGCGCGCCATTCTGGTGGGCATTCTGAATTCGTTGTTCCTCGGGGCCATCGCATTGCCGCTAGCCACGGTGATCGGCATCACCGTCGGTGTCATGCGCACGTCGGGCAACGGTATGGCCGAGCTGGTGGGGACAACATTTGTTGAACTGTTCCGGAATGTGCCGCTGATATTGCAATTACTTTTTTGGTACACGCTTCTGCTGGCTTTGCCATCGCCACGGGAAATCGAACCCCTCTTTGGGTCAATCGCCTTAACGGGCCGCGGAATCTATATTCCCGGTCTGAACGTGACCGGCGGTTCTGCTTTTGTTGTCGCGCTGCTCGTTTTGGCGGGGCTTGGTCTGTCACTATGGGCCAAATCTAAACGCTGGCCCGACCTGCAAGCCGGTCAGGCCAGGCGTGAACGGAGAATTTTGTGGAGCGTCGTGACAATTCTGGCTGTCATCGCGCTTTGGATTGGGCGTATCCCGGAAACACCTCTGATCAGCATACCTCAGCAGAAAGGGCTGAATTTCCGTGAAGGCATTCGCATCTCGCCCGAACTGATGGCCTGCGTGATTGCAATTTCGATCTATGGGGCGGCATATATTGCCGAGATCGTGCGTGCCGGATTCAACGCCGTGCCAAACGGACAAACTGAGGCCGGGAACGCCTTGGGCTTGTCCAATTGGCATATCTTCAGCCGCATCCGCCTGCCATTGGCAATCCGGATAGTTATGCCGACCCTGATCAACCAATATGTCTGGTTGTTCAAAGCCACAACCATTGGCATCGCCATCAGCTTTACCGACTTTTTCATGGTGATCTCGACTTCGATCAACCAGTCCGGCCAGACGCTGGAATTGATTGCGATCCTGATGGGAGGGTTCCTCATCATAAATTACACAATTTCCTGGGTCCTGAACCGCGTCAACGATGCGATCAAACTCAAGGGAACCCAGCTGAGGATCTGACCTAATGGCCGATGTGATTCAACCTCCCAAAGACTCGTTCCAAAGCCGAATCAAAGCTAGGTATTTCGCCACTCGGCGGGACACGGTCATCACGGTTGTCTTTGCGGCCTTAGTGGCGTGGGTTCTTTGGTCTTTGATCGACTGGGCACTGCTAAACGCAACATTTGCTCCAAACGCCGGCGATATTTGTCGCGAAGATCTGCATGGCGGCGCCTGCTGGTCGGTGGTCTCGACGCGCTGGCGCATCGTTCTGTTTGGCCTTTATCCGTTTGAAGAGCAGTGGCGATCGGCTATTGCCTGCGCGGTCATGGTGGCTGTAGCGGTCCTGTCCTGCGTGCCGTGGTTCTGGTCCGCTAAGCGTCTAGCGCCGCTATGGGTCGTGGGGTTCGCAGTTTTCTATATCCTGATGCGCGGCGGTTTTTTCGGTCTGACCGAAGTGACCGAGCAGAACTGGGGCGGCCTGTCGCTGACGATTTTTATATTCTCAGGCACGAGCCTTCTGGGGATGCCGCTGGCGATCATCTTTGCATTGTTGCGCCGTTCCAAACTGCCATGGATTGCCAGAACTATGGCGCTGGTGATTGACACGATCCGATCCCTGCCGCTGCTGTCGATCATGTTTACCTTTGCAATTGTGCTGCCTTTCGTGCTGCCTGACGGGTTGACCGGGGATAAACTCTATCGCGTGATCATCGGCTACGCATTGTTCTTTGCCTGCTATCAGGCTGAGATTATTCGCGGCGGTATGCAGGCGCTACCCGCTGGTCAGGAAGAGGCTGCCAAGGCACTTGGGCTCGGTTATTGGCATCGTATCGGCTACATCGTCCTGCCGCAGGCATTTCGCAACGCCCTGCCGCCGACGATCAACCAGTTCGTCATCACCGTCAAGGAAACCTCGCTGGTTACCATTATTGGTTTTTTTGATGTGATGGCTTCGGGGCGGGCGGCTTCGGGTACGGCCGAGTGGAACTTTGCCGTGATCGAGATGTACGTCTTTGTCGGCCTGATCTTCCTTGTCTTCGTCTTCTCTCTGTCGCGCTACGGTGCCTATCTCGAACGCCGTCTGGGCGTCGGGAAGCGTTAAAGGAGTCTACCTATGCCGGAACCCGCAATTCGCATCGCACAAATGCACAAATACTATGGCGCATTTCATGCGCTGAAGGATATCAATCTTGAAATCGCCAAGGGCGAAAAAGTGGTTATCTGCGGGCCATCGGGGTCAGGGAAATCGACTCTGATCCGCTGCGTCAACCGCTTGGAAGAGCATCAGGCCGGTGACATTGTCGTCATGGGCACGCCGCTGGATGACAATGTCGACAATATCGACGAAATCCGGCGTGAGGCCGGAATGGTGTTCCAGAACTTCAATCTGTTTCCCCATATGACGGTGTTGGAAAATTGCATGTTGGCACCGGTTCTGACCCGTAAGATCGACCGGAGTGAGGCGGAAAAGACGGCCATGCAGTACCTGGAACGGGTCAAAATTCCGGAACAAGCCCACAAATATCCTGGCGAGCTGTCAGGTGGTCAGCAGCAACGCGTCGCGATTGCGCGGGCTTTGTGCATGGCACCCGAGATCATGCTGTTTGATGAACCCACCTCGGCACTGGATCCCGAGATGATTTCCGAGGTGCTCGACGTGATGGTCGGATTGGCCGAGGAAGGTATGACCATGGTCTGCGTCACCCATGAAATGGGTTTTGCGCGGCGCGTGGCGGATCGAGTGATCTTCATGGCCGAGGGTGAAATCATCGAACAAGGAGCACCCGATCAGTTCTTTGACAATCCCAAAAACGAACGGACAAAGCTGTTCCTCAGCCAGATTGTGACTCATTGACCGATGCGCTTGGCATCGTGATTATCCGTCTGTGATGTCTGGAGGGTTGGTCATACGTCGCCGGTCTTTCGTTTCATGACGCGTCAGGGTGACCACACCGCAAGGAGTGATTAGAAAGTGACTGACAAGCCCAACATTATCCTGTTCATGGTCGACCAGCTGACGTCATTTGTGCTGAAGACCTATGGCGGTGCGGTGTGCAAGACACCCAATGTTGATGTTTTGGCCGCAAGGGGTATGGTGTTTGAAAACGCCTATTGTCCCTATCCGCTCTGCGCACCGTCGCGGTTCGGAATGATGGCAGGGCGTTTGCCATCGCGTATCGGCGCGTATGACAACGGGGCTGAATTCACGGCCGCAACCCCAACCTTCGCGCATTACCTTCGTGCGCATGGCTACTACACCTGTATTTCCGGCAAAATGCACTTTGTCGGCCCGGATCAGTTCCATGGTTTCGAAGAGCGTCTGACGACCGAGATTTACCCGGCCGACATGTCTTGGACCCCTGAGCCCACCTTCGCAGACGTGGCAGAAGATGATGAACGCGCCTATGAGTTCGGCGTATCGACCATCGATACCATGCGCGACGCGGGGCCAGTCGCACGGTCGATGCAGATCGACTATGATGAGGATGTCATACACCACGCCACGCGCGAGCTGTTTGCCCGCGCCCGCAGCGACGATGACCGCCCCTTCATGATGACTGTATCCCTGACTCATCCCCATGATCCCTACGTGATCACGCAGGAGTATTGGGACCGCTATTCTGATGCGGATATTGAAGATCCCCGTGTGTCTCATATTCCGGTTGAGGCGCGCGACCCGCATAGCAGGTCTTTGTACTACCATTACGGTCAGGACAAATGCAGCCTCAGCGATGTTGACTACCGTAACGCCCGACGCGGGTATTACGGAATGATCTCATATGTTGATGATCTGTTCGGTCGACTCATGCAGGCTTTGGATCAAAGTGGTTTTGCCGACAACACCGTGGTTCTGTTTGCGTCGGACCATGGCGATATGATCGGCGAGCGTGGCATGTGGTTCAAAAAGACTCTGTTTGATCCGGCCATCCGTGTGCCTTTGATCATTGCACATCCTGACTACCCCGCAGGCCGAATTTCTGTGCCTGCGAATCTTGTCGACATATTCCCGACACTATGCGAGGTGGCCGGAATGAACCCGGACACGATCAAGACGCCTTTGGACGGCCGCAGCCTTGTTCCCGCGTTGCGGGGTGAGCCGGTTGAAGCGCCGGTTTTTGTTGAGCATATTGACGGTGGCACGGCAGCCCCCAGGGTCTGTGTGCGAGATGGCGACAAGAAACTGGTGATTTCCCGCGCGTACCCGCCGCAATTCTACAACTTGGGCACCGATCCTTTGGAGTTGACCAATCTGGCAGGACAGGGTGACCCGGATGAAGACCGGCTGACCCGTCTGGCTAAACAAACCTGGTCGCTGGACACGCTGCCATCCGACGTGATGGCCAGTCAGGCGGCTCGCAAAATCGTGGATCAAGCCCTGTCGCAGGGACGCGAAGAACTTTGGGACTTCACGCCTCGACCACTCACGCAAAACACCAACTATGTCCGCCGAGGTGACGCGTTTCCTATCGTCGAGCGGCGCGGATATTTGAAATACACTGGAAAAAGGGCCTCAAAATGAGCTTCAATGTCAAACTCTCGGGTGTCATGCCCGCGCTGATCACGCCGTTTGGGGCGGATGACAAAATCAACTTTCCGGCCTTCGAAAACCTGCTGACACATTTCCGCGATGCGGGCGTGTCGGGCTGGGTACCAAACGGCTCGACCGGCGAATATTTCAGCCAATCGACAGAAGAACGTCGCCGGGTCCTGCAATTCGTCAAGGACTTTGCCAATGAAGATGAGTTTCTGATCGCGGGCACCAATGCCCCAGCTACCCGCGAAGTGATCGAGCAGACCGCGCTGGCTAAGGACATCGGCTATGACAACGTGCTGCTTGCACCACCGTTCTACACGCGCCCCACGCAAGAAGAACTGATCAAACACTATGAAACGGTTCTGGCTGAAGTCGATGTGAACATTGTGCTGTACAGCTATCCATTGAAAGACGGTGCCGATATCTCGTTCGAGTTGATGGACCATTTTGCCGACAACCCGCGGGTCATCGGAATCAAGGAAAGCTCGGGCGTGTTGCAGCGGGCAATCGATATTGCCGCGCGCTATGAAGGTAAAATCCAGTTAATTTCAGGTTCGGACGACATCGCGCTCGACTTCATGTTCTGGGGTGCCGAAAGCTGGATTTGCGGGCCGTCCAACTGCATGGCCAAGGCCTGCTGCGAGTTGGATCGCCTGTACAAGGCGGGCGAACTGGTCGTAGCAAGGGAACTGATGAAAAAGCTGTACCGTGCCATGAATATTCTCGAGAGCGGCAAATATGTGCAGAAGATCAAGTTCGGCGCTGAGTTGCAGGGGCTGGATGTTGGCGAATGCCGCGCGCCGTTGGGACCACTGGCCGAAGCAGAAAAAGCCGAGTTCACCGAAGCCATGCAGCCTATTCTGGCGATGTAAACCAAGCGCAGGGTGAAGGTCGGTTCCGGCCTTCCTTCGCTATTTTTTTATGGTGCCATCTGGTGCGACAAGATCCATCCAAACACTGTCTTGTTGTGGGTGCCGGTATCGTCGGCTCGGCCATCGCCTATGAGCTGCAAAAACGCGGCTCACAGGTCACGCTGATAGACGCAAATGAACCCGGTCAAGGTGCATCTTTTGGCAACCTGGCGTCGATTGCCGTGACAGAATTCATGCCGGTGTCTCGCCCGTCGGTCTGGCGGCAGACCCCCGGTTGGGTGCTGCATCCCAAAGGTCCGATCCGGGTGTCTCCGGGCTATGCCCTGCTTCTGATTCCATGGTTTGCGCGGTTTTTCTGGGCCGGGCGTCCATCAAAACTGCGCCAGCTTGAGGCGACAGGCGCGATCCTCTGCCGTCGGTCTCTGGCCGATACCGAGCGGCTTATGGCCGATCTGGGCCTGTCCGAGGATCTTAGCAGAACTGGCTGCTTGTCGCTCTATGCCAACGAGGCCGAGTTTGCCGGCGATCGTGAGCGGTTGGACATGCTGGACCGTCACGGTTTCGGTTATGAAGTACTGGACCGCAATGCCCTGCACGATCTGGAACCAGAAATCGCACCGATGATTCAAAAGGCGGTACTGTTGCCAGACAACCGCACTGTGCGCGATCCCCATAACGTTGTCATCCGCCTGACCGAGGCTTTCATCGGGCAAGGCGGTCAGATTCAACGCGGCAAGGTTACGAGCTTTGAGTGTGCTGACCGTATCACCAGCGTGACTTTGGCAGAGGGCCGTAGAATAAAGGCGGACCAGGTCGTTCTGGCCGCAGGAGCCCATACGGGTCGGTTGTCCAAACAGCTAGGCGAGCCGATCCCACTGGAGACCGAGCGCGGCTATCACACTCAGATCAATGCGCCGGGCATTCATCTGGAGCACTCGATCATTTGGCCGGCCATGGCATTCATGGTCTCTCCCACCGCAGGAGGTATCCGCGTTGGCGGCACGGTCGAGATGGCCGGTTTGGACGCACCCCCAGATTGGCGGCGTCCGAAAATTACCGTGAAGCGGGCGCGTAAAGTGCTGCCGAATCTACATCTTGAGGAGACAAGTGAATGGATGGGACATCGCCCCGCCTTCCCGGATACTGTGCCGGTTATATCCGCCTCTGCCAAGGTTCCTGGAGTATTCTATGCAACTGGCCATGGCCATTTGGGTCTGACCCATGCGGCCACCACGGCCAGTCTGATGGGGCAACTCATCGCCGGCGAGAAACCTGACATTGACCTGCATCCCTATCGGGTTGACCGATTTTGACACAGAAACAGGAGCGGACCATGGTTGCAAAGACATGCCTTATCATTGGTGGCGGACGCGGAATGGGTGCCGCCACCGCACGCGAAATGCACGCGCGGGGCTACAAGCTTGCGCTGATGTCTCCTTCTGAGTCCTGCGAGTTGCTGGCACAGGAACTGGGCGACGTCGCGCATCGCGGTAAGGCCGAGAACGCAACGGATACGCAGGCGGTCTTTGACCTTGCCATGACCACTTATAGCCGTATCGATGCCTGCCTGATCCATGTCGGTGGCCCGCCCAAGGGTGATCTGCTGGATATCCCAGAGGAAGATTGGGATCGCGCCCATGATTTGGTTCTGAAACCAGTCATCCGCATGGCCAAGCTGCTGACCCCGGTGATGGAAACGCAGGGTGGCGGCTCGATTGTCAACATCACCACCTTTTCGGCTTTTGAGCCGTCGCTGATTTTCCCCACCTCCAGCGTCTATCGCGTTGGCGTGTCCAGCTTTACCAAGCAGTTCTCAGATCGCTACGGTCCAGCGAACATTCGCATGAACTGCCTGCTCCCCGGCTTCACCGACAGTCTCGATCTGCCGCATAAATTTGCCGAGATGTCCGCCCTTGGTCGTCTGGCGCGGGCCGAGGAACAGGCAAAAACGGCCGCCTTTCTGCTGAGCGATGACAGCAGTTACATTACTGGCCAATCTCTGCGTGTCGATGGCGGCGTCACCCGGCATATGTGAAGACCCACGTGCCACTGTGATATGTTGTTAACAACATATCACAGTTAATGTAGACAACCGTATTATGTTGGCTCTTGATTCCAACCCATTGATTCAGGGTCAGTCTGTGTCGTTGTTGTCAACATATAAACTCGAATATTGATCTCTCGGGCTGATACGACCGGCCCGGAAGGGCAGTTGCGGCGCACAATCTGATGGTATGTCCTGCTGCTGACGGGATGAGGCGTCCTGTCAATCCTCGCTATGTTCACATGAACGAGGAGAATTTCATGACACGGATTGAACAGGAGACATTCTGGCTGGATCACCATCAGGCAGCATTCCTGTACGCTCTGACCGTGCAGAGCATGACGCGTCTGACCCGCCACTCCCCAGGATTCTCACCCTGTTTGTCGCAAATTCTCAGGTTGATTGACGCGCCACAGCCTCGTCAAGCACGTGGACTCCGTCCTGTGCTTCATGGCTGACCCCCATGCCAGCTTCACGAACAACGCCGATGAGCAGAAAATCCGCATGGCAAAGGTCAAGATCAAGGTCAGCGAGTGCTTCCGCACCAGTTCCACGCCGACGCATGGTGCCGGATCTCAAGCTATCTCAGCTCCATGGCCACGCTTGGATACAACCTCCTCGTCGCCATCCAGATCGCACGAGCCAGCAATGCCGTCCGCATGATTGACCTGCATGACAACCAAGCCACCCCCGAGACGGAGTGAGCAGTTACCGAGATCTTTGCAAGGGAGATGACACACTTGAGTTGGCAGGAATCAGAGGACCCAATGATATCCAAGCGTTTGAAGCCCCAATGAAATATCTGGCAAAATTCATTGTAGAATACCAATTCTTCTGAACTCATGGAGGCTCTGTCAACTCCCTTTGCAAACGCCGGTGATCCCGAGGCTTTGATGGCAGGTCTGGACAGTGTTATGGAGCGGCTGAGCGATGCTCGCAAAGCGTTCGGGGGAGATGTGGAATGACCCGTCCTCTGCAAGGTACATCCGTCCTGTTGACAGGGGCCACGGGATCCATTGGTCAGGCCGTTGCCCGCGAATTGGCGACCGCAGGTGCGCGTGTTTTGCTGCACTATCACAGCAACGCCATCCATGCCGAAGCGCTGGCGGCGCAGATCGGGCAAGGGGCTATTGCGCTTTCAGCCGATCTGTCCGATCCACTGGGGCCAAACGCGTTGTGGGAAGCCGCTGAGGCCCAAGCGGGCCGTATTCACGCGTTGATCAACAATGCCGGCATTCTCACAGCTTCATCCGTAGATGATCCTTTGGATGCTTGGCATCGCGCCTGGCAGGGTGATCTTCAGGTCAACTTGATGGCTGCCGCCGATCTGAGCCGCGCAGCGATCCGGCATTTTCGGGCGCAAGGCGGCGGGCGGATCATCAACATGGCCTCGCGCGCGGGGCAGGGCGGTTACCGTACCGAGGCGATGTCTTATGGTGCAACCAAAGCGGCCCTGATCAACCTGACACAAAGTGTCGCACGCGGTTTTGGCGCTGATGGAATCACGGCTGTAGCTATTGCGCCGGGTTGGGTGCGTACCGAGATGTCCGACGATTACATTCACAAACATGGCGAAGCGGCAGCCCTTTCGGGCATCCCGGTGGGCCAAATGGCCGAACCGGAAGAACTGGCCGAACTTGTAGCGTTCGTATTGCAGCCGTCGCAGGTGTCGCTCACTGGGGCTATTCTGGATGTAAACGGCGCAAGTCAGATGAGGTCATGATATTGCGATTTATGGGAAAATCCGTTGTGGTCACCGGCGGGGCAGGTGGTATCGGCAGCGCGATCTGCCAACGCTTTGCGTCCGAAGGCGCTTTGGTCTGTGTCACAGACGCAGATTTTGCAGGAGCGAAAACGGTCGCGGGGAACATACATGCCGCCGGAGGCCAGGCAAAAGCCCACGCGTTTGACCTGACCGATCCCGCGGAAATCCAGGACTTCGTCCGGGATTGGACCAGCACAGGGTCCAAGATAGATGTGTTGTGTAACAATGCCGGGCTGATGCGGCGAGGTGCGCTAATGGAACTGTCTGTCGAGGATTGGCGACAATCCTTCGCCGTTAATGTCGATGCGCTGTTCCATATGTGTCAGGCGGTCATCCCTGTGATGCAGGACCAGGGCGGTGGGGCCATCGTCAACACAGCGTCGCAATGGGGGATGTATCCGGCGCCCGGTCATATCGCATACAACACCACCAAGGCGGCCGTTGTCGCCTTCACCCAGAACCTTGCCCGCGATTATGCGCCTGACAACATTCGCGTGAATGGCGTGGCACCGGGCGAGGTTCGAACGCCAATGCTGGAAAGCAATCTGGCGAGGTCGGGCCGTTGTCTCGAAGATCTAAACGTGCTGGTGCCGTTTGGCCGGATTGGCGAGCCTGATGAGATTGCCGCCCTCATCGCGTTCCTGGCCTCGGACGAGGCAAAATACCTCTGTGGCTCTGTGGTGGAAATCACTGGTGCTCAGGCTGTGACCTAGAAACGGAAAGGACGATACCATGCGCTGGTCCAGAACTCTGCAAACGGTCGATGTGCATTGCGCTGGCGAAATCGGCCGGGTCGTGACCGGTGGAGTGCTGGACATTCCCGGAGCGACCATGGCCAACAAGCTCGATCATCTGAACACAGTCGATGACAGTTTACGCCAACTGTTGTGCTCAGAACCGCGTTCGACCCCGGCGGGGTCTTTCTGTTTGCTGGTGCCCGCCTGCGATCCGGCAGCTGACGTTGGGTTCATTGTCCTGCAACCGGATCAAGCCCATGCCATGTCAGGCTCAAATGCAATGTGTGCGGTGACCGCTTTGCTTGAAACCGGGGCGATCCCGATGACTGAGCCCGAGACCATCGTGACGCTGGACACGGCAGCCGGCCTGGTGCAGGCACAGGCCAGTTGCGTGGATGGCAAGGTGACAGGGGTGTCACTAGATATGCCGCCATCTTTTGTTACCAAAAAAGACGGTGCAATCGAGACACCAGACTGGGGGACGATCCGCTACGACCTGTGTTTCGGCGGTGTCTTCTATACGCTGGTGGATGTGGATCAAATCGGGTTGTCGATCACTCCCGACAACGCGCGTGATCTTGCCACGCGTGGTATCACCCTGCGCAACATGATCGCCCAAACCGAAGAGGCGCAGCACCCAATCACTCCAGCCCTGAACGGGTTGGCCTATGTCATGTTCCGGTCAACCGAACCGGATGGCGCGATACGGACCTGCACAACCCTGCGTCCGGGGCGAGTCGACAGATCACCCTGCGGCACGGGATCGAACGCCAACATGGCCGTGCGCTACGCGGCGGGGCTGGCCACGCCTGGAGACATAGCCGTGTCGCGCTCCATTATCGGAGGCGAGTTTACCACGGAACTTTTGGGCATCACCAATGTGGGGACATATGAAGCGACCCGAAACCGCGTGTCAGGTCAGTGCTGGATCTATGGATTCAGTCAGCTCGGTTTGGACCCAAGTGACCCCTTCCCCGCAGGCTTCCGATTGTCAGACACTTGGGGCGGATAGGCTCACGACTGATATCCAATAGAGGACGGTTGCGTTGTCTTGAAGAAGAACGAGCACGACCGTTTGAGGAGGCGTGCGCTACTCATCAGTCATAAATTGTGTTGCAACACAGGGGTTTATATTTTGACAGCGAAGCGATGAGACGGCTGAATTCTGGCCAGAGGGTCATCTGTTGCCCCACGCCTCACCTGTTTCTGTCTTTGTCCCTGGCTGGCTGGTGAATCGACATCGTCTCAGGATGAAAGTCATTACACAAAGTCACCATGACAGTCCCCGCGATACGGTGCCGGCCGCGCGCCCGAATCAGCGGAAACGTCACACCGCATATCGACTCTGTCTGTTGTGGCAGCCGCGCAGTTTCTTCAGCGTCCAGATCGACAATCAGTTTGAGTCGCGCCTCACAATATCTCACGGCAAGGAGACCAACACCGCGTGCCTCGATCATTCCAGCAATGGTTTGTGGCGCCGACAACACAACCTGTTCCCCGATGCGCCGGGCCAGCACCTTGTCATCTGATACGAGCTCCGCACCGCGTGACATCAGGTCAAGGGCAAGTGTCGATTTGCCGCTCCCCGATGTGCCCATGATCAAGACGGCAGCACCCGCGACTGCGACCGCAGTCCCGTCAATATACTGGTCCTGATGACTCATGAGGCAATTTCGCTCAATCCGGAGTGATCGAACTCCCGGTCGAATCGACGCGCCACAGCCTGAATCTCAAACCGGTCACAGTCAGGTCAATAGCCTCCCGCGCCAGATGCGCCATCAGGGCTTGAGTCTTCATCCCCGAGAAGCGAACGGATTTTTGCCAATCTTGCCGTGGCGGCCTCAACCAGCAACCGGGCATCGCTTGACAAAGTGACAAGGTCGAAACCCCATCCAATGGCATCGGCAGCATATTCGGCCGAGCCGCAATGAATACCGGCAATGACATGATGGCGTTTGGCTGACTCGAGGATACGTTTAATGGGGTCCAGTATTTCCTTTTCCCTGCGGTCAAAACCAACCCCCATGCGCCCGTCATGGAGTCCAAGCGCAAGATCGGAGGGGCCAATATAAATCCCGTCAAGACCGGGAGTGGAAACGATCTCGTCCCGCTTTTCATAGGCTTCCGCTGTTTCCACCATCGCCAGACAGACGATCGTATCATTGGCTTTTTCGACATAGTCTGAACCGACAGAAACTGACGCGCGTATCGGGCCAAAACTGCGGCTTCCCTGTGGCGGATAGTGGCTATAGGAAACAAGGGTCTCTGCCTGCTCACGATTATTGATCATCGGGCAAATGATTCCCAAGGCACCCGCATCCAGTGTCTTCATGATGATTCCAGGTTCCAACCATGGAACACGGGACAGCGGTGCCACGCCACTCGCACGCAATGTACTGAATATTGCCAACGCGTCACGATAATCCAGAAGCCCATGCTGCATGTCAGCTGTCAAACTGTCAAAGCCCAGCTCCGCCTGGATCTCGGCAGCGAAAGAACTTCCCATTGTGAGCCAGCCATTGACGACTGGTTTGCCTTGCGCTTTCAGCTCTCTGATGGGGTTTGAAATCATTCTCTACTCCGTTCTCTCAGTTGCGGATGATCATGGGATCCGCATTGCACCAATATCCCTTCGCCAATAAAGGCAAATTTTGATTTTGCAAACGGGAGGAAAAAATGAGTCCGAATACCGTACGCCTGACGATGGCACAGGCGCTGGTCAGGTTTCTGTGCAGCCAGCGGGTCGAACTGGAAGATGGACAGGACTTACCCCTGTTCGCCGGACTGTTCGGAATCTTCGGCCATGGCAATGTCACCTGCCTGGCAGAAGCGTTGTGGAAACACCAGGATCAACTTCCCGTCTGGCGCGGTCAGAATGAACAATCAATGGCGCTGGCAGGGATTGCCTTTGCCAAGGCCAGAAAACGACAGCAGATCATGGTGGCAACGAGTTCCATTGGTCCGGGTGCAACCAATATGGTCACTGCGGCCGGGGTCGCTCATTCCAACCGTTTGCCACTCTTGATTCTGGCTGGTGATACATTTGCCAATCGAAGACCCGATCCTGTCTTGCAGCAGGTTGAACATTTTGACAATCCGGGCACCACCGTCAATGACAGTTTCCGTGCAGTCTCCCGCTACTGGGATCGAATCACCCACCCGGAACAAATCATCTCGTCACTACCGCAAGCGGTCGGCACCATGCTTGATCCTGCGACATGTGGTCCAGCTTTCATCGGCCTGTGCCAGGACACACAGGAAATCGCTTATGATTACCCGCTGAAATTCTTCGAGCGAACCCGTCATTCGCTACAGCGCCCGCGCCCCGACGCCGCCAGCGTCAGGCGGGCTGCAGAACAGCTCAGGCAGGCGGCGCGACCGCTCATTATCGCTGGCGGTGGCGTTCATTATTCACTCGCCGAAACAACGCTTGCCGACTTTGCACGTGCGAGAAACATTCCCCTGACCGAGACCATTTCCGGCAAGGGCACCGTCACCCACCAGCATCCTGCACATATCGGTCCCATTGGCGTGATTGGGTCTGAATCGGCGAATCGCCACGCGCAGGATGCTGATGTCATCCTTGCAGTGGGTACGAGACTGCAGGACTTCACCACCGGATCATGGACGGCTTTCGCACATGATGCCGCGTTTATCTCCATCAATACCGCGCGCTGGGACGCCGCAAAACACCGATCACTTGCTGTAGTTGGTGATGCACGTGAATCACTCGTCGAGCTGGACGCACAGCTTGGGGACTGGGTTGCTGATCCCAGCTGGCTGGCGCGTGGCCAAAGCGAATTTGCCGCCTGGAACAAATTGCTGGATGGTTTACAAAAACCAACCAACACACCCGTGCCGACTTACGCCCAGGTGGTCGGTGCGGTGAATCGATGGGCACCTGACAATTGCCGCATGATCACGGCTGCGGGCGGGCTTCCCGGAGAAGTCACCAAGGGCTGGCGAGTCAAGAATCCCGACAGTTTTGACTGCGAATTCGGGTTTTCCTGCATGGGATACGAGATCGCCGGTGGTTGGGGTGCAGCAATGGCCGCGGCAAAAGATTCGCCGCCGATCGTGCTTGTCGGCGATGGTTCATACCTGATGATGAACTCTGATATCTATTCTTCGGTGCTCAGCGGCCACAAGATGATTGTCATCGTGTGTGATAACGGTGGATTCGCCGTCATCAACAGGCTGCAGAATGGCAAAGGTGGCGAATCATTCAATAATCTGATCGCCGATTGTCGCGTCAAGGAACCATTTGCCGTGGATTTTGCTCAACATGCCGAAGCGCAGGGAGCTCTGAGTCGCACCGTCGAGTCGATTGCAGATCTTGAGTCCGCTCTGCAGTGGGCGTTGGAAAACGACCGTACCACAGTCATTTCTATAGTCACGGATGCTTATCAATGGACCCCGGGTGATGCCTCCTGGGATCTCGGGGTGCCCGAGGTCAGCGAACGGAAAGAGGTGCAGGCGGCGCGCGCTGAACAGGAAGGTATCAGGGCGCGTCAACGGGTTGGAGTCTGACGATGCGCGCACGTCTTGGCATTGCACCCATCGCATGGACGAATGACGATTTGCCGGAACTGGGAGGCAATACGCCCCTGGAAGCCTGCCTCAGCGAAGCGCGTGCTGCAGGCTTCTCGGGGATCGAGACCGGTGGCAAGTTTCCTGACAATGCTGAAGAACTGGGGCCCATTCTTGCAGAGCATGAACTCTCAATTTGTGGTGGATGGTACTCAGGTACCGTTCTTGGCAACGACCTCGAGGCCGAAAAAGATCGGGTATGGGCACAATTGGCGATGTTCAGAGAGCTCAACGCCCCTTGCCTTGTCTATGGTGAAACGACGGAAACAATCCAGGACAAACGAAAAACACCGCTCCATGAGCGCCCGCGGCTCGATGACGATCAGATGCGCATCTACGGTCGTCACCTGACATCCTTTGCCGAATGGTGTGCCGAATCAGGAATGCCCATTGCCTTGCACCATCACATGGGCACAGTCATCGAGTCGGAAGGCGATATCGACTGTATCATGAACTGGACGGGCGAAGCGGTAGATCTCCTGTTTGATGTCGGGCATCTCGCGTTCGCAGGAGGTCGCATTCTCCCGACACTTGAACGACATGTGGGACGAATCGCGCATTTTCATGCCAAAGATGTTCGCCGCACGGTCACGGATCAACTGGATCGAAATCACGAAAGTTTTCTTGATGCCGTCCTGAAGGGGGCCTTTACGGTACCGGGCGATGGCGATCTTGATTTCTTGCCATGTGTGAAATGCCTCGCTGATCATGGTTATGAAGGATGGTTTGTGGTCGAGGCTGAGCAGGATCCGGTACAAGCACCGCCCCTCGAATATGCCAGAATCGGCTTTCAGACCATGCAAAACCATCTTCTGGAAGCGGGTTATGAGATCCTGGATATCCATAAAATCGACAGCAACTGATCACGTTTTGGGAAGGCAGACACGCTCAAACGACAGGTTGATCAGTTCTTCGCAGAAGTGGCATTGCAAACCCACCGGTAAAATGCTTTCATTGTCGGCGAATTATTCAGGGGTGCCCAAAGAGGCACCCTGGGAGGGGTGGATAATGGGGCCAAAGATCTTTTGCGTGTCGCTTGCCCAAGCAACGATGCGTTTTTTGTGCAGCTTGTTCACCAGGATTGGCCCAAGATCCATTTCAGCGACTGCGGGAACAGACGACATGTCTTGCTACGCCACACGCGCCAGTCCGGCGTCTCCCGCCAAGGCGACGGAGAGCACCCAGAAGGTCATTTTCGACACCGGTAATTTCCGCAGGAGACCAGGACTCGGAGTTTGGGTCACATGCCCACAGCCCGATTTGGCTACGCCCCCATCGTTTCAAGGAACACCGCTTTCATGAACCTGTCAGCGGATGCCGGCCAAGAGAAACCCGTATGAATCGGATCGATGGCAAGGTCGCCGTCATCACCGGTGGTACGCAGGGGCTTGGTGCTGCCATCGCGCTTCTCTTCTCCCGGGCAGGGGCAGAAGGCATCATGATTGTCGGGCGGGGAAAGGAGAAAGGCCAGAAACGGGCTCAAGCCATCACCGGTGAAACCGGGGTCGTGGTTGAGATGTTTGCCGCCGATCTCGGTGAGATCGAGGATGTTCGCACCGTCATTCCGGCTGCAGACGCAAGATTTGGACGCGTGGATATCTTGGTGAACGCTGCCGGCCTCACCGATCGCGGTAACCTTTTGAATACCACATCTGAGCTTTTCGACGCCATGTTTGCTGTCAACACGCGAGCGCCATTCTTCCTGATGCAAGATGCTGTCAAACTCATGGAACGCGAGGCTATTGAAGGACGGATCATCAATATCGGTTCGACCTCATCGCGTGCCGGCCAACCGTTTATCGCGCCATATTGTGCATCGAAGGCTGCTCTCTCGACCTTGACCCGAAGCGCTGGCTATGCACTGATGCGAAACCGTATTCATGTCAACCAACTGGATATCGGTTGGATGGCATCAGATCACGAACGGGCCTTGCAGTTAAAGGAATCGGGTGATCCCGACTGGGAGGCCAAGGCCTGTGCAAACCTTCCCTTTGGGCGACTTCTCGACCCGGCGGAAGTCGCCCGTGCCGTCTTGTTTCTGGCATCCGAAGATTCCGGGATGATGACAGGATCGGTGATTCATTTTGATCAGTCTGTCTGGGGCGGTTACGATGGTCAGGCCCCCGGTCCAACCACAAAGTTGACCGCGGGTAAATGATGAGTGTGCGAGTCGCCATCATCGGGGCTGGTATCATGGGTCGCGATCATGCCCGGATCATAGCCGAGGAACTCCCGGGCGCACATTTGCAGGTCGTCTGCGATGCAAGAGAAAATCGTGCACGCAGCGTTGCCGACGCGCTGGGAGCATCAGACGTTGCCACCGACGCCATGGCCACCATTACGCGCAGCGACGTCGATGCCGTGCTGATTGCGAGCCCGGACGATACACATGCCCCCCTGGCCATTGCCGCGATTGCGGCGTCCAAGCCGACACTCTGTGAAAAACCACTTGCCCCGACCTCCCAGGAATGTCTTGAGGTGATCGCGGCTGAATTGCAGGCCGGACTTCGGCTGATCCAGACAGGATTCATGCGTCGATTTGACCAATCCTATATGGCAATGAAAGCTGCATTTGACGAAGGAACTCTCGGCAAGGCCGTCATGATGCACAATTTCCATCGAAACATGGCAGCCCCGGATTGGTTCACGGGTCAAATGGCCATCTCCAATTCAGCACCGCATGAATTCGACATATGCCGCTTTGTTCTTGGCACGGAATATGTATCCATGACCGCGTTTCAAGGACAGAAAACGAAGTCGATAGCACCTGTCATGATGGTTCTGGAAACTGTTGACGGCCAACTCGTAAACATCGAGATCAACAACAATGCGGCCTATGGTTACGATGTCCGCGGCGAACTGGTCGGTGAGCGCGGATCGGTCAGTCTCAGCACGCCCGTACATGCCAGTTATGACTTGGCACTGCATTCAACCCACTCCTATGATGCGGATTGGCGGCCGCGTTTTGCAGAGGCCTACCGGCGGCAGAACAGGGCATGGTTGAACAGCATCGTGACGGAGCATCCAGATTCGTCTGCGGCCAATGCCTGGGATGGATACTGTGCGACACGCGTTGCGGAGGCGGGAATGGCGTCTTTGAAAGCCGGGGCTCGCGTTGACATCGCGCGTGCCGAAATGCCTGCGCTGTATGCGCATGAAGGGCAGAAGACTGAAAGCTTGAGAGGAAAAGAAATATGAGCCTCCTGGAGCTCAGGAGCATCACAAAGAACTTTGGTGCGATCCATGCATTGCAGGGTGTTGATCTTGACGTCGCACGCGGTGAAGCTGTTGGGCTGATGGGAGATAACGGCGCCGGCAAGTCGACGCTCATGAAAATAGTCGCCGGAAACTTCCTGCCGACCTCAGGTGAAATTCGGATCGAAGGCAATGCGGTTGAATTTCATAAACCCATCGATGCAAGGGAATCCGGGATCGAAATCGTTTACCAGGATCTTGCGCTCTGCGACAATCTGACTGCCGGGGCCAACGTGTTTCTTGGCCGCGAACTCAAGAAAAGGTTGGGGCCATTCTCGATGCTTGACCACGCTGCGATGTACAGGCAAGCTGGCGATCTCTTTACCGAGCTCAAGTCAGAAACGCGTCCACGTGATCTGGTTCGGCAAATGTCAGGAGGCCAGCGGCAAGCCGTCGCAATCGCGCGGACACGCCTGTCGGATCCGAAGCTCGTGTTGATGGATGAACCCACCGCGGCAATCTCGGTTCGCCAGGTGAAGGAGGTTCTGGCACTGATCCATCAGCTGAAGGACACGGGGCACGCCGTGATCCTTGTCTCCCACAGGATGCCTGATGTCTTCGAAGTCTGCGACCGCGTCGCCGTATTGCGCCGCGGTGCCAAGGTCGCCGACAAGCATATCAGTCAAACCACACCGGAAGAAGTGACCGGACTCATCATCGGGGCCATTGAATCAGCATGACCAATTCATCACCATATCAAGAAGATCATGCCGCGATCGATGAGAGTATTACCTCACGTCAGGAGGTCTCTGGTTTTGCGGCAATTGTCCGCACGCAACCCTTTTGGGTCTTCCTTGCCCTCGTGGCACTTGGGGTGGTCATGAGTTTCGTCTCTGATGCCTTCATGACCGAGCGCAACATGTTCAACATCACCCGCAACATGGCGTTTTTCGGGATTATGGCACTCGGCATGTCCGCAGTGATTTGTACTGCAGGCATTGATCTCAGTGTCGGATCGCTGGTTGGACTCACCGGAATCGTCACCGGCCTGATCATGCGGGCTGGCTATGGCATCGAACTTGGCTTCCTGGGTTGCATGCTGGTCGCCGCTTCCGTCGGCATGGTCAATGGCATACTCATCGCGTATCTCCGAATGCCGCCTTTCGTGGTCACGCTGGGCATGCTTTCAATCGTCGTTTCTCTGGCCCGGGTCGTGTCCAACAACCAGATGATTTACCAGTTCGGTCCGGATCAGGATCTCTTTGAATGGATCGGCGGCGAAAGCGTTCTGGGCGTGCCCAATGTGGTCTGGGTACTGATCATACTGACTGCAGTCTTCTGGTGGGTTTGGCGTTTCTCGACCTGGGGTCGCTGGGTCATTGCCATCGGTGGCAACGCACATGCTGCCAAACTTGCCGGTATCCCCGTCGAGCGCGTCGTTGTGTCAGTTTATGTTGTATGCTCACTTTGCGCGGGGCTCTCAGCGTTCCTTTTCGTAGGCTACACTGGTTCTGTTACCAATGGTATGGGCTTCACCTGGGAACTGACCGTAATCGCGGCGACCGTGATCGGTGGCGCCAATCTGATGGGCGGAATTGTATTTGCACTGGGCGCACCTATAGGTGCCGCCCTCATCGAACTCATCCGAAACTCGCTGCTGCTCGCGGGCATACCGGCGTTGTGGCAGCAGTTTTTTGTGGGGCTGTTCCTCATTCTCGCAGTACTCCTGGAACAGATCCGCAATCGTGGGGGTAAATGACCCCGATTCCACTTCTTCAAGACTCACAGGAGGATAAAATGAAGAAACTGTTGTTAACTTTAACGGCGATGGCGGTCATGACGCCAGCGATCGCAACTGCCGAATATACTTTTGCGCTGGTGCCCAAGGCGATGAACAATCCGTTCTTCGACCTGGCGCGTGATGGCTGTTATCAGGCCCAGTCAGAGCTGGCCGATGTGACTTGTGAATATATCGGACCCGGTGAGCACACCGAACTGGAGCAGATACAGATCGTACAGGACCTGATCACCAAGGGAATCGACGGAATCGCCGTCGCTCCATCCAACGCGCCGGCCATGGGCAAGGTGCTGGAGGCAGCTGTCGCAGCCGGCATTCCCGTCATGACATGGGATTCAGACCTGCTGCCTGAAGACGCTGGCTTGCGGACGACATATGTCGGCACCAATAACTACGATATCGGCGTGAATCTGGCAAAGCTGGTTCAAGCCCGTCATCCTGATGGCGGAACGATCTGCCTCCAGACCGGTGGCGCGGCGGCGGCAAACCACAACGAGCGTCTGAAAGGTGCGCGTGATACGCTTTCCGGAATGGATATGGGTAATCCTCCGGGCACGGCTCTCACGGGTGAAGGTGGCTGGACGGAGATTGCGGGCTGCCCGCTGATCACGAATGACGATGGCAACGTTGCGGTTCAGGGCATGACCGACATTCTGGCAGCCAATCCCGATTTGACCGCTTTCCTCTCCACCGGTGCATTCACCCAGTGGTTTGACAACGCGTATCGTCAGGCTGCTGAACCCTATAAAGCCAAGATGGATGCGGGTGTACTGACGATCGTTGTGGCCGATACACTGCCGATGCAAATCGGGCAGACCCGTGACGGTCTGGGCAATGGCCTCGTCGGACAGCGTCCGTACGAGATGGGTTACAAGGCCATGTTCGTCCTCAAGGACATTGCCGAAGGCAAGTCGGTTGACGATCCGATCTTCACAGGTCTTGATGTCTGCAACAACGACAATATCGATACCTGCGTACAATAGGATCAGTCCAGACGAAAACGATCGGACGGCGCTGCTGCGGCAGCGCCGTCGATTTCGGCAGATCCAGCAAGAAATTTTGACGATCAGGCCGAGCGATCATTTGGAAGTTCGCCGCCCGATCCGGGTTTCAAGGCTGCGGAAAAGCAGCGACAATCCAAAACAGAGAATGAAATACAGCCCCGCGGCGACGATCCATGTCTCAAAAAGTAATCGCGTGGAATTGGCCATCTCGACGGCGCGCAATGTCAGATCAGGGACCGAGATCAGGGAAATGATCGCACTATCCTTGATGAGGGTAATAAACTGATTGGCAAGTGGTGGCAGTGTCTTCCGCAAGGCTTGCGGGAGCACAATGAAACGCATCTCGTCGCTCCAGCGCATTCCCAATGACCGCGCGGCTTCTCTCTGCCCTGTTTCGACCGACTCAATTCCCGCACGAAGGATTTCGCCGACAAAAGCGCTTTCAAATAATGCCAGTACAATAATTCCTGAAATCAATGCAGGAAATTGGCGCATGTCGCCGAACAAGAATGTCCAGACTTCAGCATTCTCAGACCTGGCGATCGCGTAAGCCCAGCTTTCAATATTGAAGAAGGAGATCAACTGCTCTGACAGAAAGAAAAAGAAAATAAAGATGACAACGAGCGGCGGAATATTACGCAGCAGCTCGAGATAAGTGCGGGCAAGCATCCGCACAGCAAGGTTGCGTGATGTCCGCGCGACTCCCAGGATCAGCCCGAACAGAATTGCCAGGAGACTGGCATAAATGCTAATGCGAATGGTGTTGACGAGACCAAGGATGAGGACGTTCGCCACCCATTTTTCGGCCGTGTCATCATATCGAAACAGGTAGTTGGGAACACGCGCCCAATCCCACTTGTAGTTGAGTTTTCCATCGATTTGCTGCCAGACATATCCAACAAACAGGAACAGCAAAACAACAATGACCAGGTCCAGCCAATGCAACCGTGCCTTTATTGAACGCATGGTTCCGTTCAGGTTTCAAATCCGGAGCTGCCGAACCCACAGGCTCGGCAGCATTTTTTCTTGAGGGATGTGCTTACTTGTCCCACTCTTGTGTCGTGAACCAGTAGTCGTGGCGTTCTTCCAGCCACCCGGTGCGCCAGTGATGTGAAATCCAGTTGTTGAAGTAGTTCAGAGCATCCGGATCACCCTTGCGCAGGGCGAAAGCCTCACCACGCGGGTCAAACAGCGTCTCAAACGGCACAGTGAGCGTCTCCGGATACAGGTTGGCTTCTCGTGATGGTCCAGCCGGTTCGGCCCCCATATAGGCATGGGCCTGTCCATTGCGCACTTCCTGTTGGGCAGCCCCGTCCTCATCAAATTGCAGGATCTGTGCTTTCGGGAACATGACGGGGACCACCGCTGATGGCGTCGCGCCGCGCCGCAGGGCAAAGATGACATCTTCACTATTGAAATCTTCCATCGTGAATCCCTCGGTCATTTGCCGGTTCGCAAGAATCGCCAGACCGGAATAGGCATAGGGTTCCGAAAAGTTGACGGTCAGGTTGCGCTGTGCCGTCACTGACATACCGGAGATAATCACATCGAATTTTCCGGCCACGAGAGCCGGGATGATGCCATCCCAGGCGGTGGGAATAAATTCCGGCTCCACACCCATATCTTCGGCCAGTTTCCGGCCAACATCAAGCTCAAATCCGACCAGTTCACCACTCTCATCACGCATTGACCACGGGACAAAAAGTGACAGGCCTATCTTGATGACGCCGCGCTTCTTGATTGTCTCAATCACGCTCTCTCCCGACAGCGACTGAGTCGTGCTTTGCGTCATCCCCGGCGGGGCCGCGACAACAGCTGCCACCAGGCCTGCCAGTGCCATTCCGAGATATCGTCTTGTCAGTTTCACAATCAACTCCTTTTCTTTCTGTGAATGTGACCATTATCGCGACGCGACGGAAAATTTTCGTTCCAGCCGCGTCACAAAAATTGAAAGCATGAGCGTCATCACAAGGTAGATTGCTGCCACGGTCAACCAGACTTCAAAACTCATGAACGTATCCGAAATGATATTCCGGCCCATGGTGGTGAGTTCAGCAACCGCGATGACGCTGACTATGGCCGAGCTTTTGATCAGGTGCACGGCCTCCCCGGTGAGCGGTGGCAGGACAAATCGAATCGATTGCGGCAGAATGATGTAGCAGTAGCTCTGCGCCCTTGACATGCCGATGGATTGGGCGGCCTCCCATTGCCCGGCTGAAACCGCGAGAATTCCAGCACGAAAAATCTCGGAGATCAGGACTGAATGATACACTGCGAGGCAAACGATTGACGCCGTGTAGCGGTCAAGGCCAAAGACCGGTCCGCAGACATAATAGATGAGATAGAGCAGGACAAGCAGTGGCAGATTTCTGATGAATTCGAGAAAACCGGTGGCAACTGCCACACCAATGACGAGTGACGACAGACGCAACAAAGCCACCACAAGACCCAAGGCCACCGCGAGCAGAAAAGATCGCACCGTCAGATCAACAGTCCTGACCAGTCCAGTCACGAGTTCGCCGGGTTGAATTCCGTTATCCGTCTGCGCAAGGATATATTGGGGAATTCGGTACCATTGCCAATTGTAACCCATGGATGCGGCACCGTTGACGGCCAGCTGAACAATCAGCCACATGACAACAAGATAAAGCAAAATCGATACGGGGCGGGAATTCATAATTGATTCCCACAAATTCATGCTCAATGGTTTGTGACCGCTGAATGCCGTCAGCATCTTCAATGGACCAGAATCCTGTCGAGAAACATTCGGCAGCGCGCACTTTCTGGTTTGCTAAAAAAGACCTCGGGCGGTGCGATTTCCTCGATCGATCCTCCCTCCATGAACACCATCTTGTCGGCAACCCGGCGCGCGAAACCCATTTCATGTGTCACGCAAATCATCGTCATTCCGGTTGCAGCGAGTTCGGTCATGACATCGAGGACTTCATTGATCATCTCAGGATCCAGGGCTGATGTGGGTTCATCGAACAACATGATTTTAGGTTCCATGCACAATGCCCGTGCAATCGCCACCCGTTGTTGTTGACCACCAGAAAGCTGTTCTGGATACTTGTCCGCCTGTTCCGGAATATGGACCCGTTCCAGATAATGCCGGGCCCTCTCTTCGGCATCGGTCCTTGACATTTTCCGGACCCGCACCATGCCGATGGTCAGATTGCCCAGGACTGTCAAATGGGGAAAAAGATTAAATTGTTGAAACACCATCCCGACTTCCATCCGCACCACGCGAATATCCCGATTGTCTTCTGACAGTTTGACTCCATTCACAATCAGGCTGCCGGAAGAATAGTCCTCAAGACAATTGATACAACGGATGAGAGTCGATTTGCCGGAACCTGATGGACCACAGATCACGACTTTTTCACCGGTCTCGACGGAAAGATCCACCTGGGACAGAGCCTGAAAATCTCCGAAATGCTTGTTCAGCCCGCGAATATCAATAATCGGGTTGGGTTGGGTCATGCGTAAAGTGCCGGCAGGATGCGTTGTTCCGCAATGATACCGATTTCACCTTCCTGACCTGCAATCGATCGAGGTCCACCTCGCCCGAACTCGTCAATAGCCGAGACGGTTTCCGTGTGCAACCATCAAACCTCTGATCTCTGATCCTCTGATTGTGCCCGATACATCCAAATTGTTGGACTTTGCGCTTGAAATACCTTATAAAAGGACTCAACTATTTGTTTGCTGTTGGTACATCATGGAAGTTGGAGACAATACGCAACTGGAAGGGTCCCTGCTCATCCGTCCCTCCTCGACCGACCATCCGCTCTACAGCAATATCGTTGAAGCATGCCGATCCGTCTATGACCCTGAAATTCCCGTCAATATCTATGATTTGGGACTGGTCTACACGATTGAAATCGATTCCGGGGGAAGCGTCGATGTGATCATGACGCTCACCGCGCCGGGCTGTCCGGTCGCCGGGGAAATGCCCGGCTGGCTCGCAGATGCGATTGAGCCGTTGGAAGGCGTACAAAAAGTCAATGTCGAACTGACCTGGGATCCGCCATGGGGAATGGAGATGATGTCCGATGAGGCACGTCTTGAACTGGGTTTCATGTAGCAACGGAACCTGATCTTATGATGCAAGGAAATGAATTGCTATTTTGTGCAGCACCATTGAAGAGGCCTGAATGTTTGCAACAGGAAATGCACCTGCAGTCACACTGACGGACACTGCAGTTCGGCAAATCAAACAACTGATGGAGACGGCTGGAAAAGCAGGGTTGCGCATCGGCCTCAAAAAAGGTGGATGCGCGGGAATGGAATATACAATGGAATATGTCGACAAGCCTGATGAACTCGACGAAGTGATCGAACAGGATGGCGCGTGTGTGCTGATTGCGCCGATGGCGCAGATGTTCTTGTTTGGCACTGAAATCGACTATGCGGCCGGATTGCTTGAATCCGGCTTCAAATTCAACAACCCCAACGTGACCGAAGCCTGCGGCTGTGGTGAATCGATCAAGTTCCAGGAAACTGATTGAGGCAGGTTTTTCGTTGAACCCGACTCACCCATAATGAGGTTTGCTGTTGCCCCGATTTCTGGTGGCCGGTAACTGGAAAATGAATGGGCTTGCCGCTTCCGTCGAAGAGGCAAGCTGTGTCACTCCGGATCCTCATCGCGGCGACTGCGATATCGTGATTTGCCCGCCGGCTCCCTTGCTCACGCGCCTGTCCGAACGCCTTCGTGGAACCGCAATCAGGCTTGGCGGCCAGGATTGTCATCCCTCCCCTTGCGGCGCACATACCGGTGACCATTCGGCAGAAATGCTTGCCGATGCTGGGGCTGAATTCGTGATCGTCGGACATTCCGAACGCCGCCAATGCTATGGAGAAACGGATGATGTGGTGAACCGGAAGGTCCGTGCCGCATGGCGCGCCGGGCTGACAGCCATTGTCTGTGTCGGCGAATCGGGCGAACAACGCGCGGTCGGGCAGGCACAGACAGTGGTTGGCGCGCAGATTGAAGGAAGCGTTCCCATTGAGGCCACCGCAACCCGTTTGGCCATCGCTTACGAGCCTGTCTGGGCGATCGGCACGGGGCGTAGCGCGTCACCCGATGAAATTACCGAAATGCACGATTTTGTTCGGTGTGCCTGCCATGCGCGACTGGCACAGAATGAGGCAGCTGGCATGCGCCTCCTCTATGGCGGGTCAGTGACTCCTGACAATGCATCCACAATCCTGTCACTCCCTGAGGTCAATGGTGCATTGGTTGGCGGGGCGTCGCTCAGGGCATCAAGCTTCAACGCCATCATCAGGTCTCTGCCCATCACCTCAAGTCGCTGAAAAATGCACGAGTCATCATGTTCCCTGGTGCTCTGCTCCAGACCAGGGATTCAGTTTGTTCACGCAACATGATCCTGGCCGGTGGCGGCTTGCACACTGTCCGTTCCCGATCTCTCATTGATTGGTCCGCTGTTGCGCGCCAATCAACCTGAAACTGTGACCCGGGAAAAGGCCGTCAGGTATGAATGACCCGATCAAATGCGTCCAGGACACTCTCATGCATGGCTTCTGACAGCGTTGGATGGGGGAACACCGCATGCATCAGATCAATTTCAGTGGTCTCGAGTTGGCGCCCCACAACGAATCCCTGGATCAATTCCGTCACATCGGCACCAATCATATGTGCCCCGAGAAGCTCACCCGTCTGACGATCAAAGACGGTCTTGACAAAGCCTTCAGTCTCTCCAAGCGCAATGGCTTTTCCGTTGGCTGACCAGGGGAAACGCCCGACACCGATGTCCCGTCCTGTCGATTTGGCGGCGCTTTCTGTCATACCCACCGAAGCGATCTGCGGATGGCAATAAGTGCAGCCCGCAATCGTCTCGGGACGCACGGGATGAACGTCCAGACCTGCAATTCTCTCGGCGACGGCAACACCTTCATGACTGGCCTTGTGGGCGAGCCATGGCGGCCCGGCAACATCTCCGATCGCCGATATTCCTGCGACACCTGTCCGGCAAAACTCATCGACAACGATATGCCCCCGGTCAGTCTCCACATTCGCCTCCTCCAAACCGAGATCCTCGATATTTCCGACAATGCCCGTTGCCGAAATCACCGTGTCGAACTCTTCGGAAACTTCCTTGCCGTCCATAACAATCGTCGCCGTTGCACTCTCTTTGCCGCGTTCGATCTTGGTGACTGCAGTCTGTTCTCGTATCGTCATTCCCTGGCGCTGAAACTCCGCCTTGGCCGCGGCAGAAACTTCCTCATCTTCAACCGGCAGAATGCGCTCCAGCAATTCCACAACGGTCGTGTCGGCACCAAGCGCATTGTAGAAACTGGCAAACTCGATGCCGATGGCACCCGAGCCGATCACCAGAAGTTTCCCGGGCATTCTCGGCGGTTTGAGGGCATGCCGATAGGTCCAGATCAATTCCCCGTCGGCTTCCATTCCGGGAAGTTCACGCGCCCGGGCACCGCTCGCCACAATGATCTCCCTTGCCGAAATTTCCTCTTCACCCGTCTCCGATGCAATATGGACCCGACCTGGTGGATTCAAGCGCGCGGTGCCCATGAAAACCTGGATTTTATTCTTCTTCATCAGGTATCCCACACCGCCATTGAGCCGTTTGGCAACCGATCGCGAGCGGGAGACGATTGCATCGAGATCAAAATCGACCTTTTCAGCCACCAATCCATATTCCCTGGCACGGTTCATCTGTGCGTAAATCTCCGATGACCGCAGCATGGCCTTGGTCGGAATACACCCCCAGTTGAGACAAATCCCGCCGAGATTCTCACGTTCAATGACGGCAACTGACAGACCCAGCTGCGCCGCTCTGATGGCGGCGACATAACCTCCCGGGCCGGTTCCAATGATCGCGACATCAAAATTTGGTTTCGACATTTACTCTCTCCCGATTGTCGCTCGAATTCTTAACCTTCGGCCTGAAGAGTCCTGACCAGACTGGCATAACCGACATTTTCCAGCCATTTCTCTTCATCCGGTGTGGATGGACGCGCAAGTGCGTCATTGCGGTAAGGAAAACGCTGAAACTTGCGGATGATGCGCCGGTGGGCGCGCGCATGAATCAGGTTCAATGCGCCTGTTTCTTTCATCCTCTCTTCAATGTAGCCTACAGCCTGGTCCTGATCAGCCAGCCGCTCTGAATGCATGAACGGCATATAAACAAACAGCCGTTGTTCTTCGTCAAGTTGAAGATCAAAACCGGCAGCGATCATCTGGCCTGCGATTCGCAATGAAAGGGCGTCACTGTGGAAAGACTGAGCAGAACCGCGAAACATATTACGTGGAAACTGATCAAGCACGATGACCAAGGCCAGCGACGACAAACCTTCCTGTTCCCAATCTGACTTTCCACCACCGGCTGCACAGCACCACAAATCATGGAAACGCGCAGTAATGGCCGAGTCAACATCCTCACGCGCCATAAATCTCTGCTGGCTTGTCAGGGTTTCAAACCAAAAGGACAGAATGTCATCGGCACCGGGCATCAAATTTCCTATCTCGAAACAGTTCCGTCAGTCTTTTGCGCAATTCAGCCCCGCTGTTACAGAAGCGTGCGTGCAAATAAAACCGCTTGCTCCAGTCCATCCGGTGCAATTGAATGGGCTGTACCGGGCGATACATGCGTTCTGACTGAAAATTCTGCCGTCTCCAGGGCCGCCCCTGCCTCCCGCAGGCAAGCAAATGGCACCACCGGATCGGCGTCACCATGCACGAGAAGCACCGGTGGGCGCGAAACAGTCTCACTGTGCAGACGCTCAGGCGCCAGCAGTCGCCCTGAGAAGCCAATCACTCCCGCAAAACAGCGCACATGACGCACGGCGTAATGCAAGGCAATCATTGTTCCCTGTGAGAAGCCGAAGAGAATTGCCGACTCTTCACGGAGATTCAATCGCTGCAATTCGCTCTCGACCATTTGCGCAAGAATCTCTGTCGACGCCTGCAACGACGATTCCACTGTCTCTTCGTCTGCACCATCCATCCAGGGAATGGGAAACCATCTCCGCCCATTCGGGAGTCCGGGACAAGATTCAGGTGCATTCGGGGCCACAAATTCACAGTCGGGGAACGGGGTGGCCAGGGGACGCGCCAATCCCATGAGATCATCGGCATTTGCCCCATATCCATGAAGCAGGAAGATCACGGAATGCGACTCACCCGACATTGCGCTCTGCCGCAATATTGTCATTTCCATGGTCAACGAACTCCCTCTCGATTCTTCATAACCCTGTAGTAGGACCAGAGAAGCTGCGCCGCGACGGCTCGCCATGGAGACCATGGCTCCGCCATCCGGCGCAAAACCTGATCCGTTGGCCGTTCTGAAAGTTTAAAGAGAATCCGTGCACTCTCGCGCAATGCCAAATCACCGGCAGCGATCATATCGGGCCGCCCGAGAGAAAACATACCATAAATCTCCGCCGTCCAGCGCCCCACACCCGCAACTTGAGTGAGCCGCTTGACCAATCCGGTGTCATCCAGTTGACCAAGGGCCACAAAATCAATATCTGCGGCGGCCAGAGCACGGGCATACCGCGCTTTCTGCCGCGACAGGCCACAGGCACGCAATGCCTCATCGGTGCAGCAACCGAGAGACTCCGGTTCCGTCAATCCGGCTGCTTTCAGCCTCTTCCATATGGAATCAGCTGCGGCCACTGAAACCTGCTGACTCACGATCATCCCGAGCAGCGACTCGAATCCCTCGGTCCGCCGACGCAAGGGCAACGGCCCCACCAATTCGGCCACATCGGCAAAACGTGGCTCTCTTTGCGCCAGCGAGTCAATGCCACGTTTGAGATCCGATTTTGATTCGATGGCTATTTGCATATTTTCCACATTCAATGCTGGTAGCGGCTCTTGACCAATCGTATCAACAATCAGGCAGAAGCCGCACCTGTCCAACCGACTTCTCCCATACCGATTCCCGGAACTCTTGACCTGTCAGCGGCACGGTGCGTCTCACATTGTGTCAATTGCAGGAACTGGTCAATCGATCGGTCATCACTTTGGAGAATCAGTATCATTCCGGTCGGTCAAATGCCCATGCGTCAGATTTCCTCGTACAGACTGGCGCAACATGCCGTGGGACACGCTGTCGTTCAAACATCGGCGGTTCCTGCATCCCTTGCCGTCACAGCCTGACGAGGATACGAAAGTCGGGATGGCAGACACGACAAATTCACGCCAATTTCGCAACGTGACCGCATTGATCGTGGCACAAATGACGATTGGCGCACAATTACCGATGATCTTTACCATTGCCGGTCTTGCCGGTCAATCAATGACGCCTCATGTCTGCCTGGCCACATTGCCGATATCCCTGCTGGTTTTCGGTTCCATGACATCGGCGACATGGATGAGTCAGACGATGCAGCGATTTGGCCGACGCACAGGATTCCTGATCGGGTCACTCGGGGGTGGACTCGGTGGTATAACTGGCAGCTATGCGCTGATGATCGACTCCTTCATCCTGTTCCTGGTGTCTTCCTACTTCACCGGGATCTACATGTCCGCACATGGATTCGTCCGCTTTGCGGCAGCGGACACGGCGTCCGAAAGCTTTCGCCCGCGCGCCATATCTTATGTCATGGCGGGCGGATTGGTGGCAGCTCTGGTCGGGCCGCAACTGGTGAAAGTAACGGCCGATGCAATGGTGGTGCCATTTGCCGGAACCTATATTGCGGTCATTATCGTCAATCTTGTGGGCAGCTTCGCTTATATGTTTCTTGACATTCCCCGTCCAAAAATCAAGGATTCCCATCACCAGCACATCCGCAGCTATGGTGAAATCCTTCGAACACCGAAAATTGCCGTGGCCATCGTTTGTGCAATGGTCTCTTATTCGTTGATGAATCTCGTGATGACATCAACTCCGCTGGCCGTCGTTGGTTGTGGATTTGGCACGGATCGCGCGGCTGACATTGTCTCGTCGCACGTCCTGGCCATGTTCGCACCTTCGTTCTTCACAGGCCATCTGATTTCCCGCTTTGGATCACAGCGAATTGTCGCTGCCGGTCTCATGTTGCTGGCCTGTGCCGGCATCATCGGATTGGCGGGTGTCGCGTTAACAAACTTTTTTGCGGCGCTGATATTACTCGGTTTGGGTTGGAACTTTGGATTTATTGGTGCCACGGCGATGCTTGTTGAAGCGCATCGCCCCGAAGAACGTGGCAAGGTTCAGGGGTTGAATGACCTGTTGGTATTCGGATGTGTCACCATCGCATCACTGGCTTCGGGGACACTGATGAATTGTACCGGTGGCACCGCAGCTGAGGGGTGGGTCGCCGTCAACTGGGCGATGTTGCCCTTTCTCCTGCTTGCCGGCATTGCGTTGATCTGGCTGGCATTCAACAGACAATCATCATCAGGAAAGCTGGCATAGGTTTGGAGAGGGTCATGGGCTTCCGTCAACCGATGCTTGCAACCCGGTATTGAGAATGAAGCGGTATTCCGCCTCCGTTTTCCAATCGCGGCTGTCACCATCTCCCTGTCAAGCCACATATAGCGAGACGCACACGGCGCACAAACTCGGACTCATCCAATCCTCCGGCATCCACCCGGGCGATATTCACCCGCGCCCGCCGGAGCGTTGAATTCGCTCTCCATCCCGTCAGCAATGCTGGAAAAATCGACGCCGGGAGCTCATCCCGATGAGACCGCGCCCTGTCAATTCGTGCGGTAGCAGCGGTGACCGCCCAGTGCTGGGTCGTCATATCGGTCAGAAAGTCTAAACGTCCTCGAGCCTTCAATGTCGCCACGGCGCGCAAATATGACGCCACGCCGCAACCCCATGCCAAGTCACGCACCGTTTCCTCACATGCCAATGGCCTATCCAGGATCTGCGCGGCCAGCCACATCACTTCACCTGCTGTCGAATCGATATATTGCTCAAATCGTTGCCGTTCATCATGGCCATCCGGCAGGCTCGCCGTGGATTGATAAGCATCGAGAAGTCGATGAAATGGCGCTGTGGGCAATCGGCATTGACCAATCAACCGGGCCAGACCCTCCGCAACATGGTGACATGGAATATCGTCACCTGAACCGGCCTTGTCCACGATATCATGCCACCATTGAAAACGGATTGCCGCCGTTGCCGGATCCGGTGCTTTCCATGTGATTCGTGCGGCTTCCAGATTGAAAGCATAGAGAGACAGCAGCAGGCATCGCTTCTCTCGCGGCGCGATCTTTGCAACGACAGATCGATCAGGATCGCCGGATTCGACAAACCCCTGAATCGCAGCACAATCATGGTGCTGGTGCTTGGTCTCTGACAAGTTTCCACCTGATGGAGTCGACCAGCGCCTCGAAGGATGCATTGATGATATTGGCAGACACACCGATCGTGGACCATCGGCGCCCCAGTTTGTCTTCACTGTCAATGATCACACGCGTGACCGCTGCGGTGCCGCTATTGGTGATACGGACCTTGTAATCAACCAATCCCATATCATCGACGAAAGGCTGGTACATGCCCAGATCTCTCTTGATTGCCGCCGCGAGTGCGTGAAACGGCCCATGATCCTCACCGCCATGGGTGCCCGAATGGCCCGACGAGCGGCGTCTGTCTCCCGCGATATTCAGAAGAACCTCTGAATGTGAGGTGGTCCGCACCATATCACCGTCATGTGCATGCCTGACCGACACTGAAAATTCCTCAATCGCAAAGAAATCCGGTAGCAGGCCAAGCATTTTTCTCGCAAGCAGTTCAAACGAAGCCTGCGCATTGTCGTAGCTGTATCCGACATCTTCCCGCCGTTTCACTTCGGCCAGCATGTCACCGATACGTTCGTCATCTGGATCAACGTCAATGCCAGCTTCATGAAGGCGGGCCACGAGGTTTGACCGTCCCGCTTGGTTCGACATCGGGATAAAGCGTCGATTCCCAACGTCGTTGGGATTGACATGTTCATAGCTGGTTGGATTACGCACGACACCAGATGCATGAAGCCCCGCCTTGTGGACGAAGGCCGACGCACCCACATATGGTGCTGACTTTTCCGGTACGCGATTCAATATGTCATCAACAAGTCGGGAAATCTGCGTCAGTTGGGCAAGTTCTGATGTCTTTGTTCCTATCGAAAATCGTGATTTATAGGGCTCTTTCAGGGTCAATGTTGGTAACAAAGACACCAGATCAGCATTGCCACAGCGTTCGCCAAGCCCATTCAATGTGCCCTGAATTTGCCGGGCACCGGCATCAACAGCTGCCAAGGCACCTGCCACGGCGGTGCCGGTATCATTATGCGTGTGAATTCCAAGTTGGTCACCAGGAATGCCGGCTTGAATGACCTGTTCAGTGATCGCGCCGATTTCGGCTGGAAGGCTTCCGCCATTGGTGTCACACAGCACAATCCAACCTGCGCCATTTTCCAATGCCGCCCGAAGACAATCGAGTGCGTAAGCACGATTCAATTTAAATCCGTCGAAGAAATGCTCGGCATCAAAAATCGCCTCGCATTGATGCTTGGCAAGATGTCCAATCGACTGCGCTATATTCTCAAGATTTTCAGCGCGGGAAATACCGAGTACGCTCTCCACATGAAACTCACTCGTCTTGCCAACGAGACAGATCGATGTCGCACCGGAATTCATCAATTGTGCCAACAGATCATCATTGGCCGCCGAGCGACCCGTGCGTTTGGTCATTCCGAACGCGGTCACCTTTGACCGGCGCATGACAGGTGGATCAGCAAAAAACGCACTGTCGGTCGGATTGGCACCCGGCCAACCGGCCTCCACATAATCTATTCCAAGCGCGTCCAGCGCCGCGGCGATTCTTCGCTTGTCGTCCAGTGAAAACTGGACGCCATGGGTCTGCTGGCCATCACGCAATGTCGTGTCATAGATGACCAGACGTGGTTTTCTCATTCTTCCCACTCATGCGTTTTCACGGGTGGATCCAACTCCAGTTTTGCCGGATCAAATCGGTCACTGACGTCCCATTGGGTTCCATTGGGCTCATCGCTGATATCAATGCCCGCTGCGTGCAAATGGTTGCGAATCAAATCTGCAGCGGCGAAGTCTTTCATCCGCCGTGCCATTGTTCGTTGCGCAATCATTTTCTCAATGACCCCCCGGCTCGCGTCCATCAGTCGATGACTTGCGGTGGCCATTGATAGGCCCAGAAATGCTGCTGATGATTTCACTCCTTCGGCGTCACCTGCGGCGACGAGAGAATGGATTTCGCTGATTGCCTCCGGTGTGTTCAAATCTTCAGCGAGGGCCGTAATCACGGAATCTCGCGGCGGTTGCAGCCCGGAATCGACGGCTGCCGACAATTTTCTCCATCGGCGGAGGACGTTGTGCATTTCATCCAGCTTTCTCTGAGTCCAATCGAGCGGTTGTCGATAATGTGTGGACAGCAGGGTGAGACGAATGACATCTCCATCGATGCCCTGATCACGCAAATCCTTGACCGTGATGAAATTTCCCAGGCTCTTGGCCATTTTCCGGCCTTCAACCTGAACGAATCCGTTATGCATCCACAGGCGGGCAAATTCACTTCCCTTGTTGGCACACAGACTCTGTGCCGCCTCGTTTTCGTGATGTGGAAAAGCCAGATCGATTCCGCCGGCATGGATATCGAAACTCTCCCCAAGGAGTTTATGACTCATGGCCGAGCATTCAATATGCCAACCGGGACGTCCCCGCCCCCACGGTGAATCCCATCCGGGCAAATCTTCCGAAGACGGTTTCCACAAGACAAAATCCATGGCATCACGCTTGTAAGGTGCCTGCTCAACACGGGCGCCGGCAATCATATCTTCAAGCGAACGATGGGCGAGACTGCCATATCCGCTCCAGCTCTTGACTGAAAAAAGCACATGACCTTCGGCTTCGTAACCATGTCCACCACGAATGAGATCGCCAATCATCGCGATCATTTCGGGGATAAACTCTGTGGCGCGCGGTTCATGACTCGGTCGGAGGACACCAAGCGCGGCCATGTCCTCGTGGTACCAACTGGTTGTTTGAGCCGTGATCGATCGGATGATTTCAACGAGGGCACGCTTGTCACCTCGACTCCGCATCTCGGCGGCCCGCGTGTTGATCTTGTCATCGATGTCCGTAATGTTACGGACATATGTGACGCAATCGCCCCCGAAACGATGCCGGAGAAGACGAAACAGCACGTCAAAAACCACCGCTGGTCGCGCATTGCCGATATGCGCACGGTCGTAAACGGTCGGACCGCAGGCATAGAGGCGGACATTTCGTGGATCTATCGGCTCAAAGGCCACGCGTGCACGCCGGCGCGTATCGTAAAAAGTCAGATCCGTCACACATCCGCCTCCCATAACAGCCGTCACCGCCTGAGCCGGGATCGCATCTCTCAATGTTAAAGAATCGAACGGCCCGGCTGAGGATATCAGCCGATAATGCAAATCCTAATTATTGTGCATACCGTTGTCATATGCGTTCTATAGATTCCTTTTACCAATTTGGCAACAGTCCAGAAAACAGGTGCAAAAGACCATCCTTCGCGGGTGAGTCAATGCTGGTCCAATCCCCATGTTCACGGCAATTGAGAGCGGCGAGTCACCTCTCCCTCAACAGTCGGATTGACATGTCGTCACGGTGGCAGCAGATCGGCTTTCTTGAAGATGTCTTGATGGCAAGGATTTGATATGCGTTATTCCGATCTCTCAGAATGGTCTCTCAGAATAGGTCGCTGGGCCGCGCAATATCATGATACATTACGCGCGCGACCAGTCAGGGCCCAGACGGCACCAGGAGATATCCTGCGCGAGATTCCGGCACATGCACCGACCAACCCCACGCCTGTCGATATTGTCTTTGCCGACTTTGAGAAACTCATTCCAGACGCCATGACCCATTGGCAGCATCCGCGTTTCTTTGCCTACTTTCCTGCCAATGCTGCACCGGCTTCCATTCTCGCTGAACAGATCATCAACACGATGGCCTGTAACTGTATGCTTTGGCAGACATCCCCGGCCGCAACTGAACTGGAACAGCGCATGGTTGAATGGTTGCGCGGAGCCGTCGGATTGCCGGACAGATTCACCGGAACCATTCAGGATAGCGCCACAACGGCGACCTTATGCGCCATATTGACGATGCGTGAGCGCAGTCTTGACTGGCAGGGGCTGTCTCATGGGCTCACCGGTCAAGACGTCATTCGCATCTACGCCTCGCCGGAAAATCACTCTTCGATCATCAAGGCAGCACGGATTTCCGGTATCGGAGACGCGAATCTGGTCCAAGTGGCAACCGACAGTCAATTGGCGATGTGCCCGCGTCGCCTGCGTCAGGCCATTGAGCAGGATCTGGCAGCTGGCATGCGTCCCGCAGGCCTTGTCCTCTGTGCCGGCGGCACTGCCAATGGTGCTTTCGACCGGATCGCTGACACCATTGCCGTGGCGAAAGAGTTTGGACTCTATTGTCATGTTGATGCTGCCTGGGCCGGGGCCGCAATGATCTGTCCGGAATTCCGTTATCTTTGGAAAGGTGCAGAATCCGCAGATTCAATTGTGATCAACCCGACAAAATGGCTCGGTGCGCAGTTTGACTGTTCCGTACAGCTTCTCACGGAACCGGAACTTCAATCCAGGACGCTCAGCCTGCGGCCGGAATATCTTCAATCCGGCAATCAGAACGGTATGACGGATTTTCAGGACCTGACTATTCCTCTTGGCCGTCGCTTTCGGGCGCTCAAATTGTGGTTCGTGTTTCGCGTCTATGGCGTGAGCGGATTGCAAGGGATGATCCGCAACCATGTCAACTGGGTCAAAGCGCTTGAAAACAAGTTGATTGCCGATCCGGAATTCGAAATCGTCACTTCCTGTCCACTGGCCTTGTTTACTTTTCGCTACGCCCCAAAAGGCGGTGATGCTGATTCCCTGACAACACGACTGCTCAACAATATCAATGACGACGGACGGATCTATCTGACGCCATCTCAATTCAAGGGTCGCCCGGTCATCCGCATGACTGCGGGCACCTTTTCATGTGCGGAAAGTGATGTCATGTCGGTGTATGACATTGTGCGCGAACTGGCATCCGAGATCACGTCGACCGCAGATACCACGCAGCAAAGATCAGACATCCCAAAACCTGTCTGACATATCGACGATGGAAAGCCCGGGACCTGAACGGCGTCGTGAATTTTACTTTCAGCCATCATCTGATTAGAAACAAGACAGAGAAGGATTTGCTGCCGGTTGCGTTGCAAATCGATATTCGCCTCTCACGCCAGAGTGAGAGGCGTCTTGTGGACAGGAGAATTGACATGAATAGAATTGTAACAGGATTGGCGGGTGCGGCACTGTTTGCAGCCCCGGCGCTGGCTCAGGACAATATGGACAAGTTGACCAACATGCAGCGGACAGATGCCATTTTCACCTTCATCGAACAGAATGATGAAGTGGCGGAATCACTGCGTGCCATTCTGCCAAGCCTCAATGTTCCGGACGGGTTTGAGATCAGCCTGTATGCAGTCGTCCCGAATGCGCGTTCAATGGCCGTCGCACCGCAAGGGACCGTTGTGTTCGCCGGCACACGAAAAGAAAATGTCTGGTCCATCGTGGATCGCGATCGCAACCGGGTCGCCGACGAAGTCAAGGATTTCGCCCCGTCAATCGCCTTTGACATTCCCAACGGCCCCTGCTTTTCACCCGACGGGTTTCTCTATATCGCAGAACGCAATCGCGTGCTGGTCTTCCCTGCCGCCGAGTTTTTCTTTGAAGGACCGGATCCGGCTGTTGGCTACGTGGTCGGTCAAGGGGACCTGATTCCCGAAGAGGAAGAGAGCTTCAACCATTCGGCACGGGTCTGCCGCGTGGGCCCTGACGGAAAGCTTTACATCTCACTTGGACAGCCGTTCAATGTGCAGCCATTGGACAAGCTTGACATGTATGACGAAATCGGAATTGGCGGTATCATTCGGATCAACACTGACGGTACGGGCCGCGAAGTCTACACGCGTGGTGTGCGCAATTCAGTCGGTCATGATTTCAATCCGGCGACCGGCGAATTGTGGTTTACCGACAACCAGGTCGATGGCATGGGTGACGACATTCCGCCAGGTGAACTCAACCGCCAGACGGCGGCAGGCCAACATTTCGGCTTTCCCTGGACCAATGCCCGCGTGGAAATTCCGGATTACAAGGATGTGCCGCGGCCTGAGGGCATGACGTTTGTCGAACCTCAGCTTGAATTGACGGCACATGCTGCTGATCTGGGTATGAGTTTTTACCGCCATGACAGCTTCCCGGAAAAATACCATGGTGGAATTTTCTGGGCGCAACACGGGTCCTGGAACCGGACAACCCCGGTTGGTGCACGAGTCATGTTCACGTCACTCGATGACGAAGGCAATGCGGTCAAAGCCGAAGTCTTCGCCGATGGATGGCTCAATGAGCGCACCGGAGAATATCTCGGTCGGCCAATGGATGTCGCCTTCCTGCCCGATGGATCCATGCTGGTATCGGACGACTTTGCCGGCGCAATCTGGCGTATTGCTTACGCTCCTCGTACTGCGGCCAATTGAACGCTGCTGCCTCACTGATCCTCGGCGGGCTGATGCTCGCCGGGGTCACCACCCAACCAACCATGGCCGCCGACCCGGCGGCCGGGCGACTGGTGGCCAATATGTGCATGACATGTCACGGGACCGACGGTTATGCCCGCCTTCCGAATGCTCCGCACATCGGCGGCGAACCGCAATCCTATCTTGAAGCGCAGCTGATGGCGTTCAAGACCGGCAGCCGTCAGCACGAGATGATGAGCGTGGTCACCGCCGGGCTTTCAGCACAACAGATCGCCGATGTCTCTGCCTGGTATGCCGCGCATACAGCAGTTGCGGCACTGCCGGAAGGTTCCCATGCGGCGGACGCGCCCGATCTTTGTGTGTCCTGTCACGGTGCCGACGGAATCTCGACCCTTTTGGACGCACCCCATCTCGCAGGTGAAGACAGATTATATATTGACGCACAACTCAAGGCGTTCAAACGCGGCAAACGCAGCCATGACATCATGACTGAAATTGCGGCGTCACTGAGTGACGAGGACATTCGGGAATTCGCCAATTGGTACGCTTCGATCAGCCTTGAGATCAGACCGCCGGGGAGCAAAGAAGACTGAACTCAATCCTTGTCGCGGATGATGCTGTCCCATGCATCATAAGCAGCAAAGGAGAGAACGGTGAGCAAGATGATCCAGAATGGCAACCCGCCCCAGAAACCGGCAAATCCGGTTGAAATCCCATGCGCGAGACCCAGTGTGAAGGACGCCATCATCAGAAGCGCAATCACCGCCATCAGTATATTGGTCGTTTTACCCATCGTCCCTGTTCCCTAAACCGTTACTGTCTCCACTGCAAGTGACGTCAAAATCCACCGGGCTGTTCGCAACAACCTGTCATCCCTTTCTGGAGCACCGATGATCTGCACCCCGATCGGAAGTCCGTCTGCACTGATCAAGAGCGGCAGTGAAAGACATGGCAATCCGCACAATGTCCAGATCGTACTGCAGACTGGATTCCCGGTACCACTGGCAAGTTGCGGTGCATCGCCAAGCGCAGCAGGTGCAATGATGGCATCAAAATCCATGAAGAATTTCGCGAAATACTCTTGCGCTGCCGACATCTTGCGCAATGCGTTCCGGTAAGTCTTGCGATCAATTCCCAGACCTTCATCAATGGCTCCAAGAATTTGCCTGCTCATCAGTTCGCCATGCGCGTCTTTCAACTGTTTCAGATTGCGGCCGATTTCATAGTTCTGAATGGTGCGGTGAGCGTCCAGCAATAAATCAAAATCCACCGGTGCTGGCAGTTTTTCGACGCGTGGAGACAGCAATGCGACCACATCCTCGAGCCCTTGTCGGGCATCATCCTGCAATTCCTGATGGTAGGTTGCACCCATCCAGGCCAACATCGGTTCGACCGGCGGTTCGCTGCGACAGCCCGCAAGCATGCTGGGACGCGGACGCGCAAGAGTCGCAGGATCGGATGAATCACACGCCGCCATGGCATCAGCGAGTGCAGCGACATCTTCCAAATCCCGGGCGAACATACCAATCTGGTCGAGCGTCTGGCTCGTGCGCAGAACACCGGTACGTGAGATCAGCCCTCGCGACGGTTTAAAGCCGAACACACCGCAAAATGATGCCGGTCGGATAACTGATCCATTGGTCTGGGTTCCAATCGTAAAAGGCACCTGGAATGCAGCAACCGCGGCAGCTGACCCGCTCGATGAGCCTCCGGGGCTACGTGCGGTGTCATGCGGATTAACGGTGCGGCTGGGCTGCATGAACGCCAGTTCAGTTGTGACCGTCTTTCCAAGAATGACCGCGCCGGCATCGCGGAGCCGGTCGACGAGGAATGCCTCGCGGCGGGGAATCCGCCCCCTGCAGGCGGGGGTTCCTCTCTCAGTGGGAATCCCCCTGGTATCAACGATATCCTTGATGCCGACAGGCACACCGTGCAGAGCACCGACCGGTCGGCCAAACCAGCGGATACGGTCGAGTTCCCGCGCCTGTTTCAGTGCCAGATCGGGATCAAACCATTCCCAGGCCGCGATTTCGCTGTCCGTCTCCTGAATTCGATTGAGACATTCCTGCACCAGTCTCTCGGACTTGAGCTGACCCGTGCGTATCCGTTCTGCCGCGGCAACAGCAGAGAGAACAGTCAGTTCAGACGAATCAGGCCGCTGCATGTGCCGTTGCATTCGGCAAGAACCTACGGAATATACTCACCGAACAGATATTCTGGAAACCAGAGCGCAATTCCGGGAAATTGGTACATCAGGACCATCGAAAAAATCACGATGGCGAGATAGGGCAGGATGCCCTTGAAAATCTCCACCAGTTGAATGCGCGCCCGCAGCACCCCTTTCAGATAATAGGCCGACATCGCCATCGGCGGCGTCAGGAACGATGTCTGCAGATTCAAGGCCACAAGCATCGCAAAGAAATACGGGTTCACCCCGAAAATATCCAGCATTGGCAGGAATATCGGCACAAATATGATCAGAATCTCGGTCCATTCAAGCGGCCAGCCCAAGAGGAAGATGATCAGTTGCGCGAGGACCAGAAACTGCCAGGTCTGCAGGTTCATTCCCAGGATCAATTGTTCAATCACTTCCTGGCCACCGAGATACGAAAACACGGATGCGAAAGTCCAGGAACCAACGAAAAGCCAACAGACCATCGCCGTTGCTTTCGCCGTCAGGAATACACTTTCTCGCAATCGCCGCCAGGTCAAGGTGCGGTATATCATCGCCAGGACCAGTCCACCCAACGCACCCATTGCCGCCGCTTCTGCAGGTGTTGCAAGCCCACCCAGTATCGAGCCGAGAACCAACATGATCAGCACGGTCAATGGAACGAACGAAACCAGCAGGTTCCAGTAAATTTCACGGACCGGTGGAAGATCCTCATGTTTGGGTTTTGGTGCGATGTCAGGATTGATCAAAGCGCGGGCCATCACATAGACAATGTAAAGACCGGCAAGAATCAGGCCCGGGAAAACAGCGGCCGCATAGAGGCGAAGCGGTGACAGTTCTGCGATTGCCGCATAGACGATCAGCATGATCGATGGCGGAATCAGGATTCCCAGCGTCCCACCGGCACAAATCACGCCGGCGGCAAACCGTCTGTCGTATGACGCATTTGCCATGGCCGGGAAGGCAAGCAGACCCATGAGCGTGACAACCGCACCGACAATTCCCGAAGCTGTGGAAAAAACCGTGCAGGTGACCAACGCTGCCACTGCCATTGAACCCGGCAGATTATGCGCCGCCTCCCGCAGCGAATAAAACAGCCGGTCAATAATGCTTGCCCTCTCGACCACATAACCCATGAACAGGAACAAAGGAATCGCGACAAGCGTGTCATTCTCCATAACCGAATATGTGTTCTGGTTGAGGAGATAAAAGATATTGTTGTTGATCAGGTCGGCGAAACTGTCAATACCGCCCTGGTAGTATGCATAATAGCCGAAGGCGACGCCCATCGCGACCAGAGTGAACGCAATGGGAAAACCAAGCAGCACCATCAGGATGAACAGGCACAGCATCAGGATTGCGACGTGGGGATCGGTCATGTCAACATTCCTTCAACTGTCTTCCACGCGTTGCACGACCACCAGTCAGCCAGCCGCGTCACCGTCCTTGATCAGCACGTCCTCTGTTTCCCGCACATCGTCAACCCGCTCCATCCAGACGCCTGTCCGCATCGCATGCCAGCAACGCAGCAGTTCGGCGATTCCCTGAATGATCAGGAGTCCACCGGCAACTGGAATCAGGGTCTTGAAGAAATAAATCTGTATTCGTGCCGGACTGTTCCAACTGACTTCCTTGTAGCGCCAACTGTCAGCAGCGATTTCGTAACCGAACCAGAAGAGCGCCAGCATTCCCGGAAAAAAGAACAGGAGATAGAGAACAAAATCGATCCGTGCCTGCCAGCGCACCGGGAACAACCGATAGATAACGTCGCCGCGGACATGCGCATCCTGAGCCAGCGCGTAAGGTCCGGCCATCAGGAAAAGTGCTCCATACATCTGAACCATCATGTCAAACGCCCATACCGTCGGCGCGTTCAGGACATAACGGACGAAAACCTCGTAAGAAACCGAAAGTGTCAGGATGAGGATACACCATCCAAACGCGCGGCCAACCCATACACTCAACGTTTCGACGGAGCTGATAAAAACCTTCATGGGGCTGAATTCGCATTCCGGGAACCGCGACCGGTTCCCGGATCCATGATATCAATCACTCACGAACCAAAAGTATGTTCGTAGGCAAGCTGGTAATTCGGCTGGTTGAGATTGAGGTAATTCATGACCACCTCGGCATAGGCCTTCTGGCTCTCAATCACCCTGGCGAAGAAGGGATCCTCACCCGAAATCCGATCAACCACGATATCCCAGGCCTCGAGCTGCGCCTTCATCACGGAGTCGGGCGTCCGATACACGTTGACGCCTTCCTGATCGCGCAATGTGATCAGATCTTCCGCGTAACGTTTCGTGTTGTGCCAGTAGAAATTCGAACTTTCCGCTTCTGACGCATATCTGAGTATCGCCTGAAGTTCGGGCGCGAGAGACTCGTACGTGTCACGGTTAAAGGAAATTTCAAAGAATTCCTGACTCTGATGGAAAGACGCAAGATGATAATGTTTGGACACATCCTGCATACCAAAATCCCGGTCGGATGTCGGGTTGTTGAATTCGGCAGCGTCGATCAGTCCAGACTTCATCGCCGGCTGGATTTCACCACCCGGGAGTTGAACAACCGACATTCCCATCTCGAGCAGAACGTCAGCCGCAAGACCCACGGTGCGATACTTGAGCCCATCCATCTGCGCTGCATCGGTGATCTGTTCCTTGAACCAGCCAAGCGGCTGCGCCGGCATCGGACTATTGAAGAACGACACGACATTCAGCCGAAGTTCTGCCATCAATTCATTGAACAGTTCCTGGCCACCACCATAATGCACCCAACCCAGAACCTCTTGACTTGACCATCCGAAACACGGGCCCGTTCCAAACAAGGATGCTGTCGGTGATTTCGAATACCAGTAAGCGGGCACATAGTGGCATGCATCGAGAATACCCCGATGTACGGCGTCCTGCATTTGGCTCGTCTTGACAACCGCGTCCACGGGAAGAAGCTCAATATTGAGCGCCCCGCCCGCCATATCATTGACGCGCTGCACATAGGCCTGCGCATTTTCCAGAAAAATACCGCCACCCCATGCCGCTTGCATTTTCAGGTTGGTGGCCGACTGCGCCAGAGCCGGCGCGGCAAGTCCACCGGCAGAGGCAGTTGCCGCCAGGGCCGCGCCGCCGAGGAACTTCCTCCGATCAACATTTTCCATTTTGTGTTTCTCCTTCAAGCTAGCAATGGTGTCGAAAATTTATCCGTTGTTATCGCTCCCTTAAGTTTATTGCAAGACGGGATCAATCTTGCACAAGATGGTCGAGCCGCTTAATGAAACCCTGTTCGTTCGCCTCCTGCGGAAATCAGAATTTCGTGACGGGGCACATCTCAAGGGACTGAATGTGATGTTGCGATGGATGATGCGAAATGTCATGATCAACCTATTCACAAGGCCGGACTCCATGGCACCCCTGATGCCATTTTCTGCGTCACGGATGGGGACACGAACAGCAGGACCGCAAAAACAATACCGGCCCTTGCGCATGTCACCCCATGATGTTGCCTGCCCTTGCGCATAGATACCCTTTCGCGCGGGTCGATCGTGCGCAAATGTCCAAATCGGCTTGTCCAGCTCGCGAGCGCTCATGAGGATTAACGATCAGATCGCTGCCGTCACCGAACGTATTCAGTTGCGCAGCACAGACAGCCGCAAGGCCTATCTTGATAGAATTCATCGCGCGATCACATCACGCCCGGCACGGGCCCATCTCTCGTGTGGCAACCAGGCCCATGCCTATGCCGCAATGGGAAGTCAAAAAGAGGATCTGGCGGGCGGGCGGGTCGCAAATCTCGGCATTGTCACGGCCTATAATGACATGCTCTCGGCGCATCAGCCCTTCGCCGCATATCCACAGATCATCAAGGAGGCAGCGCGCCAAGCGGGTGGGACAGCACAGGTTGCTGGCGGCGTGCCGGCCATGTGCGATGGGGTCACTCAGGGTCAGCAGGGCATGGAACTGTCGCTGTTTTCACGCGATGTCATTGCCCTCGCCGCGAGTGTGGCACTGAGCCACAACACGTTCGATGCCGCACTTCATCTGGGAGTCTGCGACAAGATCGTTCCCGGCCTGGTCATTGCAGCGCAGACATTCGGACATATTCCGGCGATATTTGTTCCTGCCGGACCCATGGTCTCGGGACTTCCCAATGATCGGAAATCCCGTATCCGTCAGCAATTTGCCGCCGGCGAAGTCGGGCGTGACACGCTCATGCAAGCTGAAATGGAATCTTATCACGGGCCGGGAACCTGCACCTTTTACGGCACGGCGAATTCAAACCAGATGCTGATGGAATTCATGGGACTGCACCTTCCCGGAACATCATTTTTCAATCCCCATACACCCATTCGCGAAGAACTCACGAAAGCGGCCGTCAGACGCGCTCTTGCCATCACTGCGTTGGGCAACGATTATCGACCTGTTGGCCAGATTTTGGATGAAAAAGCCTTCGTCAACGGCATCGTCGGTCTCATGGCCACGGGTGGATCGACCAATCTGCTGCTGCATCTTCCCGCAATGGCGCGGGCCGGCGGCATTGAGCTTGATGTTGATGATTTCGCGGACATTTCCGAGGTGGTCCCATTGATGGCAAGGGTCTATCCAAACGGCCTGGCAGACATCAATCACTTCCATGCCGCCGGAGGACTCGCGTTCCTCATTCGCGAATTATTGAATGCAGGCTTGTTGCATGAGGATGTTCAGACCAATGCCGGTACGGGCCTCAACAATTATTGCCGGGAACCTAAATTGCGAGACGGCATACTGAACTGGGAAGAAACCCCCTGCGAGTCACAGAACGAGAAAATTCTTCGCCCGGCGGCACGACCTTTCTCGCCAACAGGTGGCTTGAAACGTATCAAGGGCAATCTTGGGAGAGGGGCGATGAAGATTTCGGCCGTGGCCTCAGAGCATCAATCGATCACCGCGCCCGCGCGGGTTTTTTCTCAACCGGACGATGTGAAAGTTGCTTTCTCACAGGGCGAACTCAATCAGGACTGTGTCATAATCGTCCGTTTCCAGGGACCCAAAGCCAACGGGATGCCGGAATTGCACGGGCTCACTCCCAGTCTGTCGGTGCTTCTCGACCGGGGATTTCGTATAGCGCTTGTGACCGATGGCCGGATGTCAGGGGCCTCAGGAAAAGTCCCCGCTGCCATCCACCTGTCTCCGGAAGCCGCAGACGGGGGTCCCTTGGCAAGGATTCAAGATGGCGATGTCATCACTCTTGATGCCAGGACAGGACGACTCAACGTCATCGGTGTCGACCTGCAGGAGCGAGAAGTACAGGAAATGCCCGATCACACCGCTTCGGAATTCTGTGGACAACAGCTATTTGAGTTGTTTCGTCGCCACGCCGGTCAGTCTGATCAGGGTGCCTCAGCCATTGTCATGAGCGTCGATCAATGACTCCCGATGACAGCAGCAGATGGCTGCGGCGAGCTTGCCGTGACATTGGTGTCATGCCGGTCCTGACGATCGAATATGCGAAACATTCTGTGCCGCTTGCCCGGGCACTGGCCGACGGCGGTCTGCATGTCATCGAGGTCACTTTGCGGACTGACGCCGCGCTCGACTCCATCAGGGAAATGTCGGCAATGTCTGGAATTCTGATCGGTGCCGGGACCTTGCTCACCCCGGCTTGTGCCGAGAAAGCCAAGAAGGCAGGTGCGGCATTTGGTGTGTCGCCCGGTTCAACAGACGGCCTCATTCAGGCTTGTCTCGATCTCGACCTGCCGCTGCTTCCCGGAGCCGCAACAGCCAGTGAGATCATGGCACTGTCTGATCAGGGATTCGATTTCGTCAAGTTTTTTCCTGCCGAGACAAATGGCGGGCTTGCCGCTCTCTCGGCTCTGGCATCGCCGTTACCGCATGTCAGCTACTGCCCGACAGGTGGAATTACCGCTGCGAGCGCCAACCGCTATCTGGAACATCAGAATATTATTTGCGTGGGTGGCAGTTGGATTGCCCCCGCCGACACGATCATCGCTGAAGACTGGGATCGGATTCGTGCGACGGCGCAGCGAACACGTTCTGACAGACCACCAGCGCCCTCAGACAACTGCAGTCCTTGAGAGCGCACTCGAATGGCGCGCAGGCCTTCAAGGTCTGTCAACCTCAGGCAGCAGTGAAACCCACAGGTCCGCAGACGGGGCGCTGAGACAGGAGCAAAGACATGGTCTGGCCGCCACGGATAACATCTCAATGATCGCGGAATCGTATGGCAATCATCAATATGCCCTGGTTGCCGATATTGGCGGAACCAACACACGCTTTGCCCTGACGACTGGCGAGGTGATTGATTCCAGCTCGGTTCAACGGTTTGAGAATGCCCGGATCAGTGATCTGAATTCGGCAATTGAAGACTATCTTCGGGAATGCAACAGCCCCGCCCCTCAAGAGGCTTGTATTGCGGTTGCTGGGCCGGTTGCACAAAACCGTGCAGAATTGACCAATCGGGACTGGGATATCGTCGGGCAGGATGTAAGTGATCGTCTGGGCGGTATCCCCGTTTACCTCATCAATGACCTGCAAGCCGTCGGATATGGATTACATCGACTGAGGAAAAACGATCTGATGCCCCTGTTCCAGGGAAGCCACGAGGCAGGAAACCGACAACTGGCCATCAATGCCGGTACGGGTTTCAATGCGGTCGCCGTGCATCATGTCGATGGTCATTATCTGGCTGCCCCATCCGAATGCGGTCACACATCGCTGCCCCATGGTAACCGGGAGGTTGAAATGCTCCGCCAACATATTGAATCCCGGAATGGATTCGCTTCGGTCGAAGACATACTCTCGGGGCGAGGTGCAAAAATGGTGGATCACTGGACCCGGCAGACATGCGACGCGGCGGACAAGACAGCATCCGAGACCTACCATCGGATTCTTGCCGAAACCCTGGGTGCGATCACCCGCGACCTGACGCTGACGCATTTGCCTTTCGGTGGCATTTTTCTGACCGGGGGTGTGGGCCGCGGAATCGCATCGCAACTCAATCACTCCGGATTTGTCGAGTCATTTCTGTCCGCCGGCCGGTTTTCAGAATTCATGCGGCAATTTTCGATCCATCTGATCTGCGATGACCAGGTGGCTCTCAAAGGTTGCGCGGTATGCCTCGGGCAGCAACTCCCGGCTGGAGATGACATATCTGATCGTGATTGAGTCTTGGCCTCATACTCTTGCCGCAGAATTCTCGGTGGTTGACCCGCAGGTTCAACAACTGTCTGTGAATCCCTGCCCTATCCCGTCAAAAGGCATTGGATACCACGATTTGTTTTGCCGACCCTGATCGACGTGATGCCGATTGATGGCGCGAACCAGCCATGCAAATTCAAGGGGCTTATAACGAATAATTGATAGAATACAGCAGGATGAGTTTTTGTCGAAAGGTAACCACAACATAAGGTGGTATGTCAACCAATGTATATAAGCCCCAAATTCACCGACAAGACCAGACAGCCGGGATGTTCAGAACACGCGCGTGACCTTTTGCATCAGCGGCATGAGCATATGCATTTCCGGACCCTGGACCTTTCCTGTTAAAGCCTTGCGGAGGGGCATGTAGAGTTGACGTCCCGTACGCCCTGAAGTTTGCCCGACTGCCCGCGTCCAGCTTTCCCAGGTGCGATCATCAAAAGGAAGTTGTGGAAGGCACTGAAAGGCTCCTTCAACAAATTCACGGTCTTCATCACTCACGAGTGGACTGGCCCCGTCACGCAGCAATTTCCACCAGGTGGCAAGGTCACTGCGCCGGGTCAAATTCCCACGCACTGCGTTCCAAAAAGCCTCTTCAATATTTTCATTGACACCACATGCACGAATCTCGTCGGCGATTTCCTCAAAAGAAAGTCGCGCCAGGCTGCGTGCGGTGAGCCCAACGAGGTCGGACTCATCAAACTTGACCGGTGCTGAACTGAAAGAAGCCAGCTCAAAGTGATCGGCAAGTTCGTCCAGCGAGCCGCAGAGCTGAATGGGCTTTCCCGAACCAATAAACGCCAGTTGCGATAGCAGTGCCATGGGTTCGATACCCTTTTCCCGTAACTCCCTGATGGACAAGGCCCCCATTCGTTTGCCCAGTGGCTCGCCTTGTGGGCCGGTCAGGAGTGAGTGGTGGGCAAAAGATGGGGCAGGCTTCGTCAGACAATGCATCAGTTGAATCTGGGTGGCCGTGTTGGTGACGTGATCGGAACCACGCACAATATGCGTAATTCCCATATCGAGGTCATCAACGACCGAAGCCAGCGTGTAAAGAAACTGCCCGTCAGCGCGAATCAGCACCGGGTCGGACAGACTCGACGAATCGATCGAAACGGCACCTTGTATTCCATCTTGCCATTCGACTCTTTCACCACTCAGGAGGAAACGCCAATATCCCGGTGCCTGACGTCGAAGCCGGTCCTGTTCTGCTGTTGACAGGTTTCGGGCATTTCGGTCATAGATCGGTGGCCGACCCATACTCAACAGTGTCTTTCGCCGCAGCGCAAGTTCACTTGGCGATTCAAAACACTCGTAAAGTCGATCCTTTTTTCGTAACTGATCCGCTGCCGCATGGTAGAGATCAATCCGTTCCGATTGGCGCTCCACCCGACTCCAATGCAAACCAAGCCACTCCAGATCACGGTGAATTGACTCGACAAATTCCGGTCGTGACCTCTCCGCATCAGTGTCATCCAGACGCAGGATAAACTCTCCGTCCACGCCGCGGGAAATCAGAAAGTTGAACAATGCTGTCCTGACATTCCCGACGTGGAGATGACCGGTTGGTGACGGGGCAAATCGGGTTATGGTCATGTTGGTCCTTTGCAAACAGTCAGGGAATCGCCGCCACCCGCTCCTATGTTCCTCGATGACCTTCGGCAAGTGCACGCGGCAGCGACAACCATTTGACAGTTTCTATCGGGAAATGCGGGTTATGCCGGGTCATGCGACTGACCATCCGACTCATCGCGCCAATGATTGACAATCGGATAGCGCCGATCCAACCAGAGAGCCCGTTCCGTGAGCTTGAGGCCAGGCGCAGATTGAAATCTCTTATGTTCAGATCCAAAGACCAGTTCCTCAACCCGTCTGACCGTCTCTCCGTCAAAACCGGCGGCCTCGGCCTCCGCGACTGATCTATCCTGGTCTATGAGAATCTCGAGGATACCGTCCAGCTCCTCGTACGGCGGCAGACTATCGGAATCACGCTGTCCCGGGCGCAGCTCTGCCGAGGGCGGCTTTTCCAGAATCTGGTCAGGTATGCACACGCCGTCTGGCCCTTTCATCCAGCTCCTGTGGTTCCTGTTGCGCCAGCGGCAACTTTCAAAAACCCGTGTCTTGTACAAATCCTTGATGGGGTTATAGGCACCGGCCATGTCTCCATAAATGGTCGCATAACCGACGGCGGCTTCCGATTTGTTGCCGGTCGTCAACAACATCTCGCCAAACTTGTTGGAAACGGCCATCAGTAACAGTCCCCGTAACCGCGATTGAATATTCTCTTCGGTGAGGTCCTGCGGATGACCGGCGAACAGATCCCCGAGAGCGCAATCGACTTCCGCCTGCAACCCGTCAATCCTGATTTTATCAATCCGACAGCGCAGATTGTTGGCCAATTCGATCGCATCGCTGATCGATTCAAGTGAGGTATAGGGGGATGGGAGCGAGATGCAGCGCAGTTGTTCGGGGCCCAGCGCATCGGCGGCGATGGTGGCGACGAGTGCCGAGTCAATTCCACCGGAGAGCCCAACAACTGAACGTGAAAAACCATTCTTAAACACGAAATCGCGTACCGCTTCGACCATCGCACGATAGTCCTGCTCCCATTGGTCTGGAAGTGCCTCGCGTTGACCATCAACCGCCTGCCATCCGGCATTGCCCTGAACAAAACAAACCGTCACGCAATCAGCATCAAATACCGGCATTTGCAAAGCCAGTGCACCTCCGGCATTGAGCACAAAGGAACCCCCATCGAAAATCTGGTCATCCTGACCGCCAACCATGTTGAGATAAACCAATGGAAGACCCGTCTCGATAACCCGGGCCACCATATGAGAAAGACGGACATCATATTTACCGCGATGGTATGGCGAACCGTTCGCCACAAGCAAAATCTCGGCACCCGACTCCATCAGTGCTTCGCAGACATCTTCCGACCAGGCATCTTCGCAAATCGGCACACCGATCCGTGCCGGCCCGATTTTCACTGGACCGCAGATGGGCCCCGACTCAAATAGCCGCATCTCATCGAACACACCGACATTGGGAAGCTTGTGCTTCAGGATGCGTCCCTTCAACTGACCATTCTGAAAGATAAAATAGGCGTTGCGCAGCTTGCCATCGACGATAGACGGTGATCCAAAACCCAATGCCGGGCCATCCTTGCAGGCGGCTGCGATCCATTCAACCCGGCGCTCACAGGCATCAATAAAAGCATGTTTGAGGACCAGGTCCTGGGCCGGATATCCGGCAAGGAACAATTCGGGAAAAGCCACCAGATCGGCACGCTCATCCCGCGCCTGACGCCAGTATTTGACGATTGCCTCGGCATTCTGGTTGATGGCACCGACCGTTGGCCCGGCCTGAACCAGGGACAGGTTAAACCGGTTTGTCAATTCCCACCTTCTTCAACCCCGCAGGAGTCACAAAAAACACTTTTCCATTTGCCCGTTCACATAAACCCTGTTCAATATTCTGGTTAAGACAGTCCGAAGCATTCCCGAGCCCGTCCTGTCGGGTTTCCTTGAGGACCGCGACGACTTTGCTGGTCGTAAGTTCCTGATCCTTGTGAACCTGCAGAAACGCAGCCGCCACGAGAAACCGACGGACCTGAGTTTTGTCTTCCTGCACGGCAATCAAATGGGGAAGACTCGCAGCGCCTCCTTCTGCCTGTTTGTCCTTGGCCCGGGCCGGAGATGTCGCAGCATGCATACGCACCACATGATCACCAATGACCGAGACCAGTTCAGGAAGGCTATCCTTCATAAATTCCTCTGATCCCTCACAGGCGATTTCAATCTTGCCAAGCTTGACTCGCAGCGAAGATGTCACGGTCATTCTCCAATCATGCGGTACTATGGACCGCGTCGCCGATGATCCCGGAAGGCACGTCGCACAGGCAGGGTCTAATCGGTAACCTGCATTTCAGTCAACCAATCGTTGTGCCGTCACGAAATGTCCCATTCGCATCAATCATCATGGTTCGCATGAATCGGTCGGCTCTGCAGACATTCCTGTATCGCGGTCTATGCCCCGGACACTCCATTTCTGAACTCCCCATTGAAACGTCAAGCGCCGTCGCGCTGTGATCACGTCCCCCAAGTGACTTCAAACCCATGGGACAAACCACTATGAGGAAATCAGCAGGGTCAAAACGGAGTTAAGTTTGCGTATTTTTTCTCACGCGGCAAGCCGATGTTGTTTGACAGGCGGCACGCTCGCTTTTGTCACCGCCGTCACAGCAGTTGCATCGGAGAATGCAATTTCTCAGGATCGTGATGAAAATATCCAGGGTGAGGAACGGTCTCACGCAACTGTTGTAGTCCAACAACCAGGCGTGCGCAGTTATACGGGCGAGTGGCAATATGGATTACAGGATGGCTTTGGCACGGTCACATTTCCTGATGGCACCGTCTATACAGGTGATTTTGTCGCGGGGGCGGCGCAGGGAAAGGGGACGATGACCTTCAGTGACGGCCGGGTCTACGAGGGAGATTGGAAACACAACCTTTTTGAGGGTATTGGAAGACTCACCTACTCCGACGGTTCATTCTACGAAGGCAGCTACCGGCAAGGACAACGACACGGCGAAGGACAACTCAACCTGGCCGACGGTTATCGGTTTCTCGGAAACTGGGAGAATGGAGTCCAGCATGGACGAGGAGTTGCAGCCTTTAGCGATGGTGCCGTGTTTGCGGGCGAGTTTGTCGAGGGTCAGGCGCAGGGTCAAGGTCAGCTCGCACGCGCCGACGGAACCATCTTTGTCGGAGACTGGACAGAAAACCGCTTTACCGGAAACGGGCAATTGTGGAAGCCCGACGGGACGATTTGTCGGGGTGAATTTCGCGACGGCTGGCTACAAGGCAATGGAGAATGCGCAGTTGCCAACAGTTATTGGCTTTCCGGTACATGGGAACAGGGTGTCTTGTCAGGCCCCGGACAGGGACGATTTGCTGATGGATCCGCCTATATCGGTTATTTCGACAACGGCGTCTTTGATGGTGAAGGGATATTACAGCGGCCCGACGGCACCATCTATGCAGGAGAATGGCAACAGGGCAAAAATCATGGTCAAGGCATCATGGTCACACCGAACGGCACGCGTTACGAGGGCAGTTTCGTGGCCGGGCAGATTCATGGTGCCGGCCAGCTGAACCTGGCTGACGGTTCGGTATTCCAGGCGGAGTGGCGAAACGGCCTGATCGAAGGCAACGGCACTGCGCTGCTGTCGGATGGCAGCCAATATGTGGGTGAGTTTGTGGCTTCGAAATTCAACGGGAGCGGTCGGCTGACGAACTCCGGGGGCTATAGCTACGACGGCCAGTGGCAAGACGGTGTCAAACATGGAAGCGGAATCGAAGAGTTTCCGGATGGCCAAATATATGATGGTATGTTCGTGGGTGGCCAGCGCAGTGGCCGGGGTTCGCTGAAGACTCCCGAAGGATATCACTACATCGGTGACTGGGAACGTGGTCAACAGAATGGTCAGGGAACAGCCTATTTTCCCAATGGGGACAAATATGTGGGGCAATTTATGGACGGCATGCCACATGGCGAAGGCCAGATGACATCAGCGGACGGCAAAGTGACCGTACTGCCCCACTGACCCCGCAAGGGAAATCGACCGCATACGACATGAGTGACCCATGTCCTGTCAATCTTTGCCCATCGGCGTGCAGGATGCCGAGACCAAGAATGACATGAGGCTGGTCAAACCTCGCCGGCTTCACAAAGCGCGGGCGACCCAGACTTCGACTTGATTGCCCGGAACCGTCATCAGTTCGACCCGAAGCTGCAGACAGGCATGCGTGAACAAGCTGCGCTCTGCTTCGGGGCCAGACAGATTCTGCACGTTGAGTTTGTACATCAATCATCGCCGCAACATATGTTGAACAGTTTGCGTCCATTGGCTTCTCCGTGACTGAGAAGTCGTCTAGAATTGGCGAGGTTACCCCGGGCAGACAAGATTTGTCGTGGCCGGGACACAACAAAACTCAGCCGAGACTTTTTGCTTGCCACCTCTGACTGTTATTGTCTATGATAGGTTCATGGAAGGACAACTGATTACACAATCAAGTCTGATCAAGACGGTGGGTCCGTCCCGTTCGGGGGGCACTCTTCGACTTACCATCACGGTCGACTGACCGCTCGTCGGTCTCGACCGTATCTGTTGGGTGCAATGGTACCCGTGATCAAACACACCTTTCATCACCACTGGAAATCAACATGACAAACGTTTCGGATGCCAATCAGGATAGGGTTCTGATTTTTGACACGACCCTGAGAGACGGTGAGCAGTCTCCCGGAGCAACCATGACCCTTGATCAAAAAATCAGCATCGCCGCGCATCTCGACGAGATGGGTGTCGATATCATTGAAGCCGGGTTTCCCAACGCTTCACCCGGCGACTTTGAAGCCGTTGTCAATATTTCAAAAATTGCCAAGAATGCCATTATCTGTGGGTTGGCGAGATCAGTCTCTTCCGATATCGACCGGGCGGGTGCCGCATTGGCGAAAGCCAAAAGGCCACGAATCCACACCTTTATCGCCACCTCCCCGATCCATATGCGCCACAAGCTCAACATGTCTCCCGAAGACGTGCTTGAAGCCATTGACTTTTCAGTCAGGCGGGCCCGCAACTTGACCGACAATGTGCAATGGTCACCGGAGGACGGAACCCGTAGCGATCGAGATTTTCTCTGCCGGGCCGTCGAAACAGCGTTGCGGGCGGGCGCCACCACAATCAACATTCCCGATACTGTTGGATATACAGTGCCCTCAGAATCCGCGGATATTATCCGCATGTTGCTGGAACGCGTTCCGGCTATTGAGAATGCCGTAATCTCGACACATTGCCATAACGATTTGGGGTTGGCCGTTGCCAATTCGCTGGCAGCTGTGATCGCCGGTGCCCGTCAAATCGAATGCACGATCAATGGTCTTGGAGAACGCGCCGGGAACGCGGCACTCGAAGAAGTTGTGATGGCGATGCGGGTCCGCAATGATGCCATGCCCTACACGACCGGGATCGACAGCCGCAAGATCATGCAGGCATCCCGCATGGTGTCGGAAGCCACGCAATTTCCTGTTCAATACAACAAGGCGATTGTGGGCAAGAATGCCTTTGCCCATGAGGCCGGTATCCACCAGGACGGCATGCTCAAACATGCCGACACCTACGAGATCATGTGTCCCGAGGATATCGGACTGTCCGAGACCGTTCTCGTCATGGGCAAACATTCAGGTCGCGCGGCTTTGCGCGAGAAACTGGCGGCGCTCGGCTATGTGGTCGGTGACAATCGTTTGAACGTGATCTTTTCACGTTACAAGGATCTCGCTGACAAGAAACGTGAAGTGTATGAGGACGATATCATTGCCTTGATGCAATCAACGGCAGCAGAAGAATCCAATGCGCATTTGCAACTGGATTCACTGTCATTGAGTTGTGGCATGCATCGTCGGGCAGAAGCCACAGTCGAACTCACCTTCAAGGGAAAGCAACATCGAGTCACTGCCGAAGGCGACGGCCCACTGGATGCCGCATTCAGCGCCGTCAAGAAGGTGTTTCCACATAAGGCCCGTTTGAGTCAGTATCAGGTTACCGCTGTCACCGAAGGTATCGATGCACAAGCCAATGCGAGTATTCGGCTCACCGAGAATGATCGAATCGTTGTCGGTCAGGCCTCTGACACCGATACCATCGTGGCCTCGCTTCTCGCTTATGTCAACGCATTGAACAATCTTGTCGTACGCCGCAGAAAGCATGTCACCTCCGTTCACTGAGGCCATCGGCCTCGGATATGGTGCCTGTCGGATTCACCCGTCGCCGTAGCGCAACTGATCGGTCGCAATGCCCCTGTGGCTGGGTCGATACCTTCTGTCCATGCACAGATCGGGGCCGATGATGAGAGTCAACTCTGAGATTACAAAATTCTTTACTATTCCCAAACAATCACCGTAAAGTTCACCCCAAAGGCGTGAATCAAGCAAAATAATTGGGCTGTCGAGCAACATGGTTTCCTTTCCCACAAATCTTCTCAGAAAGTTCAGGTCAGATATTGCAATAGACCTCGGAACGGCCAACACACTGGTATTTATAAAAGACGAGGGGATTGTCCTGAACGAACCGTCAGTCGTCGCCTTCAAAACGTCCGGTGGCAACCGAAAAGTGATCGCAGTCGGGGCAGAGGCGAAATCCATGCTCGGGCGCACACCGAAGGGAATCGAAGCCATCAGGCCCATGCGTGACGGCGTCATTGCAGATTTTGCGGTGGCGGAAGAAATGATCAAGTATTTTTTCCGCCGGGTCACCTCGCCACTGCGGATTGTTAAACCGAATGTGATCGTCTGTGTCCCTTTTGGTTCGACGCAGGTGGAAAAAAGAGCGATTCGTGAGGCGGTTCTATCTGCCGGCGCACGGCGCACCGGTCTGATCAGCGAGCCAATCGCCGCTGCAATCGGTGCCGGTATCGAAATCGGTGGTCCTCATGGCAGCATGGTGGTGGATATCGGCGGTGGAACCACCGATATTGCTATTATTGCACTTGGTGGCATCGTCCACGCCAACTCCATCCGGGTTGCAGGAGACCTGATGGATGAAACCATCATCGAATATCTGCGAATCAAGCACAATCTTATTGTCAGCACCGGCACCGCTGAGGGGGTTAAAAATGTGCTGGGCACAGCAACGGTACCTGCGGATGGTCAAGGCAGCAGTCTGATGGTGCGCGGTCGCGATCGTGTGGGTGGTGCTCCCCGGGAAACTGAATTAAATCAAAGCCATGTCGCAGAAGCGCTTTCCGAACCACTTGGTCGCATTCGTGAAGCAATTGCCAGCGTGTTACAGCAGACACCGCCAGCACTTTCGAACGACATTTCCGCCACAGGTATCATGATGACCGGTGGTGGGGCGCAGATCGCTGATCTTGACGCAACTTTGCGGAAGCGGACGAATCTTCCGGTCGTGATAGCCGATGATCCACTCCGCTGTGTCGCCAAGGGCACCGGCCTCGCACTTGATCTCAATCCGCAACTTCGTCACGTGATTGATTATGAAAGTTGAACGTCACTGAAAGAATGATGCGATGGATCGCCGTGAGGGTGAGCAGAACCGTTTCGTGGTCAATGTCCGCCGTTTGTATACCGCGATTACAATTTGTGCACTCGTGCTCCTATTCCTTGTGTGGCGCGTTGAGAGTGAACGGATGGAAAGGGTGCGGGCCGCAATCGTCGACTCACTCCTTCCGGTTATCGAATTCGGTGCACGGCCAATCCAGTACAGTGTTCAACTTGCCGGCAATCTTGGGGAACATTTGAAGCAATCAAAACGGATTGCAGAACTTGAGCAGGAAGTGGCGCAACTTGAACATTGGCGTGTGCAGGCCAGCCTGCTACAGGACCAGAATGCCGAACTTCGCGACTTACTCCAAGCGACCAGCTCTCCGGCTCCATTCCTGGTGACAGCCCAGGTCGTCGCCGATACCAGTTCGGAATTCAGACATTCGGCAGTCGTCAAGGCCGGATCGGAAAATGGCGTTGAGGACGGCTGGCTCGCACTTGACTCGAGTGGTCTCGTTGGTCGGGTTTGGGGTGTTGACAGGAACTCGGCACGGATCATCCTTCTCGCAGATCCGGAAAGCAAGGTTCCAGTCAGAATCGGCAGGGACTCGCGTGGACTTGTTGTTGGAGATGGCGCACTCAGCCCGCAGCTCGCCTTTGTCAGCGCCACCACGATCTCTCCGGGAGCAAAGGTTGTGACATCAGGAGATGACGGTGTCTTTGTACCCGACATTCCGGTTGGTGAAGTCGTCGTGGACCCGGATCAGATCTTCCGGGTACGTTTGCTCGGTGACCTGTGGAATCTTGATTTCGTTACGTTGCGGGCACCGGACATCACCCCAGCCCCGACTGTCGAAGGTGAACTCATCAGCCCAGTTCCGCTGCCTACCTCGGGTAACAGTCAATGACGTCAACCACAACAATATGGAAATTCAGATTGCTGTTTGGCCTGGGTCTCTATTTGCTGATTTGTGGCAACACAGCCCCCGTTTTTCCTCTGATCGCGCCGATACCGCGTCCCGACTTCATTTACTGTTTCATGATTTGCTGGCTGGTCCGACAGCCAGCATCTGTGAGCATTGTTGCCGTGGTTACAGCGTCTCTGACAACCGAGCTGCTGCTGCTCAAAACCCCAGGTCTATGGAGCGCATTGTTGCTGGCCTTATGTCAATATTATTTCGACAATCATGAGAGAATTCGTGCTTGGCCGTTCTGGCTGGAATGGGCATTTGTGGTTTTCACCTTTGCTCTCGCACAGGCCATCTGTCACCTGTTACTGGAAATTACGTTCCTTCCTGCTGCAACCGTACCTTCCATCTTTTTGCATATCGGAGTAACTGCCATCGCATATCCGCCCGTGGTTTTGATGTCCAATTGGGTCTTCCGAGTCACCAAGCCACGATCATGGGAAACCAGAATGTTCAACCCCATCGGACCTGTTGGAGACACGAACTGATGTTCTCGATGCGTCCTGAAATCAACCTGGGGAGACGCAATCTCAGTCGCCGCGCTTTTGTCCTCGGAACCGCACAATTGGGTGCCCTCGCTGTCATCAGCAGCCGACTCTACTATCTGCACGTCACTGAATCAGAGGCTCTGGCGGATCTTTCGGAACGCAACAGAATCAGTATTCGTCTGCTCATCCCCGAACGTGGCCTGATCGTTGATCGTAACGGTACGCTGCTGGCGGCCAACGAAAAGCAATACCGGATTCTGATGGCCGGGGCCGAAATCGGCGATGCCGCTGCAACGTTGGAGAAACTCAGCAGAATTGTACCGCTGCCCCCTGAAAACCGGGCCAAACTGCTGCAAGACATCTCGACTCGCAGGGAGCATATCCCCACTGTCATCGTTGAAGAGGCCTCCTGGGAACAAGTCGCATCCGTGTCAGTTAATGCACCATCTCTTCCCGGGGTTGAGGCCGTGGTTGGCGACCGTCGGATCTATCCAATGGGCGCAGATTTGGCGCATCTTGTTGGCTATGTCGGCAGGGTCAGTTCCAAGGAAATGAACGATCCGTTGAGTCGTGATCCGCTCCTCCAGGTTCCAGACTTTCGCGTTGGAAAAACCGGTGTCGAGAGGCATCTGGACAAAACCTTGCGTGGTCGCGCCGGTCACCGTCGCATTGAGGTCAATGCAAGCGGTCGGGTTATGCGTAAACTTGGTGTCACGGGTGCCCAACATGGTCCCAGCCTGCAATTGACGGTTGACAGTTGGCACCAGAATTTCGCCGCTGCGCGCCTATCGGGTGAAACCGCGTCCGGGGTCGTGATGAATGTCCAGAATGGAGATATTCTCGCGATGGTCTCGGTGCCTTCGTTTGACCCCAACAAGCTGGCTTCGAAGATCTCACAAGAGGAATTTGATCAATTGCTCAATGACGAGCGCCGGCCTTTGTTTAATCGGCCGACGCAGGGAATTTATCCACCGGGTTCAACCTTCAAGATGATCACCGCCCTCGCCGCGCTGGAGAGTGGAGTGGTGACTCCTGACGAAGTCATCACCTGTACCGGATCACTCGAGGCTGCCGACCGCTTGTTTCATTGCTGGAAATCAGGAGGCCATGGCGAGGTCGATCTTCAGACAAGCCTGAGCCAGTCGTGCGATGTCTATTATTATGAACTCGGGCAACGGGTCGGAATCGAAAAGATCAACAAAGTCGCACGACGGTTCGGTATTGGTGAAAGGCCACAGTTTCCTATGCCCAGCCTGTCCAGCGGTCTATTCCCGACGCGTGACTGGAAATTGCTTCAGCATGGTCAACAATGGGTCATTGGAGACACATTGAATGCTGCAATCGGGCAAGGTTTTGTCCTTGCCTCAGCCTTGCAGCTGACCATCATGACAGCGCGTATCGCCACCGGTCGGCAGGTTGAACCCAGGCTCGTGCTGGCACAACACGGCCAGAGAGTTACGGACGAACCGTTCAAACCATTGCCGGTTGCGGATACCCATCTCGATTTGATTCGTGCGGGCATGGTCTCCGTCGTCAATCAACCGTTAGGAACAGCCTATATGTCACGTACTGCCGATGAATCCTTCATTATTGCCGGAAAAACCGGCACAAGCCAGGTGCGCGCGATATCATCGCGCGAACGCACGAGTGGAATTATCAGGAATGAGGATCTGCCTTTCGAGAAGCGAGATCATGCATTGTTTTGCTGTTATGCGCCCAGCCATGCTCCTCGCTACGCGGCAACCGTGATCGTCGAACATGGTGGCAGTGGCTCCGCCAAGGCCGCACCGCTTGCCAGAGACCTCATCATGTGGGCGCAGTATGGTGGAATTCCCCCTCTACAGATGTATCCTTCTGAGGTGCGTGACGAAGTGCGCGAGCAACTCCTGAACCTCAAGCTGCGCGGTATACCACCCGCAGAGCCGACGACAGGGCGACAGCGCGTATGACCTTTATCGACGAAAAGTTGTCGCCTGGTGTCGTGCTCACGCACAAATTATCACGCATCAATTGGTTACTCATCGCCTTGATCGCGACTTTGTGTATCGTGGGAGCCCTGGCCCTCTATTCGGTGGCTGGTGGGTCATTTGAGCCCTGGGCTTTCCCTCAGATCATGCGAATTCTTGTCGGTTTCGTTATCCTGTTTATTGTCGCTCTCATTCCCCTGCGAATTTGGTTTTCCATCGTGGTGCCATTTTATGTCGCTGTCGTCGGATTGCTCGTATTGAACGCCTTTATCGGCGTCTCGGCGAAAGGTGCCCAGCGCTGGATCGATTTTGGACTGATCAACTTTCAACCGTCAGAAGTGGCAAAAATCGCACTGATTATGGCGTTGGCAACCTATTATTCCCTTCTCCCCAAGACCAAAGTATCGCACCCGGTCTGGGTTGCCCTGCCGGCAGCACTGGTCCTTCTGCCGTTTCTTCTCGTTGCGTCTCAACCTGATCTTGGAACCGGTATTTTGATTATGCTCGTTGGCGGTATCGTCATGTTCCTTGCCGGTGTTCATTACCTCTATTTTGCCGTTGTCATTTTGGCCGTGATCGGCGTTGTCGCGACTGTCCTCTTGAGCCAGGGGACCGCGTGGCAGATTCTGCAGGATTATCAATATGATCGCATCAACACCTTTTTTGATCCATCATTGGATCCCTTCGGTGCCGGCTACCACATTATCCAATCCAAAATCGCGATTGGTTCAGGCGGGCTTCATGGTCGTGGCTTCCTGCAAGGCACCCAGAGCCAACTCGATTTCCTCCCGGAAAAGCATACAGATTTCGTATTTACCACATTGGCCGAAGAATTTGGCCTGATCTGGTGCATGATTCTGCTCACATTCTTCGTTATCATTGTGTTGATTTGCAGCATCGCCGCTCTGCGGTGCAAGGATCGTTTTGGGTCACTGTTGGTGTTGGGAATCAGCAGCCTGGTGTTTCTCACGGTGACCACGAATGTCGCAATGATTACGGGGCTCATCCCGGTCGTTGGTATACCGCTGCCGCTCATTTCCTATGGCGGATCATCAATGATGGCCCTGATGTTCGGATTTGGACTGGTGCAAAATGTCATCATTCATGCGGAGAGATATTGAGACAATGCCGGTTCGACTGCTGTTTTCCGCTGCTGAGCAACTGTATCCGGTCTGGCACGGCCCGCTTGCGCGGCAGCTTGAAGAATGCGGCATTGACGCCGAGATTTCTGATCGGACAGATCATCCGGAAACCATCGACTATATCGCCTGCTCTCCGAATGGCCCGATCAGTGATTTCAAGCCTTTTTCCCGCCTGAAAGCCGTTCTGAGCCTCTGGGCCGGGGTCGAACAGCTTCTTGACAATCCAACAATTCATCGTCCCATCGCACGAATGGTCGATTCCGGTATGACCGAGAGCATGACCGCCTGGGTGGTCGGACAGACATTGCGCCACCATCTCGGACTTGATCGTGTCATCGCGAATCAGGACGGGACATGGCATCGTGAACTCTTGCCGGCTCTGCCGCGAGCAACGACCGTGGCGGTTCTCGGACTCGGCCAACTGGGACGGGCAAGCGCAGCAATGCTCAGCAGTCTGAATTTTCGTGTGATCGGATGGAGTCAGAGAAGCAAAGATCTGAGAGGCATCGAATGTCGCACGGGAAGAGACGGACTCGAATCGGCAGTCGCCGAGGCGGATATCATCGTCCTGCTCCTGCCCCACACCAAAGCAACCACCAATCTTGTCGATGCCACACTTCTGACAAAGTTCAAACCGGGTGCAATGATCATCAATTCGGGCCGCGGCGCACTGATCGACGAGGACGCCTTGCTTGACGCGTTGACATCCGGCCGAATCGCGCACGCAACTCTTGATGTCTTTCAAACCGAACCCCTGCCCCGTGAACATCCCTTCTGGATGCATCCGCACGTCACCGTATCGCCGCATATTGCGGCCGATACCCCGGTGGAGACCGCCGCCGCCGTGATTGTCGAGAATATCCGCCGCGGCGAGCACGGCATGGATTTTCTCTATCTTGCCGACAAGGACAGAGGTTACTGAGCACAGTGATTGCTCCCGCAAAGATGGATCAAGCTGTCCATCCCGCGATGGGACTGTACACCTGATGGACTGGCCGCTACCGGAGGCGGGGGTACGCAGGAACTTGCATAGGAAGAAACACAAATATATCGGATTGCCGGAGGCAGATGCACTGCCCGATGGCTTGGAGTCCGCCGATGCGCCATGTTTGGTCAGTCGTTTCAGACTTTTCCCTGCTGCTGCTCGCAGGTGCTGTCACTGCCCTGATTTGGTGCAATCTTTCTCCTGACAGCTATACAAAACTGATTGACGGCGTGTTCTGGGAAAACTCCTTTATCGGCCATAAACATGCCCACCATGGCGAGGTCGTCTACGAACTCAGTATTCACTATCTCGTCAACGACATCCTGATGGCATTCTTCTTTGCTATCGCCGGCAAGGAGGTCTGGGAGGCCATCTGGCTCAAGGACGGATCACTGCGGGGAAAAAAGGCGGTGACACCGCTCTTTGCGGCAGGCGGTGGGATGATCGCGCCGGTCATCATCTATCTGGGTCTGGCGTCGCTGTTCGGCTCGGAAACCTTTTCGGCGGTTGCCAATGGATGGGCGGTGCCAACAGCCACGGATATCGCTTTTTCTTACCTTGTCGGACGTGTCATCTTCGGTCGTGGACATCCGGCAGTCAAGTTCCTGCTGCTGCTTGCTATCGCTGACGACGCTGCGGGTCTGCTTATTCTTGCAATATTCTATCCCACGGGCGAGCTGGCACCGGCCTGGCTGCTGATGTCGGTTGCCGCCGTCGTCACAGTTTACACCCTGTTCAACTGGCTCCCACGCCGACTTGATCGTGGCCGCCAGGAGCGCCCCTTTTCAACTTTCATGCGCAAGAGATTGAACTTCTGGCCCTATGCCCTGGCCGGTATTGTATCCTACTTCGCTTTTCAGGAATCGGGAGTCCATCCGGCACTCAGTCTGGTACCGGTTATCGTTGCCATCCCCCATAGTGACCGTGCTTTTGGCGTCTTTACAAAACCTGAATCAGAAACAGATCTCCTCAACCATATCGAACATCTTCTGGCTGTTCCGGTCGAGTTTATTCTGTTCTTTTTTGGGCTGGCCAATGCTGGCGTGTTGTTGTCCACGATTGGCGTCCCGACTTTTCTTGTGCTCACGGGATTACTTGTGGGTAAACCCATTGGCATTCTGCTCTTTGGCTGGCTTGCTGCCTATCCGCTCAGGTTCGGAATGCCTGACGGGATGAGCGTCTCGGATATCATGATCGTCGGGTTCATCGCCGCAATTGGTTTCACCGTGGCTCTCTTTGTCGCAACGGTCGCGTTCGAGACCGGCCCCATTCAGGATGCCGCCAAGATGGGTGCCCTGCTCAGCCTGTTTTCTGCGGCAATCGCCTTTTTGGTGTCACGGCTTTTCCCCGTCAAGCGCATCGCCTGAATTCGAGATATGGCATCAGGCGCTGTGGCAGATGCAGGAGCGTTCACACCAGGCAGGGATGTCCGGGTGGGCAAGTTCCGGATTGGCAATGACCGGCCCATGACACTGATTTCTGGTCCCTGCCAGATTGAATCGCGGGACCATTCTCTAGAAATTGCCGAACGACTGAAGGCGATCTCCGAACAGGCTGGCATCAATTTCGTGTTCAAGTCATCCTTTGACAAGGCGAACCGGACTTCCATGGATGGAAAGCGCGGAATTGGTTTCAAGGCGGGACTTGCCGTGCTTGCTGAGATACGTGAGCAATTCGGGTGCCCGACCCTCACCGATGTCCATGAAGTCCATCAATGCCAGGCGGCAGCCGAGGCTGTCGATATCCTGCAGATTCCGGCATTTCTCTGTCGTCAGACCGATCTTCTCGTTGCCGCCGGTGAGTCCGGTGCTGCTGTTAATATCAAGAAAGGACAATTTCTGGCACCCTGGGATATGAAGCAGGTTGCGGCCAAGGTCGCAGCGTGTGGAAACCACCGAATCCTGTTATGTGAACGCGGCAGTTCATTTGGCTATAATTCGCTGATTGCCGACATGCGAAGCCTGCCCATCATGGCCGCGCTCGGTTACCCGGTTGTGATCGATGCAACGCACTCGGTACAACAACCTGGCGGGCTTGGCGCCGCATCCGGTGGACAAAGAGAATTTGCCCCGGTCATTTGTCGTGCCGGGGTCGCGGTCGGCGTTGCCGCCGTTTTCATGGAAACACATGACGATCCCGACGCGGCACCGAGCGATGGACCCACCATGATTCCAATCGCGGATATGCCGCAACTGATTGCACGGCTGGTTGCGATTGATCGCGTGGTCAAATCACCTCTCACACATCAACCGTAATTCTCGTGTCGGCTGAGAAGGTGCAATATTCGATTCCCGCGACATGCAGCTGGGAAGGCGTCACGCAACCCCTGATCATTCCTGAGGGATTCAGGGAATATGATGGTCGCTGGCGTTTTCCTGATGAGATCAACCTGCCCGGTGCCCTGTTGCTCGGCAGAGGCCTCGGCACCCTGATGAACGAACAGAATATTCACCCAAGGATTATCGTCGGTTGTGATTTTCGCAGCTACTCGCGACAAATCGCACAGGCATTGACCATTGGGCTGATCAACTGTGGTATTGACGTTGTCGATATTGGCACAGTGCTGTCGCCGATGGCTTATTTCAGCCGGGTCCATCTTGGCATCGATGCTGTCGCCATGGTCACCGCTTCACATAATCCCAATGGCTGGACCGGCCTGAAAGCAGGTTTTCGTCATCCGCAGACCCTGAGTGAAACTGAGATGAAGCGGCTGCGCGAAATTGTCATTGAGCAGGAATTTTCGGGAAACCGGATCAGCAGTTATCGTCAGAACGAGACCATTTTCGGACCTTACGCTGATGACTTGTGTGAGGAGGTGCACATCACCCGGCCTCTGAAAATCGTCTGTGCTGCCGGGAATGGGACGGCGGGACAATTTGTTCCATCGATTCTGGAAAGGTGCGGCGTGGAGGTGATTCCCTTGCATACCACGCCCGATAGCCGTTTCCCCAATTACAACCCCAATCCTGAATCACTTGAAATGCTGCATGATATCGGTCGGAATGTACGCGAAACCCATGCTGATCTTGGATTCGGGTTTGATGGTGACGGTGATCGACTGGGTGTCGTCGACAATACCGGTGCGCCGATATTCTCGGACAAGATCGGGCTCCTGATCGCCCGCGCACTGGCCGCGCGACATCCGGGTGCAAGATTCATTGTTGACATCAAGTCAACCGGATTATTCGTAACTGATCCTGTGCTCAGTGCCCATGATGCGCAAACGGAATACTGGAAAACCGGACACAGCCACATGAAATGGCGGCTGGCCGAAACCGGCGCAATTGCCGGTTTTGAGAAGTCCGGTCATTTCTATTTCGGAAATCCGATCGGGCGTGGGTATGACGATGCGTTATTGGCGGCAATAACTCTCTGCCAGTTTCTCGATGACATGCCCGACGCTTCACTTTCCGATGCCATTGCCGCGCTGCCGCAGAGTTGGATCACCCCCACCATGTCCCCTCATTGTCGCGACACCGACAAGTATGAAACGGTCGAACGGATCATCAACCGGCTCAAATCATATGGGGCACAAAATGGTCGTCTCGGCGGTCAAAGGATTGTTGATATTGTCACTGTCAATGGCGCGCGCTGCCAACTCGAGAATGGATCATGGGCACTGGTCCGTGCATCTTCAAACACCCCCAATCTCGTTGTTGTCTGCGAAAGCATGTCAAGCGAAAACGAGATGCGCCGGATCTTCGAGGATTTTGATCAACTGATCCGTCAGGAGGGCACGATTGGCCCTTATGATCAATCCATTTGAAAGACTGTTCCGCAGGTCACTGTCATCGATGCAGCGGCGAACCGGTCGGTGCCAACTCACAGTGATTGGGGTCGAAATTCAGGCACACCGCGGAACCCAAATGGCCGACCCGACCCGGTTCACCAATGGGATATTGGCCAATCAGCACGCGCGTAGATTTCCTCCAACTCTCAATTGTCGTAAGAGATGAATTATGCGTTGCAAATCAAGCAGCGTGAAATTACGAAGTTCAACCTGGTGGGGTGTAGCCAAGTGGTAAGGCAGCGGTTTTTGGTACCGTGTACCGTAGGTTCGAATCCTACCACCCCAGCCAAATCTCACTTTTGTTGGGATTCACCCCGGACTCGGTGTCTGAACGGGTCGCCACGGCAGTGGTTTCTGCCAATAAATCATAGGGTTGTCGCAGAACCACGTCGATCACTCCATCATCCCAGGTGCAGTTCGATAGTCCAAAATTGAGCAAGCGGCGTTTCTCCCGTGCCCCTTGGCGTTCGAACAGGGGCTGGGCGTTGCGCGCCAGATCAAGAAGGGCGACACCTTCGTGAATATAAGACGGCCCGGCTTGCTGATGGTGCGCAATCTCACGCAGACAGCGGTTTTGCGCGGCGCGCCATTCCGCTGACTTCCTGTCAAAGAATGCCCCATCGATACGACCGTCGAGTTTATCAATGTACATGGCATCAATCCGTTCACCCAGACGCGTGCATTCGGCGTCCAGCCGGCTGATGGCTGCCTGGTGTTCCTGCTGCTCTTCCGCATGGCTCGCCTGCAAGGCCAGACGCGCCCACTCGAGCACCTCGTCATCAAACCGCAATCGGCCCAGCACCTGGGCGAATTGATCTTCAAGGACTTCCTCGCGCACATGCTTCCGGCGACAGGACGCCGGATTGCCTGTGCATTTCTCGGCATAGCCCGTGCAGTGATAATAGATGTATTTCTGCTTCTTCATCTCACCGACAATGGCGCACCCACATCGGGAACAGGAGATCAGCCCGGAAAACGCGAAGTTATGCTTGGAACGTTTCGGTTTCCGCGACGACCGGCTGTCCAGGACGGCCTGGACCCGCTCCCACAATTCGACCGGAACGAGCGGGGCGTGCTGGCCCTGATATCTCGTCCCCTTCCAGTCAAACTCGCCGGTGTAGATGCGGTTGCGCAAAACCGAATGAACAGTGCTCACCGGCACCCTGTTGCCGCTCTTGCGATAGACCAGGCCTTCGGCACGCGCCCGGGTGGTGATCTCCCCCAGCGCATAGTGACCCGTGGCATACCAGTTGAACAGCTTGGTGACCAGAGGGGCCAACTCTGGATCCGGCGCAATCACCTTCCGGCCATCCGGGCGGGTCACATTGCGATAACCGATGGGCGCGCGGGTGGGCCAATGGCCTTGCGCCGCTTTCTCAAGTTGACCCTTGCGGGCTTCTTCCGACAGATTGTCAATATAGTTCTTGGCCATCACGACGCGGATCCCATGCATCAACTTCTCTGCGGACCGCGAGTCCCGCGACAGAACAACACCTTCCTTCGGAAGATGGATTTCCATGCCCAGCTCGTCGAATGTCACCCAGTCCCGCAGGTTGCGGTATAACCGATCCGTCTTCTCAGCCAACACCACCCGCACGCAGGAATGTTGGCGAAGATAGGCCACCATGCCGCTGAAACCCGCCCGCCCCGTGGTCTTGGCCGTCTCAATATCGACATATTCCCGCGCAACAGCAAAACCTTCCTTCAACGCATAATCCTGGAGAAGCTTCAACTGGGCCGGAATGGAATACCCCTCCCTGTCCTGCTCCTTGGAAGAAACACGCGCATAGAGGACCGCCTGCCGAACAGGGGGTTGCCTCGGATCCCATCCCGCATTGCCATTGTTCATCATTGTGTGAATGTAGCCTGATCATCAGGCCTGCGCAAGGATCCCATCCAGGATGTCACCCGACCCGTCTCGGCCCTATCAATATTACACACTTGACTCGTGTTTGATTGTGTGCGAGTTATGGGCGCA